>JAUWLU010000159.1 GCA_030613545.1 Desulfuromonadales bacterium
TCAACTGCCGGTGGCCAACCCGCGAGCCGGTCGCCCGGCTGGCCAGCACAGCGCTTTAAAGGCCGTCAAGCAGAGCGCTCCTACTCCGGCCAAAAAGACGGTGCCGACGGCCAAAAAGGTCGTGCCGCCGAGGCCGGTCAAACAGACCGTCAAAAGGACAAAAAAAGCGCCGGTCGCCAAAACCGCCAGCAAGCCTCAACCTGCCGCTAAGAAAAGCGCTGCCATAAGCCAGGCGTCGGCCGATAGCGGTGCGGACTACCAGACGGCCATGAGCGCCGTAGCGAAGATGCGCCGCAAGCAGGAGATGGCCGCCCTCAAGGACAAGCTCGCCGCTCTGGCCAGCAGCGACAGCCGGGCCGGCAATGCTGCCGGCGGCGGTTCGACCGCCCCCCTCGGCATGCCCGACGGCACCGGCGACCAGGCGGGGGTCAGCCAGGAGCTGTGGTTGCAGGAACGGCTGACCAAAAACTGGAGCCTGTCCAAATACCAGGTCGTACGCCGCGACCTGGAAAGTCGCGTGCGCATCAGCTACAATGCGCAGGGCGTTCTGACCGGCAAAGCGTTCCTCAAATCCTCCGGCGACAGCACCTTTGACGATTCGGTCACCCGGGCCATCCTCAAGAGCCGGCAACTGGCGTTCAAGCCGGGCCGGCCCCTCGAAGTGGTGGTTACCTTCAACCTCAAAGACCTCATGGATTGAACCGATGCGCCTATTCGCCCTGTTCAGCCTGCTGCTCCTGTTGCTTGCCGCACCGGCGGCGGCCGATATCGAGATTCGCGCCCCCGGTCAGCAGACCATCCCCCTGGCCTCGACCAAACTGCTGGCCCAGGGCATGGTTCCGGCGCAGATCGTCAACGACTTCGACCAGACCCTGAATGACGACCTGCTGCTGTCCGGGCTGTTCAGCCTGGTTGCGCCCAACTCCTTTCTGTCCGATGCCCGCAAGATCGGCCTCAACAGCAGCCAGGTCGATTTCGGCCAGTGGCGACTACTTGGCGCCGAGGGAGTGGTCAAAGGCGTCTGCCGCCTGCAGAACGGCAAGCTGGTCGTCGAAGCCCGCCTGTTCGATGTCACGCACCGGCGGCTCCTCACCGGACGCCGCTATATCGGCGCCCAGAGCGATGTCCGGCGTATGGCCCATCGCTTTGCCGATCAGATATTGAAAAGCCTGACCGGCGAAGAAGGCCCCTTTAACAGCCGCATCGCCTATATCGGCAATAGCAGCGGGCATAAAGAGCTGTACCTGATGGACGTCGACGGACGCAATGGGGTACGCCTCACCAACCACCGCGCCATCGTTCTCAACCCCGACTTTTCTCCCACCGGCAAAGAGCTGCTGTTCACCTCTTACCGGGCCGGCAATCCCGACCTGTATCGCAAGGAGATCTACTCGGGGCGGGAAGCCCGTGTTTCCGCTCGCCAAGGCCTCAATATCGCCGGCCGCTTTCGGCCCGACGGCCGGGAAATCGCCCTGACCCTGTCCAAGGATGGCAACTCGGACCTGCACCTGCTGGGCACCGACGGCAGTCACCATCGACAGCTCACCAAACATTGGAGCATCGATGTCGATCCGAGCTGGAGTCCGGCCGGCGACAAGCTGGCCTTCGTCTCCGACCGCCAGGGTAATCCGCAGATCTTCATCCTCGACATCCTTTCGCAGCAGGTCAAACGCCTGCCCACTGCCGGCAAGTACAACGCTACCCCGGCCTGGAGCCCCAAAGGCGACCGCATCGCCTTCAGCCGCCTGGAACAGGGCCGCTTCGATATTTACACCGTCGCCCCGGACGGCAGCGACGAGCGCCGCCTGACCTTCGGCCCGGGCAACAACGAACATCCACGCTGGAGCCCCGACGGCCGTTTTATCGTCTACTCGTCGAGCCAGAGCGGGCCCAAGGCCATCTATATCATGCGCGCCGATGGCAGCGGTGTTACGCGCATCTCTCCGGCTGGCGGCGATTGCAGCCATCCGGCCTGGTCGGGACGCTGGTAAACATTGATGCCGTCGCAAAAAGTCCGTCCTACTGCGTTGCAGTGCTTTTTCAAGACTTCGACATACCATATGTATGCCTTCACCCCTGAAAAAGCACTACGCCTTGTAGATCGAAATTTTTGCTTAGCCATCTCATGGCTTTTTGCGAACCCATTAACATTGTCTTTCAGCTTTGTTTCTGTATAATGAAGTCGTTTAAAGGAGGCCAATAAAGGCCACCCCCTACGCCAACAATCAGATCATAAAGGAGCGGATCAAAATGAAATCTTTTTCTAAAAAAGCCATGTTGCAATGTGTCCTGCTGCTCGCCGCCACCATTCTGCTCGCCGCCGGCTGCGCCAAGAAACCGGCTGCCACCACAACCGCGGTTCCGGACACCACCGTCAGCCAGGACATGGGCCAGGACATGCTGCAGACCGAGGGTCTCGATGAGATGGCCCTTGGCGAAAGCGCCATCGATGAAAGCGCCGCAGGATATGGCGTTGCCACCACAGCGGTCCCGGCCCTGCAGCGTATCAATTTCGAGTTCGACCAGTACACGCTGAGCGCCGCGGCTCAGGAACTGCTGGTCAGCAACGCCGCCTACATGGCGGCCAACCCCGAGCAGAGGATCCGCATCGAAGGCTACTGTGACGAGCGCGGCTCCGACGAATACAACCTGGCCCTCGGCCAGCGACGGGCCCTGGCCGCCAAGAACTTTCTGGTGTCCCTCGGCATCGACCCGCTGTTCCTTTCGGTCATCTCCTACGGCGAGGAACTGCCTCTAGATCATTCGGGCAGCGAAGAGGCCTATGCCCTCAACCGCCGCGCCGAGTTTAAAGCCGAACGCTGATTGACCGTGCCTAACATCGGCCGCAACGCAAACCCGGTTGCGGCCGACTGATTTTCTATTGAAGGAGGTGATGCCGTGATGATCTGGAAAAAAGTGCTGCCGATACTGGCGTTGGTCGTGCTGTTGGCCGGCTGTATCCCCACCCAACGCCAATTGACCATGGAACGGGACCTGGAAGAAATGAAGCGGCGCCTGGCGGCATCGGAGCGGACCCTGGCCAGCCAGCAGCACCAGCGCAACGACGAAACCCGCGACCGTCTTGAAGCCCTCAGTCGCCTCCAGGCCGAGTTGCAGGCCAGCCTCGATGCCTTGCGCCTCGAGCAGCAAGCCCTCAACGGCCGACTGGCCGACCTGTCGCAAGCCGACAACGAATTGCGCGACGAACTTTCTCTGGTGCGGGACGATCTCGGCCTCAAAATTTCCGCCATCGAAGATCAGTTGACCAAACCGGCGGCGGCAAAACCAGCGGCCACTACAACACCGGTCGCCGAATCCCCCGAAGACCTCTACCGCCGCGCCGTCGCCATGATTCGCAGCGAAGAGCGCTATGCGGATGGACGGGATCTGTTGCAGCGTTTTTTGCAGCAGCACCCTAAGCACTCCCTGACCGTCAATGCCAGCTACTGGATCGGCGAAGCCTATTACGGCGAAAAGAAATATGAAAACGCCATCCTGCAATTTCAGGACGTCATCGACAAGCACAGCGACCACCCCAAGGCCGCGGCAGCCCAGCTGAAGCAGGGCATCACCTTTCAGACCCTGGGGGACAACCAGAGCGCAAAAGCCATCTTCAACAAACTGGTCGACACCTTTCCCCTGTCATCGGAGGCCAAGGAGGCCAAGAGGCGGCTGGCTTCGATGTCGTAATTACTGACCTATCAATAGCAAAAGCTTTCACCACAGAGGCCACAGAGGAATTCCATAAAATCAATAGGTTTTCTCTGTGTTCTCTAGTGAGTGAAGGGAACGGGTGGTAAAAATTTTAACCAATACAGAAATCGGCAGCTCACTACTGCTGGATACAAAAAGGGCGGTCACTTGACCGCCCTTTTTGTATCTCAATGATTCGTTGCCTATAATACTCAAGCGGTGGTTTCGTACCAACCGGAATGGGCCGTAATGAAGACATTATCAACGATATGAATCACACCGTTGCTACACGCGATATCCCCCTGGACAATGTGGGCATTATCGATCATCACCTCGTTTTCATCGAGGTAGACCGATAAGCTCTTGCCGCATTCGGTAACCAGCGAGTCGATGGTTACCACATCGAGGGCGGACTGCGAATAGTTTCCGGCGACCAGATGGTACTCCAGCTTGGTCTTGAGCTTGTCGATATCCTTAAGGAGTTCGTCCATATTGCGTTTGGAGAAGGCCTCTTCGTTGGGCGCGAAGAAGGTAAAGGGACCGGCCCCCTTGAGTCGTTCGGCAAAACCGGCGGCCTCGATGGTTTTTGCCAGGGTCTTCAGCAACTCGTTAGTTGCGATGGTTTCCATGATATCCGACATTCCATGCTCCTTTCCGCAAAAAATCCTTCCAGAATAATCTACCCGCAATCCCCCATTGCCATTAATGATAACTACCTACCAATCATAATCCCACAGGTAAAAAAATCCAGTCAAAACTAAGTTTTCTTTAAATCGTCTCTACAGATTGCCCTCTATCGACCTAACGGCTCGCCTGAATCAGCAGATGGGCTGGCCCTGAGCCGTCCTCCCGATCGTTGAGCAGCAAAACCACAGCGGGCTGCCGGCCCGGTCGTTCCAGCAAGGCAAAATCGAGGATATAGGCATCAATACCGGCAAAAGGCTCTTCCAGCAGCAGCCGATGGTCGCGGCGCACCACTCGAACAATCCGGTCCTGGCCCGAAGGCTTGCCCAGCAGAGGCAAACCGGCGCTGCGACCGCGCCGTACGGTATAGGCCGAACCGTCCGCGGCGATGGCCAAACGGGGCGGCAGGGCATGGTATTCCTCCCGCACCTGGTCCTCTTTGCCGAACCCGGAACGGTACTGGGGGTTTTCCAAGGACACCGCCAGTTGCGGACCGGCATAACTGCCCAGGTCCTGCAGCAGCAGACCGCCCGGCAGTGGCCGTCCCTGTTTTCTGTCCACCAGCTGCAGGCGCCCCTGATCGTCGTAGCCAAGGGCCAGCCGTTGATCGAGGGGGGTGCTGGCAAAGATAGCGCCCCCCCAGCCCAGGGGCTTGTCATCGACGGACCATTCTCCGCCCCGGCGACTGAAGCCCATTACCGGCCCGCTAAAGGGTGCATGAGGGCCACGCCTCTGCAACACCGCCTGTCGTTGGTGCAGGCGCAGATAACCGGCCTGAGCGGCAGCCAGAGGCTGCAAATCGGCGGACAGCAGCCAGGCATGAGGTTTGGAATCGGTACCCTGATAGATTCCCTGCACATCTTCAACCCAGAGGACCGCCAGTTCTCGGC
>JAUWLU010000076.1 GCA_030613545.1 Desulfuromonadales bacterium
GTCCTCGTCGTAATGCTGCAGAGCCTCGCCGGCCTGAAAATGGTCTGCGATCCGCTCCCGGCGGGCCGCCAGAGGACCCGTCCAGTCGAGGCCGGTTTCGTGACGCAGCACCTGGCGACCGGCCCGGCTCATCAGCAGCACTACCTGGCGACCGGAGCGCAGTAACTCCTCGGTCAGGCGCAGGCCATAAACGGCTCCCGAAGCGCCGGTTATGGCCAGTACGATCTTGTCCATGGCGTCCTCCTCAGCTCCAGGTCAAGGCCGCATCGATCAGGGTAAACACAAACATGCTTACGCTGACATATCCATTTACGGTGAAAAAGGCCTTATTGAGGCGGCTCAGGTCGTCAGGTCGCACCAGGCGATGCTCATAGAACAGCAGTCCCGCCACCAGCAGCACGCCGCCCAGATAGACTTCCCCCAACGGTGCGATCAGCGCCAGCAGCGACAACAACATGATCATCAGGCCGTGCAGCAGTTTGGCCAGCAGAATGGCCCGGCGAGTGCCGAGCTGGACCGGAATCGAATGCAGCCCCTGGGAGCGGTCGAACTCCTCGTCCTGCAGGGCGTAAAAGATGTCGAACCCCGCCACCCAGCAGAGCACCGCCAGGCCGAGGATCAGTGACGGCCAGCCAAAGGAGCCGCGCAGGGCGATCCAGGCCCCGGCGGGCGCCGCCGCCAGACAGAGCCCCAGCACCATATGCGACAGGGAGGTAAAGCGCTTGCTGTAAGAGTAGAACAGAAGCAGCCCGATGGCCACAGGCGCCAGGGTCAAACAGAGGGGATTGAGACGCCAGGCAGCCAGCAGCAGCAGAGCGAAGCCGACCGCTGCCAAGAGCGCCGCCTCGCGGCCTGTTACCCGTCCCGCCGGCAAATGTCGGTCGGCGGTGCGGGGATTGGCGGCATCGATACGGGCGTCGATCAGGCGATTACAGGCCATGGCCCCGGTGCGGGCCCCGACCAGGGCCAGACAGATCCAGACCATCTGACCGACGGACGGCAGCTCCCCCGTCATGCGAGAGGCCAGTACCACAGCCATCAGGGCGAAAGGAAAGGCGAAGACAGTATGGGAGAAACGGATCATCTCCAGCAGGGTACGAATCTTTTGGTAAACAGAACTGATCATGACACTCCGGTGCTCGGCCGATCACCGATTTGCTCGGTCCGGCGGAGCCTGAAAAAAAACCAAACCCGCTCGACTGTCACCAACCCTGAACAACAGGGCGACGATAGTCTGCGGGTTCGCCTTCATAAATGGATGCAGCGGCGAAAGCCCTCCTAGCGAAGAGGCGGCGTAGAGTAGATCGCCAGGATCTCCCGCAGGCGATGGGCCGACGGCGGCGCGGCAAGCCCCGCACCGTAGAGAACATCGTTGGCCCGCACATAGGACTGCTGATAGTAGGCGGCGTTGGCCTCGTCGTCGATCTGCAGCGCCGAACCCTCCAGGGAGACTCCGGCAAAGAAACCGCGACTGCGGGAATAGGAGAGGATCTCGGCCTTGAGGGTGATATCCGTCGCCGCCTCCACTCGGCGTCCGACGGGGCCGGCGGCCACCGCGGCATCGACGCCAAGGGTGAATTTACCCTTGATCAGGCCCTCGACGCTGCGAGCGCTCTTGAACACCAGAATCACGTCCGTGGACTGGGCGCCGATCTGCCAGCCGAAACTGCCCCCGGCCAACGAGATCATGCAGGGATTGCTCCAGTGGCCAGCGGCATTCCGCACCAGCACCACACCGGTGCCGTAGCGGCCGCCGATAACAAATCCGGCCTTGATAACCCCCGGAATGATGGCGATGCCGTAGGCGTTGTTCAGCAGGTTCGGCGGAATAGCCGACTCGGGAATGGCCATGATCTGCTCCAGGACCGTGCCCGCCTGCCCCACCTTTTCCTCCGCTTTGCCTGCCAGCGCGGACGCTGCCGGCACCAGGCAAAGAAACAGGACGGCGAATGCCGTCCAGCACGCAAACTTCTGCTTCATGGTTTTCCTTCCTCAGTGCCTGTCCAAAACACAGCGGCTTCAGGCCGTCGTTTTCGGACAGGCATTGCCACGATTAAATAACCAATTCAGCGACAGCGATCGGCCGCCGCGCCCGCATCCTACCACCAATAGGGATGACGATACCAGTAGGGGTAGCGATGCCAATAGGGCCAGGGGTCGTAATAGTAAGGATAGTAACCGGGACCCTCGGTCTGCCGCGCCGGCACCAGGTAGATTTCGACAATGTCAAACAGTGGATAAGAATAACTGATCTTCTGCAGCGGCCGGGCTTCCACGCCACGCAGGGTAGCGACCAGGGTCACCAGACGACCGCCCTTGTAGATGCTCGGATCGAGCAACTGGCTGGTTCGGGCCAGAAAGCGCCCGCTGACTTCATCCGGATCCTGCGGCTCGTCGCGATTGTCCAGGGTATACTTGAGAATTTCCAGGGTGGTGCCGGCGTTGCTCAGCTCATTGTCGAGAATCATACCGCCGACGATGACGGTTTTGCCCAAATGGATCTCCGGCGATGCTTTGAGCTGAGCATAATCCACTTCGTAGTTGACGCCGTACAGGGCATCCTTGGACAACACCGAGCCGCAACCGCCCAGGACCAGAAGTAACAGCAGCGACCCGAGAGCATAACCTGATCTGTTCATGACCGACTCCTCTCGCTAGATGGTCCCCTCCTGTTCCAAGCTTACTCCACCTTTTTGGCCGCCTGCAATCGTCATCCACGACAACAACGCCCGGCCTCCGGCTCAATAGATACGATACGGATAGCGATAACCATAGGGATAATGAGGCTCCTTGGGCCACCAATGAATCTCGCCGATCTCGAACAGCGGACGGCCGAACTGCCGATCGGCCACGGCGCGAGGCTCCCGGCCGACATAGGTGGCGGTCAGGGTAACCAGATGGCCGCTGCCAAACCGGGCCGGATCGAGGATCCGCTCGCTGCGAGCCAGCAGTTCGCCAGCGCCCTTAACGGGCCTGCGGGGCACGCCGCGCTGGTCCATGGTATAGGGACGCAGGGTAAGAACGGTGCCGTCGCGGCTCACCTTGTTGGAGACGATAAACCCGGCCAGCAGCAGGGTCCGGCCGGCGGCCGCCTCAGGATCGCGAAAAAACTGACCATACCCGCCCGGAAGATCGACGGCTGAACGGGCCGCAGGGGACAGAACGTGGCTGCAACCAGGTGCCAGCAAGACCACGGCCAGGATGAGCAGCTTGATCAGGGTACGATACATGACTCGCCTCTCCTCTCTATGGCCCGAAGCAGACGGCCGGCCGAAACGCTGTCAATAGTCGATGCCCGGCTGCGGTTCGATACCCTTGCGAAAGGCATGCTTGACCTCGCGCACCTCGCTGACCGTATCGGCCAGCTCGACCACTCGAGGGTGGGCATCACGGCCGGTAAGAATCAGGTGCATGAGGGACGGCTTGCCCTGCAGTATCTCCAGCACCTGATCGAGGTCGACCAGCTTGAGATGCAGGGCGTTGTTGATTTCGTCCATAATGACAATATCGAACCGCCCCGAGGCGATCTTTTCCTTGACCAGACGAATCGCCTCCTGAGCGTTGGCCCGGTGCTCCTCAAAGGGGTAGGGATTGTCCTGAATACCGCAGAATCCCTTGCCGGTGGCGATAAGCTCCACCCCCTTGAGCTGCTTGATGCCGTCCCATTCGCCGGCATAGAGATCGCCCTTCATGAACTGAATAATGCAGGTGCGCAAGCCGTGACCGCAGGCACGCAGGGTCATGCCCAGAGCCGAAGTGGTCTTGCCCTTGCCGTTGCCGGTAATCACCACGATCAGGCCTTGGGGGGTTTCCGGCACCAGGCGGTCGATTTTCAGCGGCTTGCTCGCTTGTTCGGTCATCGGGTCACCTCTTACGTTGCATCCTTATCCATTGTAAACCATTTCGCCAACGGCGCCATAGCCCTGCAGCCCCCGGACTCAGGCGTCGAGACCGTATTCTGACCAGCGTCGCTCGAGCAAGGTCTTCACTGCGGGATCAAGGGCCAGGGGCCGACCGGGCAGCCGCGTGGCGTCGATGGCCAGGCGATGGCCGTCGCGCAGCAGGTTCCGCTCCGCATCCAGTCGGTTGATGGCCCGCCAGAAACAGCCTTGAGCATCCTGCACATCGGTCTGCTCATCGACAAACAGCAGCAGCTTGGCCCGGCTGAAGGGCTTCCGGCCCCACAGGGCCCGGGCCAGTTCGGCAATATCGCCCTCCTGCTCCCGCCGTACCGCCAGCAGGGTGACGCCATGAAAGATGGTCTCCATGGGCATGTTGATAGCGACGATTTGAGGAAAATCAGCCTGCAGCAGGGCCAGCAGCAGCCGTTCGCTGAGCTTGGCCAGATAACCGCTCTCCATCGGCGGCGGCCCGGTGATCGTGGCGGGAAACAGGGGATTTTGGCGATGAGTGAGGGCGGTAACCCGCAGCAGAGCGGCGGGCGCGGCCGAATCGTAGCAGCCTCGGTGATTACCGAAGGGGCCTTCGATACGGCTGGCACCGGGCTCCACCAGGCCCTCAATGACAAACTCGGCACTGGCCGGCACGGCCAGATCGCTAGTCAGGCAGGGCACCATGGCCAACGGCCGGCGCCGCAACCAGCCGGCCAAAGCCAGTTCGTCGGCCCCCTCGGGCAGGGGAGCGCAGGCGGCGTAGATGGCTGCCGGATCGCCACCGAGGACGATGGTCACCGGCATCGCCTCGCCGCGCTTGGCCCAGGCGGCCTGATGCCGGACGCCACCGGAACCGGGCCGCCAGCGCAGGGTCGCTTGGTCGCGACCGAAAAGCTGAATACGATACATGCCGCAATTGCCGCGGCCGGTTTCGGGATCGCGACTGAACACCAGCGGCTGGGTAAGAAACCGGCCGCCGTCGCCGGGCCAGCAGTGCAAGGCCGGCAGCTGGCGAAGGTCCGGTGCGGCCTCTACCACCTCGCGACAGGGGCCGGTCGCCACCAACTGCGGCTGCCAGGCCGGCTCAGCCAGCAGACGACAGAGCCGCTCGGTGGCACTACCGTGGCTGAATCTGGCCAGCTCGTCGGCCAGCAGCAGCCGCAACTGATCGGCCTCATCAAGGCCAACCGCCCAGGCCGCCCGCCGCAGCGAGCCGAACAGGTTGGTCAAAACCGGCAGCCGATGGCCCCGTACCCGTTCGAACAGCAGGGCTCGCCGCCCTGCCGCCCCCTTGCAGACCCGGTCGGTGATAGCGGCGATCTCCAGATGGGAATCGACCTCCAGCGCAATCCGGCGCAGCTCGTCCCGCTCCTCGAGCAGGGCGACGAAGTCGTGCAGATCGGTTACGTTTTGAGGAGTATTTTGAAACACAGCTTGCTTCCGAAACGGTTTCAACCAGTAAGGTCCAGGCAGATTTTCGCACGGGATCAAGGCAAGGAAAAACCCCAAATCCCCTTAAAACCGGCCGGTTCCGCCCGGCCGGGCGGCTGGCGAAACAGGCAGAAAAATGTCTGAGCGCAGCGAGTTTTTTCCGCCCGCCCGGCGGCTGCGCAGGGTACCCGCCGCAGGCGGGCAAGAAGCCGGGGCGCGCTTTTCTGCTGCAGTTCAAAAAAAACCGATCATGTTCATCAGCCGCCCCAACCACCGCCACCAGGCGTTTCGATAATCAACACATCGCCAGCCCGGCCGTCAACAGTGCACTTGCCAGGCAGCTCCCGGCATTCGCCGTTGCGCAGCAGAGCGTTGCGACCCGGCCGGCCCGGCTGTCCGCCAGCCAGACCGTAAGGCCCCTGCCGACGCCGGTCGCTGATCAGGGTGATGCGCGCCTCGCTTTGCAGCTGCAGTTCTTTGACCACGCCGTCGCCACCGCTGCAGCGCCCTGCCCCGCCACTGCCGGGGCGCAATGAGTAGCGCCGCACCCTTAAAGGATAAGCGTGCTCCAGAGCCTCCACCGGGGTGTTGAGGGTATTGGTCATGTGGGTCTGCAGGCCGCTTGCGCCGGCACCGGACGGCCCGCCGCCGGCTCCGCCAGCGATGGTTTCGTAGTAGGCGAAGAGCTGGCCGCTGCGGGGATCGCAGCCGCCGATGGTCAGATTGTTCATGGTGCCGCAGCTGGCCGCCGGAATCCGCCCCGGCAGAGCCTGGGCCAGGGCGCCGAGCAGCACGTCGACGATACGCTGCGAGGTCTCGACGTTGCCGCCGGCCACCGCCGCCGGAAAGCTGCAGTCGACCACCGTGCCGGGCCGGGTGCGAACGGCAATGGGCCGCATGACGCCGGCGCTGCCGGGCATGCCCGACGGAGCCAGCAGACGAAAAACGTAAAACACTGCCGACAGAGTGATGGCCCGCACCGCATTGACGCAGCCCTGCACCTGCGGAGCGCTGGCGGAAAAATCGACGGTCACGGCGTCGCCGGCCACGGTCAGTTCACAGCGAATGGGAATCGGCCCCGAGCCGGCACCATCATCGTCGAGCAAGTCCTCAAAGGCATAACAGCCGTCGGGGATGGCGGCCAGCACCTCCTGCATCATCCGCTCGCCATAATCGAGCAGCGCGTGGCAGTAGCGTTCCGTCTCGGCCAGCCTGTAACGGCCCACCACTTCCCGCAAGCGCCGCTCGCCGACCCGGTTGGCGGCGATCTGGGCGTTGAGGTCCCCTTCCCGCTCCACCGGGGTACGCACGTTGGCTAGCAGCAGGGCCAGCAAATCGCTATCGAGCTGGCCGGCGCGAACGATCTTGACCGGCGGAATGCGCAGACCTTCCTGGAAGATTTCGTTGGACAGAGGCAGGGAACCGGCGCTCATACCGCCGACATCAGCATGATGGGCACGGTTGGCAAGAAAAAAAGCCGGCTGCTCCTCGCCATCGAAAAAGACCGGAGTGACCAGGGTGATATCCGGCAGGTGGGTGCCGCCACGGTAGGGATCGTTGAGCAGCACCATGTCCCCCGGCGCCAGGTCGCCTCGCTGCAAGGCCGCCGCCACCGACAGGGGCATGGAGCCGAGGTGGACCGGAATGTGGGCCGCCTGGGCAACCATCTCGCCGTCGCGGTCGAACAGGGCGCAGGAGAAATCCCGCCGTTCCTTGATGTTAGGGGAGAAACTGGTGCGCATCAGCACCGCGCCCATCTCTTCGGTGAGGGAAGCAAAGCGGTTCTTGAGTACCTCCAGACGAATGGGATCGACTCGCTGCGAGCTCATGCGCCCTCTCTTTCCAGCAGCAGATTGGACCCTTCATCGACCCGCACCAGCCAGCCAGGGGTGATCAGGTGGGTGGCGGTCTCCTCGACAATCAGAGCCGGTCCGGAAAAACTGGCGCCGCAGGGCAGCGCGCTGCGTTGGTAGACCGGGCAGGGCCGTTCGTGCCCCGCCACCACCAGCGGTTCGACGACCAGCGGCGAAAGGTCGCTGGCGCGGCACAGGCCGTGCTGCAAATCGGGACGGGGACCACGGCCGACGGCCCGCAGGCGCAGGGTGACAATCTCCAAGTCGCGCTGTTCGTCGCGATAACCGTAGAGACCCTGATAGCGCTGGTGAAAGGTGCGGCAAAAATCCCCGGCCATGGGCACGGTGATCTCAAAGGACTGACCCCGATAGCGCATATCGAGAGACGGTTCGAGCTGCAACGCGGCCCCGGCAATACCCTCGGCGCCCATCTCGGCAACGGCCTGTTGTTCCAGGGGCCGAAACAGCTCCGCCAGCTCCATTTGCGCTACATTGCCCGGCCGCAGCACCGAGCGGGAATAGTCGCGAATCACGTCGGCCCGCACCAGCCCCACCGCCGACAACAGGCCGGGATGGGCCGGAATCAGAATCCGTTCCATGGCCAGCATCTCGGCCAGGGCGCAAGCGTGCAGGCCGCCGGCGCCGCCGAAGGGCAGCAGGGTGAAGTCCCGCGGGTCGAAGCCTCGCGCCACGGAGACCACCCGCAGGGCGCCGGCCATGGTCTCTTCGGCCACCTCGATGATGCCTTCGGCCAGTCGCTGGGGGGCCAAGCCCGCCGCCGTGGCCAGTTCTTCCAGCGCCTGCCGGCAGCGGTCCACCGCCAGGGGCATGCGGCCGCCGAGAAAACGGTCCGGGCGCAGCCGACCGAGGTAGAGGTTGGCATCGGTCACCGTCACCCGATCGCCGCGACCGTAACAGACCGGACCGGGGGCGGCCCCGGCGCTTTCCGGGCCGACTCGCAGCGCCCCACCGGCGTCGAGCCGGGCGATGGAGCCGCCTCCGGCGCCTACCGTGTGAATATCGATCATCGGCACCTTAACCGGCCAGTCGGCGATGACCGTCTCGGAGGTCAGGGGGATGCGGCCGTCGCACAGCCCGACGTCGGTGCTGGTGCCGCCCATATCAAAGGTGATGATCCGCTCCAAACCGGCCGCTCGAGCGGCGGCAAAAGCGCCGACCATGCCACCGGCCGGACCGGAAAGGATAGTGCGCACCGCCTCGCTGCCGGCGGTACCGGCCATGATGGCACCGCCGTTGCTCTGCATGATACGCAGCGGCCGCTCACCGAGCCCGACCTGTAAACGCTCAAGATAACGGCTCATAACCGGCGACACGGCGGCGTTCACCGCAGTGGTCGAGGCCCGCTCGAACTCGCGGTACTCGGGCAACACCCGGTGAGAGGCGGACACCCGGCAACCGGCGGCGAGCAGAGCCTGCGCCAGCTGCGCTTCGTGCTTCGGATTGGCATAGGCGTGCAGCAGGCACAGAGCCACCGACTCGCAGCCCGTCGCCTTGACGGCAGTGACCACCCGTTCGACCTCTGCCTCGCCCAGCGGCACTTCTACAGCTCCGTCGGCCAGCACCCGCTCCCGCACCTCCACCACCCGCTCGGCCGGCACAAGGCTCGTCCGCCCGGCGGGCTGCAGGGCGTAGAGCTGCGCTCGGTTCTGACGACCGATCTGCAGCAGGTCGCCAAAACCGGCGGTGGTCACCAGGGTCACCTTCGCCCCCTTGCCTTCAAGCAGGGCGTTGGTCGCCACCGTCGAGCCATGAAAGACCAGACCCTGATCCTCGCCCAGCAGATGGCGCACCCCTTCCAGCACCGCCCGCGACGGATCGTCGGGAGTCGACGGCAACTTGTAGGTGCGCACCGCTGACCCGTCGAGGAGCACCAGGTCGGTGAAGGTGCCGCCGGTGTCGACACCGAGCAGGCGGGAGGGTGGTTGTGGGTCGGTCATCTGTTACTCACCGTACAGAGATAAAATGGGGGCAGCATTAAGCCATGTGCCGCAGAGAGGTGAGCTTGCTGCCGCTTAATCCCCTGTGACGCAGCCGGAGCGGAGTGGACGTTTTGAGAAAAAGGCGGGCAAATGTTTGAGCGTCAGCGAATTTTTGCCCGTCCTCAAAACGTCTGCGGAGCGCAGGGAACCCGAAGGGCAAGGAGCCGGGGCGCGCTTTTCTGCCTACTCTTTTGCCGCGCAGCAAAAGAGTAGGGCGTCGCGCGGGGGCGCAACCCCGCGGTGTAGCTAGTTCTTACCAGTCTTCCGGCAAAGTTGAGTCAATAGCTCAGGCCGGTTCCGCCCTTATGGCTCCGGCGGGTTCCCTCTCTTAGAGATTTTAATCCGGGAAGGACGAAAACTCGCTTTGCTCAGACATCCGTCCTTCTGTTCCGGATGAAAATCCCTGCGTTCGGCGGCACTCACAGGGGAAATTCACGTCAAAAACCTTTGAAATAGAAGCTACTCCCCCCGCCCGCAGCGCTCCTTGAAGCGCCGCTCCAGCGCCAGCACATCGCGATTATCGGGCTGCAGGGCCAACGCCTCATCCAGAGCCTGGCGGGTCTCCCCCAGGCATCCGAGATGCAAACAGCACTCGGCCAGTTTCAGCCAGCAGGCGAAATCCTTGGGGTTGATTTCCAGCGCCTGGCGATAGGCCGCCGCGGCGCCGGCCTGATTACCCAGTTGGTTGCGGGTTTCGCCAAGCATGTAATGGGCCGGGGCAAAGCGCGGGCTGTGGTCGACGGCCTGTTCAAAGGTCGCCGCCGCCTCCTGCAAATCCTGCTCCCGGTGAAGGGCCATGCCGAGCTCGAAGGTCGCCGCCGTGTAGGCGGGGCTGACCGCGACCACCTGACGAAACTGCTCGATGGCCTGGCTGTTGTCGCCCTGCTGGGAGTAGACCATGCCGAGGATGAACAGGGCTCGAGTGTACTTGGGATTGATGGCGATGGCCGCACCGAGGGCCTGGCGGGCACCCTGCAGATCAGAGCGACGCAGATGGGCAAGGCCGAGGCGGTAGTGGGTTTCGGCGCTGCCCGGATTGAGCTTCAGCGCCTGCTGGTAGCTGGTGATACTGCCCGCCAGGTCGCCGAGACCGTACTGGGCCATGCCCAGCTTGAACAGCACGCGAAAGGGCTCGCTGCTGTCCTGCAGAGCCTGACGAAAGGCAGCCACCGCCTCGCCGAGATCGCCGCGATCGTAGAGGGCCATACCACGATGGTAATGGCCGCGGCTGAAATCGGGCTGCTGGGCCACGGCATCGGTCCACAAGGCGAGAGCCTCGTCGATCTTGCCGCGGTGATAGAGGTCGAGAGCCTTTTCATGCAGCCCTTCGACGTCGTTGATCAACCGAACCCCGCACTGATCACAAAATCTGGCCTGTTCGGAAACGGTGGCTTGACAACGGGGACATTGCATGGCTCCTCCTCGCTTGTTAAGAACTCACGCTGGAACGGCTTGCGCCGCCCTCATCAGTACTGCAGGGGACGACGAGGGTAGCGTAGCGAAATTGCATACGCGTTGTTTATGATTTTACCCAACAGAAACTTCGATCCCCGTTGGGAAGAGAAGCGGACCGATAGTTTTAGCAACCAACTGACGAAAGAGGAGGAGCGCAAAGAAACCGCCGACGCTGCGGAACGATGCAGCGTTCGTTAGCCTTCTCTTCCCCTTTGCGCCAGTAATGCCCCCCGCAGGGGAAAGGCACTTTTTGCTTCCTTTTTGTTGCCGCCCGGACAAAAAGGAAGGCGCCTGGCGGGACGCGACCCGCCGGTCTTGTTGGCCAAGCTCCAGCTTAGCCATCTTATGAGTTTTTGCGAAAGCATCAACCTTTGTTTGGGTTATAGGGCCGTTTTTATAAGCCGCCCAGGTTCACAACTCGCTGTCCTCCGGTGCCTCGACCAAGGCCTCAAAGCCGGCAATCACATCGAACAGTTCTTCGGTCACGCTGTTCTGGCG
>JAUWLU010000086.1 GCA_030613545.1 Desulfuromonadales bacterium
TCCTCAAGGAAGCGGACGATGCCCTTTATCAGGCCAAGGAATCCGGCCGAAATCGCGTTGTTGTCGCCTGCTTGCCCCTTTTTTCTCTCCTGTTCAATGTCTTTTTCCGTGCTTCGGTCCTTTTTGCTCCCCTTGCACAACTATGATGGCGTCGCAAAAAGTCCGTCCTACTGCGTTGCAGCGCTTTTTCAGGACTTCGACATACCATATGTATGCCTTCACCCCTGAAAAACCACTACGCCTTGTAGCTCGAAATTTTTGCTTAGCCATCTCATGGCTTTTTGCGAAAGCATCATCTTTAACTGGACGACCTCTCTGCAGAGGTGGGGTGCTTTATTATAGATAGTGTTCATCCGGAAACTCCGGACAGAAACTAGATAAGGAATTAATATGGTTACGATTGAGGTTAAGTGCGGCCGATATCGGCATTACAAGGGGCTTGAATATCAGGTTCTTGGCGTGGCGCGGCATTCAGAGACAGAAGAGGAGCTCGTGGTTTACCGACCCCTTTACGGCGAGGGAGGGCTGTGGGTCAGGCCCCTGCAAATGTTTGTAGAAACGGTAGAGATGGAGAACGGGGCTGTCGCCCGATTTGAATATATCGGGCCGGGTTCTTGCTGAATCCCGTTAGGGCCGTCGGTCGTTCATGGCTGGAGGATACTATGAAAATTGTGGTGCTGGATGGTCATACGCTCAATCCCGGGGATCTTGACTGGTCAGATCTCGCCGCGTTAGGCGAGCTGCAGGTTTATGATCGCACAGCGCCTGCGGCGCTGCTGGAACGTGCCGCAGGGGCCGAGATACTGCTGACCAACAAGGTGGCTCTCGACAGTTCTCTGATCGAATCGCTGCCGAAGCTGCGCTATATCGGTGTTCTGGCCACGGGATACGATATGGTGGATGGCGCAGCGGCGCGTCGCCGTGATATCGCAGTGACCAATGTGCCTGGTTACAGTACCCCCTCCGTGGTGCAGATGGTCTTTGCTTTGCTGCTGGAGATGACCCAACAGGTAGGCCATTACAGCCGTCTGGTGCGGCAAGAGGGGCGCTGGTCAGGCAGCCCCGATTTTTGTTTCTGGGATCGGCCATTGCGGGAGTTGGCCGGGCTGCGTATGGGGCTGGTGGGCTTTGGCCAGATCGGTCGCCAGGTGGCCCGAGTGGCTGCAGCCTTTGGCATGCGGGTACAGGTTCATACCGCCCATCCGGACAAGTACCGGCACTGGCAAGAGACAGAAGGCATTGTGTTCTTAGACCTTGAACAACTCTTCGCCAAAAGCGATGTGGTGAGCCTGCATTGTCCCTTGACGGCAGAGACTGTCGGCCTGGTCGATGCCTCTCTGCTTCAGCTGATGAAGCGGCGGGCGTTGCTCATCAACACGGCTCGCGGCCCCTTGCTCGACGAACAGGCTGTGGCCTGCGCCCTTAACAGTGGGCGGTTGGCAGGTCTCGGCATCGATGTTCTGTCCAGCGAGCCGCCCGCAGTGGACAACCCTTTGCTGGCTGCAGCCAATGTTCATGTCACTCCCCATATCGCATGGGCCACCGAAGAGGCCCGCGGTCGTCTGCTGGACATTGCGGTTGCCAACATAAAGGCCTTCTTGATCGGAGAGGCAGCCAATGTGGTCAATTAACCAAGATGCCGTCGCAAAAAGTCCGTCCTACTGTGTTGCAGTGCTTTTTCAGGACTTCGACATACCATATGTATGCCTTCACCCCTGAAAAAGCACTACGCCTTGTAGGTCGAAATTTTTGCTTAGCCATCTCATGGCTTTTTGCGAACCCATCAACCAAGGGGATGGGACAAGGGGCAATGCTTCCCCTTGACCTTCCTTCTAGGCTCTTCTGGCCGGCGCAAGGTTGCGGTCCTGGTGCTGGCCGTTGGCGTGATCTTGCTAGCGAATTCCGTCGTGATAAATCGGTAAAATCAAGGTTAAACTACGGTTTTAGTCGATTTTTCAACTAGTTATTCTGTTTATAAAGCGTTTTTCCGTCATGTGCTTGGGTATATGACTTGTTGCCAAGCACCCATTTGTGTAACTAATTGTAATTCATACAAAACAACTTATGCCTAAAAAATAGGCAGGTTGTTGGGGGTGCCGAAGAGAGCAGTGGTCTCAGGGTTGTGTACAGTCTTATGCACAGGTCTTCCACAGTTTTTGTTGAAAAGTAACCAAGGGTACCGATTGGACAGGGTTTTTTTAGTTTTTGGTTAGGGCCTTGGCTTCCTGCCAAAGATTTTCCAGCTCCGCCAGAGAAGCTTCCTGGAGGGAGCGCCCGCATTTCTCAAGAGAGCTTTCGACATGGCTGAAACGGAAGATGAAGCGACCGACGGTTTTGCGCAATGCCTCCTCGGCATCGATCTTTAAATAGCGACCGAGATTGGCGGAGGCAAATAGCAGATCGCCGAGTTCGTTTTCGATGGCTTGCTGATCGGCTCCTTTAAGGGCCTGTTCAAGTTCGGCCATTTCCTCCCTGACTTTGGCCAGAGCGCCTTCGACTTCTGGCCAGTCGAAACCGGCTCGGCTGGCTCGCTCGGTCAGCTTTCTGGCATGCATCAGGGCGGGCAGGCCGGGAGGGATGGAGCCAAGGGCCGTCTCGGTCTTGTGCTGCGACCCCTTTTCCCGTTTTTTAATCGCTTCCCATTGTTCGGATACCGCGGCCGGTGTATGGCATTCACTGTCGCCGAAAACGTGTGGATGGCGACGTTCCAGTTTATCGGCTATGCCGGTGATCACATCGACCATGCTGAAATCAGAGCGCTCTTCGTGAATGCGTGTCTGAAAGACGATTTGCAGCAGCAGGTCACCGAGCTCTTCACAGACCTTTTCCGGTTGACCGCTGTCGATGGCCTCGAGGGTTTCGTAACATTCTTCCAGCAGAAAGGGTTTGAGTGTCTCCGGTGTTTGTTCGGCGTCCCAGGGGCAGCCATCGGGCCCTCGAAGTCTGGCCATTATGGTGAGCAGGCGCTGCAGGGCTTTTGCGGCCTCGGTATGTTGCATATTTCCTCCTGGTGATTTTATTGGTCGTTGCAGCCCGTTAGAGGGCATAAGCTTGGCTCCATTCGTCTAACATTTTCGCAAATATTGTCTTTCAATGATAGGGGCGACGGGGTAGGGAATGGCGTCTTTTACTGGCTTTGGCCGGGAATGGTTTTTGCCTTGACAAAATAGGGGCAAGCTTTATACTACCCGCTTATTCAGCGGTGGCTGGGGAGGTCGGGCGTGCTTATTTCTGTGGATGAGGTAAAAGAGGCGGGACTGCTCCTTGAGTATGAAGAGCCGCTGACGGCGTTCCCTGTGTTGGTCGAGATTGCAGAAAGTGGTTCCTGCCAATTTGTCGGCCCGGTAACGGTCCAGATCAAGGTTTTTCTGGTTCACGACATGGTGGAGGTCGAAGGTCAGGCAACTGCTCGCGCGACATTTACCTGCAGCCGCTGTCTGAAGGAATTCGAACTGTCTGTCAGTAGTGACTTTGCCCTGACGTACTGTCGCGAATTGCCGCAAATAGAAGTTGATGACCATGAGGAAGGCGCTGAGCTCAGCGCTGAAGATATGGGTTTGATCCTCTTCGATGGGCAGGAAATCGATCTGTCGGAGGGCATTCAGGAGCAGCTGGTTATGGCTTTGCCCCGCAGGCCGGTTTGCGACGAAAAGTGCAAGGGGCTCTGCCCGCAGTGTGGGGTGGATCTTAACGTGGCTTCCTGCGATTGTTGTCCCCAGGATGTCAATCTGAAGATGGCTGCCTTGAAGGATTTTAAGGTCAAAAAAACATAATTACGCCGCTAAGGGCGGTGGTCGAACGTACGAATTCAGTCGGCGGCAGTTGCGGCCGATACATAAGGAGTGTTTAACATGGCTGTACCGAAGAAGAAAACATCCAAATCCAAACGTGACATGCGTCGGTCTCACGATAGCCTTTCCGCTCCCGGTATGTCTATTTGCCCTCAGTGTAAAGAGCCCAAACAGCCCCATCGGGTTTGTGGCAGCTGTGGTACCTACAAAGGTAAAGACGTTACCGAGACTGAAGCATAATAAAGAGGTCGGCCGTTTGAAGGAAAAAATAGTAGTTGCCGTTGACGCCATGGGCGGAGACAATGCGCCCGCCGTAGAGGTTCGGGGCGCTGTCGCGGCTGCCCGGCGTTGGGGAGTGTCCATCGTCCTGGTCGGGGATAGGGAGCGGGTCGAGGACTGTCTGGCGCAGGAGGCGACCTCCGGTCTCGATATTCGCATCGAGCATGCCAGCGAGGTGGTCGGCATGCACGATTCGGCTTCCGACGCCCTTCGCAAGAAGAAGGACTCTTCCGTGCGGGTGGCCTTCGATCTGGTTCGCAGCGGGGAGGCCCATGCGGTGGTCAGCGCCGGTAATTCCGGGGCTACCCTGGCCGTCGGCATGTTTCGGCTCAAGCGTATTCGCGGTATCGACCGGCCCGCCATCGCTACCATCATGCCCAACATGGTGGATCAGACGGTGGTTCTCGATGTTGGCGGTACGGTCGATTGCAAGCCGGCTCATCTGGAGCAATTCGCTCTGATGGGGGAGATATACGCCAAGTCGGTGCTGGGTAAGACTCGGCCGCGCGTCGGTATCCTCTCCAACGGAGAGGAAGAGAGCAAGGGCAACGATCTGACCCGCCAGGCCCACCAGTTGCTTAAGGGGTCGGAGCTCAACTATCTCGGCTTCATCGAGGGGCGTGACCTCTTCAACGGGAAGGTCGATGTCGTTGTCTGCGACGGTTTCGTCGGCAATATCGTACTCAAGGTGTCCGAAGGGCTGGCCGAAGCCATCAGTTCCATGCTGCGGCGGGAAATCGGCAATCGCTTTCTGGCCAAGATCGGCTACCTGCTGGCTAAGCCGGCCTTTGCCGCTTTCAAAAAGCGCATCGACTACGCCGAATACGGCGGTGCTCCCCTGCTTGGCATTCAGGGCACGGGCATGATCTGCCATGGCGGATCCGATGCCCGTGCGATCATGAATGCCATCGGTATGGCCCGTGAATCGGTGGCGCAACGTGTCAACGATCGGTTGATCGAGCAATTGCATCTTGGGGCCGAAAATGCGACATCTGCCGAAAAGCCCTAGAGTTCCATTTAGCTGCTGCTGTCGTTGGTGGGTTTTCGGTGAGGGAAGCTTCTAAATGCTATATAGTCGTATAGTTGGTACCGGAGCGTATCTGCCCGAGCGGGTTCTCACCAATGGTGACCTGGAGCAGATGCTCGATACCAGCGACGAATGGATCGTCACCCGGACCGGAATCCGCGAACGCCATATCGCCGGGGAGAATGAATATACCTCCGATCTGGCGACCAAGGCGGCTCGGCAGGCCCTCGACATGGCCGGCCTGAGCGCCAGGGATATCGATCTGATTCTGGTGGCTACCGTTACCGGTGATTTCAGCTGGCCGGCTACGGCCTGTCTGGTGCAGAGCCAGCTCGGCGCCGACAAGGCCTTTGCCTTTGACCTGTCGGCGGCCTGCAGCGGTTTTGTCTATGGCCTGGCCACCGCCGACAGCTATATTCGCTCCGGCAAGGCCAGACGAGTTCTGGTCATTGGAGCCGAGATTTTCAGCCGCATTGTCGATTGGCAGGATCGCACCACCTGTATCCTGTTCGGCGATGGCGCCGGAGCCGTCGTGCTGGAGGGGCAGGAGGGTGAGCGGGGGATCCTCTCCACCCATCTGCATACCGATGGGTCCCAGTGGGGTCTTCTCTATCAGCTCGGTTTCGGTTCGCGCAACCCGGCTTGCGGACAGGACGGCAAGAAGAAGCTTCCCTATATTCAGATGCAGGGCAACGAGGTTTTTAAGGTTGCTGTGCGGGCCTTATGCGATGCGGCCGAAGAGGCTCTGTCCGCCAACAATATCAGTGTCGACCAGCTGGCCTATTTTGTCCCCCATCAGGCCAATCGTCGTATCCTTGAGGCAACGGCCAAGCGGCTGGGGCTGCCCCTGGATAAACTGGTAATGAATGTCGATCGAGTCGGTAATACCTCCGGCGCATCGATTCCCCTGGCCCTCGACGAACTGAACCGGCAAGGCCACCTCAAGGAAGGGGATCTGTTGTTACTGGATGCCTTCGGCGGTGGTTTTGCCTGGGGCTCGGCGCTGCTGCGCTGGTAGCGACTGGACTTTTTGATCGGTCAAGGAGTATTAAATGTCTAAGGTGGCTTTCATTTTTCCCGGGCAGGGTTCCCAATACCCAGGCATGGGGAAGGATCTTGCTGATAACTTTGCCGCAGCCCGAGAGGTTTTTGAAGAAGCTAACGACAGCCTCGGATTCGATGTGGCCAAGCTGTGTTTTGACGGATCCGAGTCGGATCTGCAGCTTACTGCCAATACCCAACCGGCTATACTCACCGTCAGCATCGCTGCCCAGCGGGTAGTTGCTGCCGAGAGCGGCTTGACCGCGGCCTATGCCGCCGGTCATTCCCTCGGCGAATATTCAGCTCTGGTCTGCGCCGGGGCTTTGCCCTTTGCCGATGCGGTGGCAACGGTTCGTCAGCGGGGACTGTTTATGCAGGAGGCCGTGCCCGTTGGTGTCGGCACCATGGCTGCGATCATCGGTCTTGATCGCCCCGACCTGGAAGAGGTCTGCCAGCAGGCCGCCGCAGGCGAGGTGGTAGCGCCGGCCAATTTCAACAGCCCCGGCCAGGTGGTGATCGCCGGTCATGTGGCCGCTGTCGAGCGCGCCATGAGCCTGGCTAAAGAGCGAGGCGCTAAGCGGGCCCTGGCCCTGCCGGTCAGCGCACCTTTTCATTGTAGTCTGATGCTGCCCGCTGCCGAGCGTTTGGCCAAGGTGCTCGACACCGTGAAGATAGGTGCCCTTACGATCCCGGTGGTAAGTAATGTCGAAGCCCAGGCCTATAGCGATTCTCAGCGTGTTAAGGAGCTTCTGGTGGCGCAGGTGTCAGCTCCCGTGCGCTGGGAAGAGTCTGTGCAGAATATGACTGCTCTCGGGGTCGAACAATTTGTTGAAATCGGACCCGGCAAGGTGCTGAGCGGTCTGGTTAAGCGCATCGCCCGGGGCCTTGCTTTGCATAATGTGCAAGATGCAGCAGGCCTCAAGGGCCTGTAACTTTAATGGGGGAGAAGCGCATGTTTCAAGATAAGGTAGCTATCATTACTGGGTCATCGCGAGGCATTGGTCGTGCCATTGCTTTGCATCTGGCCTCCCAAGGCGCTATTATCGTGGCATCGGCGCGAAACGTTGCCGCTCTTGAGTCTCTTGTTGATGACATCGAGGGGCAGGGTGGTAAGGCCCTTGCGGTGCCGGGCGACGTTGGCCTCAGCAAAGACGTCCATGCGCTCTTCGCTGCCGCTATGGAAGCCTTTGGCCGGGTCGATATCCTGATCAACAACGCCGGCATCACCCGCGACGGTCTACTGATGCGGATGAAGGATGAAGACTGGGACGCGGTGCTGGACACCAACCTCAAAGGGGCGTTCTACTGCTGTCGTTCCGCGGCCAAAATCATGAGCAAGCAGCGCAGCGGTCGTATCGTCAACATCTCCTCGGTGGTGGGCGAGATGGGCAACGCCGGTCAGGCCAACTACTGTGCCAGCAAGGCCGGCCTTATCGGGCTGACCAAATCCATCGCTCGGGAGCTGGCCCGTCGCAACGTGACGGTCAATGCCATCGCTCCTGGTTTTATCATTACCGACATGACCGACGCCCTGTCGGATCAGGTCAAGGAGGGTCTGCAGGGCCAGATCCCTCTGGCTCGTCTTGGAGAAGCGCAAGATATCGCCCATGCCGTTGCTTTCCTGGCTTCCGAGCAGGCCGGATATATCACCGGTCAGGTGCTCGGCGTCAATGGCGGCATGTATATGTAGCTAGCTAGTCCATTCGCTAATGGATGGTCCGTACAACAACAAGGAGGTGAAGCAAATGGCTTCTATTGAGGAAAAGGTCAAGCAGATTGTAGCAGAGCAGCTTGGAGTTGAAGACGATCAGGTAACCGGGAACGCAGCCTTCATGGACGACCTCGGCGCCGACTCCCTCGACACCGTCGAGCTGGTTATGGCTCTGGAAGAGGAATTCGATGTCGAGATTTCCGACGAGGATGCCGAGAAGATCGCTACCGTTCAGGATGCAATCAGCTATATTGCAGATAACACCTGATCTGATCTACACTGTTGGAAAAAAGGAGGAAACACCTGTTTCCTCCTTTTTTAACTGGCAAGATTGAGCCAGCACCGCGTAACTGCGCGTTGTCGGCTATTAAAGTAAAGCCGGCAATGGCACTTGCCCGCAAAGGGGTTGGTGCAAAGGAGGCCTTTTAGTATGCGAAGAGTCGTTGTAACCGGGCTCGGGGTGATTTCCGCTTTGGGCACGGGGGTGGAAAAGAACTGGGATGCGCTGATGGCCGGTCGCTCCGGTATCGATCTCATCACCAGGTTTGATGCCTCTGAGATCCCGACTCAGATTGCCGGCGAAGTCAAGGATTTTAACGCCCAAGACTATATGCCTAAGAAAGAGATCAAGAAGATGGATCTCTTTATCCAGTACGCCCTAGCGGCGGCTGAAGAAGCCATGCAGGACTCTGGTCTGCAGGTGACCGAGGACAATGCTGAGCGGGTCGGTGTTCTGGTGGGGGCCGGTCTCGGTGGTCTGCCGGCCATCGAGAAATACCACTCCGCGATGCTTGAGGGGGGCTATAAAAAGATCTCGCCCTTCTTTATCCCGATGCTCATCACCAATCTCGCGCCCGGTCAAATTTCCATGAAATACGGCGCCAAAGGTCCCAACGTCTCTTCCGTTTCGGCCTGCGCAACCGGCACCCATTCCATCGGTGATGCCTATCATATTATTGCTCGTGGCGATGCCGATGCCATGATCGCAGGGGGGGCCGAATCGACCATTACCCCCCTTGCTATTGGCGGCTTCAATGTGATGCGTGCCCTGTCGACCCGCAACGACGATCCCCAGACCGCTAGTCGGCCCTTTGAAAAGAATCGGGATGGCTTTGTCATGGCTGAAGGGGCCGGGATCCTGGTGCTCGAAGAATATGAAGCAGCCAAAGCTCGCGGCGCCAAGATCTACGGTGAACTCTGCGGCTACGGCCTGACTGCCGATGCTCACCATCTCACCGCACCCGCTCCGGGCGGGGAAGGGGCCGCTCGCTGCATGAAGATGGCCATCAATAATGCCGGCGTTGCAGCGGAAGAAGTCGATTACATCAATGCCCACGGCACTTCTACCCACTTCAACGACCTTTATGAAACCATGGCCATCAAGACCGTACTCGGGGATCATGCTTACAAGACCATGGTCAGCTCGACCAAGGGTATGACCGGTCATGCCCTCGGCGCTGCCGGCGGCATGGAGGCGGCCTTTGCCCTGCTGGCCATGGATCGCGGCACTGTACCACCGACGATCAATTATCAGGAACCCGATCCCGAGTGTGATCTCGACTACGTGCCCAATGAAGCCCGTCAGGCCGAGGTCAAGGTGGCCATGTCCAATTCCTTCGGCTTCGGTGGCACCAACGCCAGCCTACTGTTCCGCAAGGTATAAGGATTTCATGATGTTCATTATTGCCAGCGATCACGGCGGCCTGCCGATGAAAGAGCAGATACTAGCCTATCTGTCTGCGCGGGGTAGCGAGGTTCGCGATCTCGGTACCGATAA
>JAUWLU010000235.1 GCA_030613545.1 Desulfuromonadales bacterium
GCTGTCGCGATTTTTGCAGACCGCCGGTGGTTGGCGCTATCATTCCGGTCATAAGGTAAACTGCGAGCAGTTGAGCGGCCCGCTGGAGGAGATCACCATGGCCGAGGTCGAAGAGCGTGCCGAGGGCATCTGTTTCTAGTCGCGGCACTGCCGATGGGCAAGGGGGAGGGTGCAATGACCTCAGCAGTGCAAGGATTTGGTTCATGAACGACAGTAACCGGCCTCGCGTCCTGTGGGCGAGCCGCTTCGGCTTCGTGCTTGCTGCTGCCGGCAGCGCCATCGGCCTGGGCAACATCTGGAAATTCCCCTATATCACCGGCCAGCACGGCGGCGGCGCTTTTGTGCTGGTTTATCTGGCCTGTATCGCCTTGGTCGGGGTACCGATCCTGATGGCCGAGCTTCTTATCGGCCGCCAGGGGAGGCGCGACGCGGTCGGTTCCTTCGCTGCCCTCGAAAGTCCTAGCAGCCCCTGGATGCTGGTGGGGTGGGGTGGAGTGGCTGCCTCCTTTATCCTGTTGTCCTTCTATGCGGTGGTGGCTGGCTGGAGTTTCGATTATGTGGTCATGGCCGCCAGCGGCGCTTTGCACGGCCGCAGCCCGGTTGAGATCGAAGGGCTGTTCGGCGCCCTGGTTTCCTCGCCGGATCGGGTGATCTTCTGGCAGGGGTTGTTTGTCGGCGCTACGGTAGCCATCGTTCTCGGTGGGGTGCGGGGAGGCATCGAACGCTGCAGCCGCATCCTGATGCCGGCCCTCTTTGTTCTGCTGGTGGTGTTGTTCGGCCGTGGTCTGCTGTCGGCCGGCGGGCCGCCGGCGCTACGCTTCATGTTTCAGGCCGATTTTTCCGCCTTAACCCCCCAGGCCCTTCTCGATGCTCTGGGCCACGCTTTCTTCACCCTGTCCCTCGGTGCCGGCACCATGATCACCTATGCCTCTTATCTCGACCCTGAGGCGGACCTCGGCGGCCTGGCTTTGCGCATCGCCCTGCTTGACACCCTGATGGCCCTGCTCGCCGCCCTGACCATCTTTTCCGTGGCCTTTGCTGCCGGTATTGAGCCGGGTTCCGGTCCGGGGCTGGTTTTTCAGACCCTGCCGATTCTGCTTCTCGAACTGCCCTTCGGCTCCGTGCTGGCCCTGCTGTTCTTTTTGCTGCTGGCCTTTGCCGCCCTGTCGTCCTCCATCTCTATGCTGGAAGTAACGGTCGCCTACCTGGTCGACGAAAAGGACTGGCCCCGCTGGCGTGCTACCGGGCTGGTCGGCGTTGCTGCCTTTCTGTTCGGTCTGCCCAGCGCCCTGTCCTTCAATCTGTGGCGGGACTACAGGCCCTTTTTCGGCCGTACCTTTTTCGAAGCCTGCGATCTGCTGGTCTCCTCCTATCTGTTGCCCCTTGGCGGTCTGCTGGTGGCTGTTTATGTCGGCTGGATCTGGCCGCGACGCCATCCGCTGGCCGAGCTAGGTGTCGGTCGCCGGCAGCAGCTTGTGGTTCGTGGCTGGCAGCTGCTGCTGCGCTTTGTGGCTCCGGCGGCGGTAATCGTCGTGCTGCTCAACCAGGCGGGAGTCTTTCACTGATGCCCGAGTTGCCGGAAGTCGAAACCATTCGTTGTGGCATCGAGCCCTTTATCAAGGGGCGCCGAGTCATTCAGGTGTCAGTACGCACGCCGCGGTTGCGCTGGCCGGTGCCTGCCGATCTGGCCAGCCGGCTTTGTGGTCAGACGGTGCAAGGGGTTGAACGGCGGGCCAAATACCTGCTGTTGCGCACCGAAGTCGGTACCCTGCTGATCCACCTGGGTATGAGCGGCTTTCTGCGGATCCTGCAGCAGCCCCAGCCTCCCGGCAAACACGACCATGCCGATATCGAATTCGCCGGCGGCATCTGTTTGCGGCTCAACGATGTTCGCCGCTTCGGTGCCCTGCTGTGGCTCGATGGCGACCCGCGGCACCATTCGTTGCTGGCCGACCTCGGTCCCGAGCCTCTGTCGGCGGAGCTGAGCGGAGACTACCTGTATCAGCGGAGCAAGGGACGACGCCTGGCGGTCAAGCCCTTCATCATGGATTCCCGGGTGGTGGTGGGGGTCGGCAACATCTACGCCAGCGAGTCGCTGTTTCGTGCTGGCATCGATCCGGCTCGCGCCGCCGGCCGCATCTCTTTGGCCCGCTACGGTTGCCTGGCCACAGCCATCCGCCAGGTGTTGCAGGAGGCCATCGCCGCCGGTGGCACCACCCTGCGGGATTTCAGCGATCAGCACGGCCGCCCCGGTTACTTTGCTCAGCAGCTGCAGGTCTACGGCCGGGCTGGCGAGCCCTGTTCCGGCTGTGGCCAGGCCATTGTCAAGATTCAGCTCGGCCAGCGTTCGACCTATTTTTGCCGGCAGTGCCAGCGGTGAAGGCGGGTATGCGTCGATTACTTAAAAGCCGCCAGCCGCCAGCCGGCTTCATCTCATAATAAGGAGTGTTTTGTGGAAGGTTTTCGTTTCGTCATGCCCTATCGGGTGCGTATCAGCGACATCAACTACGGCGGCCATGTCTCCAATGCCGCGGTGCTGAGCTTCTTTCAGGACGGCCGCATCGGTTATCTGCAGCAGGTCGGTTCCTTCAGTGAACAGGATATCGGCGGTTGCGGCATCATTCTGCCCGAGGCCCATGTCCAGTACAAAGCCGAGATGTTTCTCGGCGACGAGCTGCAGATCGGGGTGCGCGTCGAGGAGTTGCGTCGCTCATCCTTTATCATGAGTTACCGCATCGAACGGCAGGGCGAGGTCACAGCCGAAGGCACCACCGCCCTGGTCGCCTTCGACTACCAGCAGCGCAAGGCCCGGCGCTTGCCTGACGTTTTCCGCCAGGCGGTGAGCGCCTTTGAGAAACTGCCGCTGGATTAATCGGTCTGAGGTCGGACAAGGGGGAGGGCGGGACGATGAGAATATCGGCACGCCCATTGGTCAAACAAGGGCCATCCTTGATGGACTCGCAAAAAGGCATGAGATGGCTAAGCAAAAATTTCGACCCACAAGGCGTCGTGGTTTTTCAGGGGTGAAGGCATACATATGGTATGTCGAAGTCCTGAAAAAGCGCTGCAACGCAGTAGGGCGGACTTTTTGCGACGCCATCAGCCTCACGCCACGACGCAACGAACGCCACGTAAAATCAAGCCGTTAACAGGAACAACCTTGCAAGCTTTAATCGGGGAATGACCATTGCCGGTAAGATTTTGATTTCGTAGCGCTGTAGCTTGAGGATGCTTTGCTGGGAACCTGATTTAAATGACCAGGCTGCTTGATAAGGGGCGTAAGGCCTGTCGGCGATCGCAGACCAAGGAGGCACGTCATGGAAGAGTTTCGTACCTGTCGCGAATGCGGCTATACGCGGGGTTTCCACGTCTACTTCAAGCCGGACGGAGAGCAGCATCGCATCGGTTTGATCTGCCCCTCCTGCGGCCGGGCCTTCGATA
>JAUWLU010000231.1 GCA_030613545.1 Desulfuromonadales bacterium
TGACTTTTTGCGAGTCCATCAAACATCTTCATACCCAGGAGCCAGTCTGAATCATGAAAATCGCCCAAGTCGCCCCCCTCTATGAGAGCGTTCCGCCCAAATGTTACGGCGGTACGGAACGCATCGTCTCCTACCTGACAGAGGAACTGGTCAGGCAGGGACACGATGTGACCCTTTTCGCCAGCGCAGACTCAATCACCAGCGCACATCTCGTCCCCTGCTCCGAAACCGCCCTGAGGCTCTCACCCGCCTGCCAGGATCCGCTGGCCCATCATGTCACGATGATGGGGAAAGTTCACAAGGCCGCGGCCGAATTCGACATCATCCATTATCACATCGACTATCTCCATTTTCCCCTCTCCCGACTGAGCCCGACCCCCAATGTCACCACCTTGCACGGCAGGCTCGACCTCCCTGAACTCGGCCCCCTCTACCGTGATTTCTGCGAGATGCCGGTCGTCTCCATCTCGGAGTCCCAGAGAGGGCCGATCCCCTGGGCCAACTGGTCGGGAACGGTCTATCACGGACTGCCGGAGAACCTCTACAGCTTTCACGAAAAGCCCGGGGAGTATCTTGGCTTTCTCGGACGCATCTCGCCGGAGAAGCGGGTCGACCGCGCCATCGACATCGCCAGGCGATCAGGCATGAAGCTCAAGATCGCCGCCAAGGTGGACAGGGCCGACCGGGAATACTTCGAGCGCGAGATAAAACCGCTACTAAACGATCCGCTGGTCGAGTTCATCGGGGAAATCGGCGAAGACGAAAAAAACGAATTCCTCGGCAATGCCTACGCCCTGCTCTTCCCCATCGACTGGCCCGAACCCTTCGGCATGGTGATGATCGAGGCAATGGCCTGCGGCACCCCGGTGATAGCCTACCGCAACGGCTCGGTCCTCGAAGTCATGGTGGACGGGGTTACAGGCTTCATCGTCGAAAACCAGGAGGAGGCGCTCCAGGCGGTGGAAAAGGTTTCGGAGCTGAGCAGGGGGCTCTGCCGGGAGGTCTTTGAAAAACGCTACTCCTCAAGCAGAATGGCGTCGGGCTACCTGAACATCTATCGCAGCCTGTGTGGCAGGGAGTACAAACTGCTCCATCCATCGATGCCGAAATTGGTGGCTAAGGGTTCGAGGATGCTGCTGGCTTGACGATCCGGAGGCAGGGGGCCCGTCGGGATCTTCGGCGATGAGCAAGGAGGCCGCTTTGGAAGAAATCATCCGCGTCAAGGATCAATATTACATCCTCGCCACCTCCTCCCTGGCCGACGACCGCACGCGGGTACTCAAGCAGGGCGAAACCTTTGCCATCTTCGACTGTCGCGGCGACATTCACCCCGTCGGGTTGGGTGAACAAGGGGTTTTTCATGAGGGGACAAGATTTCTTTCCCACCTGGAACTGCTCTTCGGCGACAAGCGTCCCCTGCTCCTCAGTTCGACGGTCAACGAAAACAATGAACTCCTCACTGTAGACCTGATGAATCCCGACGTCATCATCGACGGGGAGGTTCGGATCCCCAGAGGTTCTCTGCACATATTCCGCTCCAAATTCCTCTGGCGGGAGACCTGTTTCGAGCGTCTCCGGGTCGCAAATTTCAGCCTTACCCCGGCGACGGCCTCCTTTTCCCTCGCATTCGACACCGACTTCAGAGACATTTTCGAGGTCCGCGGAATGCACAGGGAAAAGAGGGGGCGAAACCTCGAAGCGGAAATCGACGCGTGCTGCATCGTCCTCCCCTACGAGGGCCTGGACGGAAAGGTCAGGCGGACGAGGCTGACCTTTTCACCGCCGCCCGAAGAACTCACCGCGTCGGAGGTGCGCTTCAAGGTGCATCTCGACCCCCAGCAGGAGGCCATGTTTTTCATCACCGTTTCCTGCGACAGCAGCGGATGCGAGCCACGCCTCTGCTCCTACCAGACCGATTTCGTTGAAGCCGTCAGTGCGCTGCAGCAGACCAAGGAAAGAAGCTGCGAAATCGAGACCTCCAACGAACAGTTCAACCTTTGGCTGGCCCGCTCCTTCGCCGATCTGCGCATGATGACGACCGAGACGCAGCACGGCCCCTACCCCTACGCCGGGGTCCCCTGGTTCAGCACCGCCTTCGGCCGCGACGGAATCATCACCGCCCTGGAGATGCTCTGGGTCAGTCCCGATATCGCCAAGGGCGTTCTGACCTATCTTGCCGCAACCCAGTCCACGGAACTGAACCCCGAACAGGATGCCGAGCCGGGGAAAATTATCCACGAGACCCGCAAGGGAGAGATGGCCGCCCTGGGCGAGGTCCCCTTCGGCCGCTACTACGGAAGCGTCGATGCCACCCCCCTTTTCGTCGTTCTTGCCGGAGCCTATTTTGAGCGCACGGGGGATTTAGAGATGATCCGGTCGATATGGCCCAACATCCGCAAGGCCCTGGAATGGATCGACATTTACGGTGACGAGGACGGAGACGGGTTCGTGGAATACGTTCGGCATTCCTCCAAGGGGCTCGTCGCCCAGGGATGGAAGGACTCCTGGGACTCGGTCTTCCACGCCGACGGGTCCCTGGCCGAAGGCCCCGTAGCCCTCTGCGAGGTACAGGGCTATGTCTACGACGCCAGGCTTCGTGCCGCGCGCCTCGCCGACCTCATGGGAGAGGTCGAACTCGCCGGAGAGCTTAGGGCTCAGGCCGAGGCCCTGAAAGATCGTTTCCACCGCGCCTTCTGGTGCGAAAAGATCTCCAGCTATGCCCTGGCACTCGATGGGAATAACCGTCCCTGCCGGGTGCTCGGATCCAACGCCGGCCACACCCTCTTTTCCGGCATCACAAGAGAGGATCATGCAGCGCGTGTCGCAAAAACCCTTCTGTCGGACAAATTTTTCAGCGGCTGGGGCATACGCACCGTCGCCGCCGGCGAAGCCCGATACAACCCCATGTCCTACCACAACGGCTCGATATGGCCCCACGACAACGCCCTTATTGCCCAGGGCCTGGCGCGTTATGGTTACACGGCGGACGCCATGAGGGTGCTCGATGGCCTTTTCGCCACCGCCCAGCAGATGGACCTGAACCGCCTGCCCGAACTCTTCTGTGGCTTCTCCAGGCGCCAGCGTTCGGGACCAATCGTCTATCCTCTCGCCTGTGCACCCCAGTCATGGGCGGCCGGCTCCGTCTTCCTGCTGCTCCAGGCCTGCCTCGGACTTTCGCTCAACGCGGAAAAAAAACAGCTCTGCTTCCGCTACCCTGTGCTGCCCGATGCCATCGACGAAATGCACATAAGGAACCTGCAACTGGGCAGGGCAAGCGTCGATCTCTCGTTCAAGCGATATGCCCTGGACGTGGGCATCACCGTTGTTCGCCGGGAAGGTGAGGTGGAAATCGTGGTGGTTAAATGAATAAGAGGGAGTCAATGGATAGGCCACCTCTAAGGGTCGCCGACTCTATGCACGTCGCAAGGAAACGATTGAGCGCAGCTTTGCCGATGCCAAGCAATTGCACGGCCATCGGTATGCCCGGATGTCGGGCCACTTCTGGCGGATGCACTGCATCATGCCGACCGGTCCCTCGT
>JAUWLU010000379.1 GCA_030613545.1 Desulfuromonadales bacterium
GCGGGGCTTGCGGCCGGCTGCTTTTCCGACCGGGATCTGGCCAAGGCCCTGGCGCGGCAGTTCCATCTCGACCATGTCGATCTGGAGGGCTTCGTCCCCGACCCGGAGCTGCTGGCCGAGCTCCCCCCGGCGCTGCCGGCGCGCTTCGATTTTCTGCCGCTGCGCCGCGACGAAAAGGGCCTGCACATCGCCGTCGGCGACCCGACCGCCGTGACCGAGCTGGACCGGCTGGAACTGCTGCTCGGCGTGCCGCTGAGCTTGGCGGTCGCGGCCCAATCCCAGCTGAAACTGCTGCTGGAAGGCGGCGAGGGCAGCAAACGGGTGCTGCGGGAGATTTCCGAGGATTTCAAGCTGCAGCTGGTGAAGGAGACGGAACAGGGCGAAGAGATCCTCGCCCTGGACAAGCTCGGCGACGATACCAGTCCGATCATCCGGCTGGTCGATTCGACCCTGCTCGACGGCCTCAACCGGCGGGCGAGCGACATCCACATCGAATCGAGCCAGGACGGGGTGATCATCAAATACCGGGTGGACGGCGTGCTGTACCAGGCGACGGAAACCCTCGACAGCCAGTTTCAGAGCCAGATCATCTCGCGCATCAAGGTCATGAGCGAACTGGACATCGCCGAACGGCGCATCCCCCAGGACGGCCGCTTCAAGGTCCGCTGCGGCAGCAAGACTATCGATTTCCGGGTTTCGATCATGCCGAGCATCTACGGCGAGGATGCGGTCATCCGCATCCTCGACAAGCAGGCCATCACCAGCGGAACGGACCGCCTGAGCCTCGAGTCCCTGGGCATCGACGGCCACGATCTGCAACGCCTGCGACGGGCGATCCGCGAGCCCTACGGCATGATCCTGGTCACCGGCCCGACGGGCAGCGGCAAGACCACCACCCTCTATGCCGCCCTGTCGGAGATCGACAGCGCCCAGGAGAAGATCATCACCATCGAAGACCCGGTGGAATACCGGGTCGCCGGGGTGGTGCAGATTCCGGTCAACGATAAAAAAGGGCTGACCTTCGCCCGCGGCCTGCGCTCCATTTTGCGCCACGCCCCGGACAAGATCATGGTCGGCGAGATTCGCGACCCGGAGACGGCCCAAGTCGCCATCCAATCGGCCCTGACCGGCCACCTGGTCTTTACCACCGTGCATGCCAACAATGTCTTCGACGTTCTGGGGCGCTTTCTGCACATGGGCATCGATCCGCACAATTTCGTCTCCTGCCTGAACTGCGTGGCGGCTCAGCGGCTGCTGCGCAACATCTGTCCGCTGTGCAAGGAGCCGGTGCGGTACGACGCCGAAACCCTGGCGGCCTCGGGTATCGATCCCGAACGGGCAGCCGACACGACCTTCTATCGTGGCGTCGGCTGCCCGGAATGCAACGGCATCGGCTACCGCGGCCGCAGTGCTATCGTCGAACTGCTGGCCATCAACGACACCCTGCGGGACATGATCGTGGCCCGGGCCGCGATCAAGGATCT
>JAUWLU010000067.1 GCA_030613545.1 Desulfuromonadales bacterium
CTTTCGTAAGGATTGTTGGTTATTGCCTTGCCATAACGGTTACACACTTCGGGCATTTGCGCTTGACGCAAGGTACACCGCGTTCGTGTGGCTCCTTCTGCCCGCATTGCGGACAAACGCAGTAGCCGATGGGGCCAGCCGCCAGCGGGCCGCCCATGCGGCCGGGGTTTTGGCCCCCTTGACCTTGTCCCTTGCCACCGCTTGGCCCCATTCCTCTGGGTCCTGTTCCATCTCCTCTTGGCATGGTCGTCTCCTCCTTTCTTAAGGATTGTACGTTATTGCCTTGCCATAACGGTTCCACACTTCGGGCATTTGCGCTTGACGCAAGGTACGCCGCGTTCGTGTGGCTCTTTCTGCCCGCATTGCGGACGACGTTTTCCTCCTGAGACTCTTCATGCATCCCCCTGAATCGCCGACCTCTCCGCCCGCAGTAACCCGGCATGGCAAAGATGTTGTCCTCCAAGTTGCCACTGAGCCAGGCCTGAATGACCTTGTTAAGATCTCCGGCCACGAACGGGACCACCTGGATCCCGTTAGCGACGACCAGCCCGTATATCGGCCTGGAAATCGCACCGCACACCAGGGTGCCAATACCCATCTCCACGAGTCGAAGTATCTTCCGAACAGGCAGGTCTTCCGACAGCGCTTCCTGCGCCTCGCTGACAATCTGCCCAGACTCGACATCGACGACGTGAATCAGCCGAACGGTGTCAAAAACCGGCGCGATGCGATTGTCCCAGTGTGCAAATGCTATCTTCATCGTTCGAGTCCTTGAATACTAGTGTCCCGTGCGGCTAGTCCCATCCGTTAATTCTGGCCCTTTTGCCCGCTGTCTGCGTTGTGCCTCTTTGGCTTAACGCTGGCTAGGCCTGCATCGGCACGCCTTGACAGCAGCCAAAATGACTCAGAATTATATGGCGCGATTAACCGCACGGGACACTGGTCATCGTTCACACTGATTTATGTTGCAAGCGCAGTGCCAAACATCAACCAATGATCACAATAACTCATAAGTGATTGGTAGCGCAGGAGATATGTCGAGATTGGAAGTAAAGTGGAAAGGTTTGGAGGTAGCGATTGTGCTACTCTAAGGGGTGCGCAATGGGTGCGGAAGTGCTACTGTAGTTTCTTGCGGCTGGCGCGGCCGTCCTGTTCGGGAAGAGAAATGCCTAGTTTTTTCATCCTGCGGAAAAGCGTGGTCTTGTGGATGCCAAGCTCTCGCGCCGCAGCCAGCCGATTGAAAGCGTTACGTTCGAGTGCGGAGCGGATGGCTTGGGCGTCGAGAATATCGTGGAGGGACCGTATATCGGTATCCGAGTTTGCTGCCACCCCATGGGCTGTCAACTCCCCGGGCAGGTGTGTGATGCCTATATCCCCGTCGCTGCAGAGAATGAAGGCTCGCTCGACAACATTTTCCAATTCGCGGATGTTGCCCGGCCAATCGTGGGCCATGAGCAAGGATAAGGCTTCCGCAGTGATCCCCTGCACGGATTTTTGCTGCAACCGGTTGAACCGGGTGACGAACTGGTTCACGATCAGGGGGATGTCCTCTTTTCGTCGGCGCAGCGGAGGCAGTTCGATACGTACCACGTTCACCCGGTAATAGAGGTCTTCCCGGAAAAGCCCATCGCGTACCTGCCTGGCCAGGTCTTTGTTGGTCGCTACGACGATCCGAACATCAGCGCTCTCGGAACGGAGTCCTCCCAGAGGCTCGTATGTTCGTTCCTGCAGCACGCGGAGCAACCTGACCTGGAGGGCGGGGCTTACCTCGCCGATTTCATCAAGGAAGAGGGTTCCTCCTCTGGCCAACGCAAAACGGCCGGGTTTGTCCTTGTTCGCGCCGGTGAACGCCCCGGCCTTATAGCCGAACAGTTCCGACTCCAAAAGCGTATCGGGCAAAGCACCGCAGTTGATCGCGACAAACGGCTTCCGGTTACGAGGGCTGAGGGCATGGATGGTACGCGCCATCAACTCCTTGCCAGTCCCGGTTTCTCCGAGAATCAACACCGTGCTGGGGCTGGTGGCAATGGCGGGAAGAACCTCAAACACGCGCTGCATCAGGGGGCTTCGGCTGGTCAGATCGCCGACCCGGAATTTCTCCCCGAGTTCATGGCGCAGCTCCTCGAGCTCGGAAAGGTCACGGAAGGTCTCCGCGCCGCCGATAACGCGGCCATCGGCGGCGCGGAGAACGGCAGTGGAAACACTGATAGGAATGCGGTCACCATCCGCGTTGACGATATACCCGGATTTGCCGATGATGGGTTCGCCTGTTTTCAAGGTTTGCTGAAGCGCGCAAGCGGCCCCGCACATGCTGGAGCGAAACACTTCGGAGCAGCGGCGGCCAATCGCCTCCTTGCGTGACACGCCCGTGATCTCCTCGGCGGCCCGGTTGAACGACGTGACGCGCCATTCCAGGTCCACCGTGAAAACCCCGTCCGAGATGCTCTCGAGAATAGCTTCGGTCGGCGTATGAACCTTTGGCGTTCTGCTCTTGTTACCACTCATCACGATGCGCTCCTGGAGGCTTCATCTGGACGTACCAGCTCAAGAGAAAGCTGCAGCAGTTGTTTTTCGCCTTATTTTATATGCAAAGCAGGACGTTTGGAAGGGCCTTGGCTGTGGTGAAAAATATGAGCTATCGATACAACGGGAGCACGACAATTCTTGGCAACTTTGAGGTCTCCCCCCGCGGCTATCCTGAACCAACAGATCGATAGTGCAAAGCTTACTCGCGGCGGCTGGCCGCATCAGATATTTGTCGCTGACGGTCCGGTCAGACAATCCAACGCCGCTTGATGTTGCGCAAACTGATCAGGAAGAGAGTTGCGCAGAAAAAAAGCAGCATTCCGAAATCCATGGCCACCGGCATCAGGCTGACCCCTCCGAAGCCTCGGTGCAGGATGTCCGCACCATAGGTCAAGGGCAGCGCATAAGACAAAGGGCGCAGCAATGCCGGTAGCTGCTCAATGGGAAAGAATAACCCGCACAAAAAGATCATGGGGAAGCGAAAGAAGTTGGAGAAGGTCTGGGCCTCGAAGACTTCGCTGACCGAAACCGCGATGAATAGCCCCAGGAAGGCGGAGCTGACGGCGATGAGGACTACGGCCGGGACCACCGCGCCCCAGGCCACTCGGGACAGGTCCGTGAAAAAAACGGCCATTGCTACGGGCACGAAGGCGTTGGCCACACCGAAAAGGATGGCTCCGGCGGTCTTGGCCAGCATAAGCAGTTCCAGGGATATGGGGGCGAGCAGGAGGCGCTCGAAGGACCGGTTCTTCTTCTCGAAGGTCACGGTCACCGCCAGCATTGAGGTGGTACCGAACAGGATGGAAATGGCCACCACGCCGGGCAGCAAGGCAAGCAGATCCTCAATGCCGCCACCGGATTTGATGAAGAACATACCGGTCCAAGCCAGGGGGAAGATCAGTCCCCAACTGATATTGGGCGGCTTGAGGTAGTAGGCGCGCATATCCTTGACCAGAATGCTCCAGAAAGCGACCCACCGACTCATACGCCGCCTCCCGCCTTACGCTTTTCCTGCTCCTGTTTCATGGCGGCCGCCGCGATGCCAGTAATGCTGACGAAGACATCCTCGAGGGATGGGCGAAGTTTACGGGCCTCAGACACCTCGGCGCCGCGTTCCTCGATGAACCGAACCAAGGGGCCGATCCGCACCGGCTCGCGAGATTCCACCAGGATCGACTCCTTCGAAACCGTTTGGCACTGCAGGTGGGGAAACGCACCTGAGATAGCCTCGCACAGTCCGCCCGCCCCATCAGCCATGGCGAACCGCACGACATGTCGGCCATCGGTCTGTCGCATGAGACTGTCGACCGTGTCAATCCTGACCAGGCGACCTCTGACGATAAAGGCAATGCGGCGGCACAGCCGTTCGGCTTCTTCGATGTAGTGCGTGGTCAAAAAGACCGTCGTGCCACCGGCGTTCAGGTCCGCGATAAGCTGTCGAATCTGTCTGGCGCTGACCACGTCGATGCCGGTGGTAGGTTCGTCGAGGAAGAGGATTCGGGGGCTGTGGATGATGCCGGCGGCGATAGTGAGCTTACGTTTCATGCCCCTGGAATATCCAGCAAACTTTCGGTCCGCGGCATCCGCCAAGCCGAACTGCTCCAGCAGCTCCAGCGCCCTGGCTTGCCGTTCCTGTTTGCGCAGCCCATACAGCGCCCCACAGAAGCAAAGGTTGTCGAAACCGCTCAACTCAGGATAGAGATTGCTCTCGTCCGGCACCACGCCCAGCAGATGCTGGGCCGCCTTGGGGGCCTTGGAACAGTCGATGCCGGCAATGCGGATCGTTCCCGCATCGGGCCTGGCTAAACCGGTGAGCATGTTGATCGTTGTAGTTTTGCCAGCGCCGTTCGGACCGAGGAAGCCGAACAGCTCACCCTCGAGGACATTGAACGTGACGGAGTCCACGGCGGTAATGTCGCCGAACCTCTTGACCAGATTGCAAGCCTCGATGACAGGGGTAGCATTTTTCACTTATCGTCCTCCGAACCATCACCCTTTGGACCTGTTTTCGAGAATAGCAGGCCAACGAAACCCGCCCCGGAATCAAACCTGCTCGATACCAGGCTCGTGTTCATCCGGAAACTCCGGATGAACACTGGGCGGGTTTCCGAGTCGGAAACCAGGCTCGATATCCGGCAAGCTCCATGTCTCCCAAAAGAGCGTGTTCACCCCATCCTGAAAATACTCAGGGGAAGGTCGCTTAAATTCTTATGACCCATCATAAAACGAGCAATCCTCAATTGATAGCATACATCGTTAAGGTTGCCGCACCGCACATCTTTTTTGGGAAATTTGTCCGACAAATAATCCCGGAAGGGATTAGGGATGTCGGCGATCATGATCGGCTCCTTTCGAAAAGGCGGGCTGGGACAGCCACATTAGGTTCCTCGCTGTGGCTATTGTCTAATGTCATGGAAAATCCGGGGTTGGAGACGGCGGCTGGTTGCCGTTAATTCCTTGGTATTATTCTACGCGCCCCATGCCTTCACCCCTCTGTGGCAATGCCGAATATGCGGTCGGAAAACTTGACATACCAAGCCGCTGCCTGAACCTGAACGATATAGGCCAGGGCGATAATGATGGCGATCTCTGCGCCGCTCTCCTTGAATACGGTCATGGCGATGGCCAGGGCGATGGACAGATTGCGCATCACGGTGCCATAGACCAGGGCGATGCCCTCGCCACGGGAAAAAAACAACTTGCCGACCAAGGTGCTGAGGGCAAAGTTGATGATGTACAGGAGGGCCAGGGGGAAAAGATAAATCAGCAAGGTTTCCGGCTGCTCTAGAATACTGCCTGCTTTAAGGGCCATGGCAACGAAGACGATGCCGAGCACTCCCAGAGTGGAAACCATGGGAAAGCGCTTTTTCAGATCGCGCTGATAAACTTCCCTGCCGAACCTGTGAATCAGCCCCTTCTGGGTCAGATAACCGAGCACCATGGGAATGAAAACGATCAGCGCGATCTGTTTGAAGACCTGCAGCATGGGAATTTCAATGACTGTCCCCATCAGGGATTGGACGTAGAAGGGCGTGGCGATGGAGCCTGCCACCAAGCCGATGACGGTCATCTTGATGGCTGCATTGATGTCCCCTTTGGCAAAACCGGTCCAAGTGATGGTCATACCGCTGGTCGGCAACAGAGCGGCCAGCAACAGACCAAGGGCTACCAGGGGTCTGTCGGCAAATAACCACTGTCCCAGTCCGTAGGCGACAAAAGGAATCAGGGCAAAGTTGATGATCTGGGTAACCAGTTGGCAACGCAGGCCAACAGTGGAAAAGACCTTTTCAATCTGAAGGTTGACCATCATTGGATACACCATGAGAAATGTCAGGGGCACGATAGTGTTTTTCAGGTTCGCCACCGGCAAAAGATAACCGGTTGCCAAGCCGGCCAGCATCATGGCTGGAATTGTCCAGGTCAGATTTTTTTGTAAGTAGCCGAGGAGCTTCCACATAAGGCCTCCATTTAAAACTATAGGTGTAATTGCTTTTTTTTATTGTTTTTTTCTGATTGAATAACTACCAGAAGTCTTGACGCTTCATGCTTTCATGAAGTTTCACCTCTAGAATTCCATAGATGGCAGCTCGTCACTATAGTCATGAAGCCGCACCGGATTGTAAAACAATCCGATGTAATTGAAGGATGATGGCGTCGCAAAAAGTCCACCCTACTGCGTTGCAGCGCTTTTTCAGGACTTCGACATACCATATGTATGTCTTCATCCCTGAAAAACCACTACGCCTTGTAGGTCGAATTTTTTGCTTAGCCATCTCATGACTTTTTGCGAAAGCATCAAGGATAGCAACCAAAACACGATACCTTGGATCTACGTAATCCCATTCGGTGACTCGTTGAGCCACTGATGGAACAACAATTTCAGAACGTTTTCCAAGCCTTTAGGCGACCAGCGGGCACCGATGTCGGCACGGCGGTTGAGTTTCCGCATCTCCCGCTCCACGGGCCTGCTCGAATGGAGCAGGCCCCTTCCGTTTACATGGCTTTTTACGTATGGGGGCCAAACGGAACACATGGTGTTCCCTGGCCATGGTATGTCTGACTTTTTATGCGACTTTTTCGATCCTGACCCCACAAATCTTCAATTCAGGGACCTTCGCCAAGGGATCGAGGCTGTCTGTCGTTAATACATTTACGGCACTTGAGTGAAACGTGGCAAAAACCGCCCCCTCGGGCATCCGGTCGGTCACTTTGACCGCGATATCAATCTGTCCCCTGCGGGAACGTACCTTCACCGCGTCGCCATCCATGACTCCCAACCGCTCGGCATCCGATGGATGCATTTCCAGTAGATCTTCAGGAGCCAGCCTGGAAAGAGCCACCGATTCCCGGGTATAAGAACCGGTATGCAGATGATAAAGCTCCTTACCGGTTGTCAGTGCAAATGGATAGTCTTCATCCGGCAGCTCTGCCGGCAAATGATAATCGGCTGGATAAAAAACCCCTTTTCCGCTTTTCGTATTGAATTTCTTTTCCCACAGGAAAGGGGTGCCAGGATGTTCTTTGGTCGGGCAGGGCCAGCGCAATCCTCCGGATTTCAGGCGTTCATAAGATATCCCGCCGTAGGGAGGGGTCAGGGATGCGATTTCGTCCATAATTTGTCCGGGATGCGCATATTTCATTTCGTAGCCCATCCGCGTGCTCAATTCGCAGAGGATCTCCCAATCCGGCTTGCTTTCACCGCGGGGCTCGATAACTTTGCGAACCCGCTGGACCAAACGGGAAACACTGGTAAAAGTTCCGTCTTTTTCGGCAAACGAACACGCAGGCAAGATAACATCCGCCACTTCCGCGGTTTCGGTCATAAACAGGTCCTGCACCACGACAAAGTCCATCTCCTCCAGAACTTCCCGTACCTTGTTGATGTTCGGGGCACTTCGCAAGGGATTCGCCCCCAACACATAAAGCCCCTTCACCTTCCCCTTGTCGAGAACCATGTCCGACTCGGTCATGCCCGGTTTTTTGGAAAGCCGTGTCCCCCAGGCCTTTTCGAACTTTTCGTTGACCTGCGGATCGGCTACCTTCTGGCCGCCGGGGTAAATGGGCGGCAAACACCCCATGTCGCCGGCTCCCTGACCGTTGTTTTGCTTGGCAATAGTATTGAGACCCGTCCCTGCCTTGCCCACATTCCCGGTCAGCAGGGCCAGATTGCACAACCCGGAAACATTGTCGGTTCCCTGGATATGCTGGGTAATCCCCATGCCATAGAGGATGGCGGCTCTGCTTGCCTGACCGTAGAGCCTGGCCGCTTCGATGATATCCGCCTCCGGAACGCCGGTAATTTCCTTCACCTTCTGCGGCGTATAGTGCGATATGATCGGGCTCAGTCCGTCGAACCCTTCCGTTCGGTCCGCGACAAAATTTGGGTCCTGGAGGTTTTCCGCCAGGACAACATTCATCATCCCGTTGATCCAGGCGATATCGGTGCCCAGCTTCGGCCGGATCCAGATCTGGGCGTAATCGACGATCTCGGTTCTTCTCGGATCGATCACGATAAGCTTCAGGTCCCCTCTGCCGACGGCGCGTTTCACAAAATCGGAAAAAACCGGATACATTTCCGTGAGATTCAGGCCGGCCACCAGTAACACATCCGCGTGTTTGTAGAGTTCCGTCGAGTTGGTCATGGCGCCACCGCCAAAGGCCCGGGAAAGAGCCACAGCGCTGGGGGTATGGCAAAAACGTGTACAAAAATCCACGTTGTTTGTTCCGACACAGGCCCGCAGGAATTTTTGAAAGACATAGTTGTCTTCATTGGTAGTCTTGGCGGAAGCTATTCCCCCAATCAGATCGCTGCCATGTTGTTCCCTGATTCGCTTAAAATTGCTCGCTACCAGATTCAGGGCTTCATCCCAGCCGGCCTTTTCAAATTTTCCGTTTTTCCTGACCAAGGGGTGCTGCAATAGCTGGGGGCTCTGGACAAAATCCATCCCGAAACGCCCCTTCACGCAGAGATGTCCGCTGTTTTCAGCACTTTTTTCTTCAACCCCGCTCACTCGGACAATTTTGCCATCCTTGGCACCCAATTCAACCTGGCAACCGCCGCCGCAATGCGCACAGGTGGTACGGACCCTGTCCAGTTCCCAAGCCCTGGCCTGAAAGCGGGCCAGCTTTTCTGTAAGGGCCCCGGTGGGACAAGCCTGCAGGCAGGCACCGCACGAGGCGCATTCGGTGAGAGCCAGAGGATTATCGATCCCGGCGCTGATCGTCAATTCCGCTCCCCGGTTGGCAAAACCGAGGATATTGCGGCCGGAGATTTCGCTGCAGGCACGCACGCACCGACCGCAAAGAACACAAAGGTTGGGATCTCTTGCGATAACTTCACTGGAATCCTCGGGTGACCTTTTTTCTCTGTTGATCTCAAAGCGTATGGATTTAATGTCGAACTCATAAGCCAAGTCCTGCAATTCGCAATTTCCACTCTTTTCGCAGGTCAGGCAGTTATGCTCGTGTTCAGACAACAGCATTTCCAGATTGACACGACGCAATTCATGGAGTTTTTCATCGTCTGTAACAACGCGCATACCTTCCTGGACAGGTGTCACGCACGAGGCCACCAGCTTTTTTTGCCCTTCCACTTTGACCAAGCACAGTCTGCACGCGCCGACGGAACTCAAGCCTTCCTTGAAGCACAAGTGAGGAATAGGAAAACCGTTATCCTCGCAGGCTTTCAATAGAATAGTCCCTTTCTCAACAGAAAGGGATTTGCCATTAACGGTAATATTAACCATTTGCTCTACCTCCATTTTTAACGAGTGGTGATGGCGGCCGATCTGCACTTTACCTGTATGCACCATATAAATTCCCCAGATTGGCAATGTGTTATGACCGTCACTGTGTTTGTCTGCAGGAAACGCGATTCTGTGCTACTAAGCGTCTATCTCCAAAAAAAACCAGGCAGGCATATAGATGGTTTTCACATCCCTCAGGCAACACGAGTTTGAAAATATAAACCATAGAAATCTTATTTTAGAAAACGGGTAGGTGTCTGGGGCGCAGAAAAAACTTCGCAAAAAGCAGGCAAGGGGTTAGCGCCCATCAAGATGAAATGCTGTTACCTGAATCCGCATAGTAAAAGAATGAAATATATGAGTAAGTAGATATAGCAAAGGTTCCATGTTGTCAAATATTTTTGGGGAATGACAAGTTAAGCACCTTTTTAAACTGGCAACTTATTGTTATGAAAGGCGAATTATTGTTTTGGTTCAGCGTGAATTGGAGAATCTCCTCGCTTGAGTTAGGCTGCGCTAACGGAGGAATTCACCATGCGAAAAAAGCGGCATAATTACTCGGTCCAGGAGAAGGTCACCATTCTCAAACGCCACCTTGTTGATCGGGTTGCTGTCTCCGATCTGTGTGACGAATATCAGCTGGCTAGGGTGTGGCTATTTCTAAGCTTTCTTCAAGCAGCGTGCCGGCCAGTTTTACGCATTCCGGGCATGAAAGCTTTTTCCCGGATCGAATTTCCCGGCAAGTGATAGAGCCATCGGCAGCTTCCGCAAACCTGCTGGCGATCTTTGCCGCGCTTTTTTTGCCTGATATGATTTTGGCGGCATAAAGAGCACCGCATAATCCTTGCGGAGCTTTACCGTGTCCGCACATGCTCATTTGGTCCGCCAATTCTTCTTTTTGGCCGGATATTTGTTGCCAGGCTTTGGCGATAGCTTGAGCACAGTTCACCCCTTTCTGCTTATAAAAAAACAGGGCAGTTGCTGTCATCGGTTGTAAATCTCCTAGTTGAATTCAAATCCGCAGGGCGGACATGGTTGGAACTTTTCCAGACTACTTCTCCCGGCCGAAGGGCCAGGCCATTACACCGCCTTCAAGCACCTTGACGTTGCTCCAGCCGTTGGCTTCGAGGAGCCGCTGGGCCTCATACCCGCGCAGAGAGATTTTGCAGTAGCAAACGATCTCCCGGTCCTTGTCCTGGGGCAGTTCATGCTGGCGGTGAAGCAAGTCGCCGATGGGAATCAGGGTCTCGCCGATGCCGATGCGCATCATATCGAACTCGTCCGGCGTCCGCACATCGAGAATAAAGGGGGGCTCCTGACCGTCCAGCAACTCTTTCATATCGATGGAAGAGATGCCGTTCAGCCGGCCTTTCAGCTTGTTCTCCAGCAGGTGGGCCGAGGCGATGAAGTGGTCGATGGGCAGGCTGAAGGGCGGCGCGTAGGGCAGGTCGGCGTTGACCAGGTCATGCACCGTGAGGTTGCCGAGAATGGCCATGGCGGCGGTGGCGATCTGCTTGCTGACATCGCCGGGGCCGACGCACTGCACACCGAGAATTTTGCCGGTGCGGCCGTCAGCGACCAGCTTGGAGATCAGTAACTTTGCGCCCATGAACTCCGGCTTGTCGAGGCTGGCGTTGATGACGGTGACGATGTTTTCATAGCCGGCCGCTTTGGCCTTGGCCTCGGACAGCCCCGTGGAGCCGGCGGAGAAATCGAATACCTTACAGATACCAGTATGGATGGTGCCGGGGAACTGGGCCGTGTTGCCTAGCACCACGTTTTCGCCAGCCACTCGCCCCTGAAGGTTGGCCAGGTCGCCAAAGGGGGCGCGGGTGCGAGCGCCTGTGATGCGGTGGCTGATCTCCACGCAGTCGCCGACGGCATAAATATTGGGATCGGAGGTCTGCATGAACTGGTTAACGTCTATGCCGCCGGTGGCACCGATCTTGATGCCGGCCTCCTCGGCCAGCCGGGTGTTGGGCTGCACGCCGATGGCCATCACCGCCAGATCGCAGGGCAGTTCGGTGCCGTTGGCCAGTTTGACGGCGGTCAGCTTGCCGTCCTTGCCGACGAATTCGGCCACGCCGATATCGGTCAGCACGTTGGCTGCCTTGCTGTGGACATGGTTTTCCAGCACCTTGGCCAGCTCCCAGTCGAGGAACATGAGAATTTGCGGCAGCAGTTCCACCACCGTGATATCGATTCCCGACAGTTGCAGGGCCTCGCAGGTCTCGATTCCGATCAGGCCGCCGCCGATGACCACCGCCTTGGTGATGCGCTTGCCGTCGCGAATCTTGCGCAGAAAGTCGGCGTCCCGCATCGACTGCAGGGTCGTTACCCCTTCGAGGTCGATGCCGGGCAGAGGCGGTTTGCGTGCCGTGGCGCCGGTGGCGATGACCAGCTTGTCATAAGGCACCTGATCGATATCTCCGGTCTCCAGATCGCGGCAGGTCACCAGCCGCATTTCCCGGTCGATAGCGGTGACCTCAGTGCCGGTGCGGGCGGTAATCCCCTTGGTGTGAAAAAAGAAATCAGGACCCCGCACCTCGCCGTAGGGGGTACTCAACAGCTGCTTGCGATCGTTGAACACGCCGCCGACGAAATAGGGGTAGCCGCAGGATGCCATCGACAGCTCGGGTGCCATCTGGATGATGGTCACCTCGGCGCTCTGATCGAGGCGCTTGGCCCGGGCCGCGGTTTTCGGCCCGGCTGCTGAGCCGCCGACCACAACAATGCGCTTTTTTTCTTCCATGCATAGCCTCCTATATAGAAAATGATATACAGTGATTAACATATGGAATCAGCCTGAGCAAGAACTTTTTTAAGCTTAATTGCGATGTCGATCTGCAACGACCTAGGTAGTGTTCATCCGGAAACTCCGGATGAAGACTGGCGAGTTTTTGATTTGGAAACGAGCAATTTTTCGTAAGGTCAAGGAAGTCGAGGATTTGCGCGGAGGCGTACATCGGTACGCCGCACCATTCCGCAGGACAGCGGAATGGGACAGCCTCTGGCTGCCCGAAGGGCGA
>JAUWLU010000340.1 GCA_030613545.1 Desulfuromonadales bacterium
CGCAGATGAACGCAGATGAACGCAGATAAGATCTTAAAACCAATGAAAAGTCTTTGGAGTTTGATTGATCTGCGTATGCGAAGCATCAGATTTTATCAGCGTCCAAAATAGTTTTTGGTTTATCGGTTCTGCTGAAAAACCTAGTGATGGCCTTTTTCAATAGTTTCATATAAAATTACTCTTTTTCGTCGGCTGTAAATTGTATTGAGCGGGAGGAGGCATGCCATGGCTCTGCGACTGTTAATCAAAACCAAGCTGCAACGCTATTTTCTGGCCGGTCTGGTGGCGGTCGTACCCATCAGTCTGACCATCCTGGTGGTGCGCTGGACCATTGCCCTGATGGACCAGTTGCTGCTGCGCTTTATTCCGGAGCGCTACTGGCCTGAGTCGTTGATCGGCTTTGCCCTGCCGGGAATCGGCCTGCTGGCCACCCTGCTGCTGATCCTGCTGGCTGGGGTGCTGGGCACCAACTACGGCGGGCGTTCGCTGCTGCATTTGTCCGAACGGCTGATGGGCCGCATTCCGCTGGTAAAAGGTATCTTCGGCCTGTTCAAGCAGGTCGCCGACACGGTGCTCAGCGCCGACCGGGAGGGCTTTCGCAAGGTGGTGCTCATCGAGTACCCGCGGCGGGGCATCTGGTCCGTCGGTTTCGTCACCGGCGTCTCTCAGGGCGAGGTGCAGACTCTGATCAAACAGCGCACGATCAATGTCTTCATGCCGACCACCCCCAACCCGACCTCCGGTTACTACATTCTGGTGCCGGAAGAGGAGGCCCGGGAATTGAACATGACGGTCGAGGAAGCCTTCAAGCTGATCATCTCCGGCGGCATGGTGTCGCCGCCCGAAAGCTGCCGCCTCGACGTTCAACCCGCTGGCCAGGCGGAGACTGTCTGATGTCGTCGGCGCCAGACATAATCTTTTTAGCTGCAATGATGTATATAGAGGAACCCGGGCATGGGCATTAAAATCATCGCCACCAACAAAAAGGCCTACCACGAGTACTTCATCGATGAGGTCTATGAGGCCGGCCTGGTCCTGACCGGCACCGAAGTGAAGTCACTGCGCCTCGGCCAGGTCAATATCAAGGAAGCCTTCTGCCGACTGGTCGGCGGCGAGGTGTTTATCAACAATATGAACATCAGCCCCTACGAGCAGGCCAGCCGCGAGAACCACGATCCGACCCGGGTGCGCAAGCTGCTGCTGCACAGCGAGGAGATCGCCAAGCTGTTCCGCAAGGTCGAAGAGCGCGGCTTCTCCCTGGTGCCGACAAAGATCTATTTCAAAAATGGCCGGGTCAAGCTGGAGATCGGCGTAGGGCGCGGCAAAAAGCTGCACGACAAGCGCCATACCCTCAAAGAAAAAGAAGCTAACCGCGATATGGCCCGCGCTTTGCGGGACCGGCACTGAGCTGGCCTTTTAGTGGCAAATGTGCGATAATGCAGTTGTTCGAAAAAAAGGAAATACGCAATGACACATCACTTATTACTGATTCTACGGGGGTGACCTGGTTTCGACGGGGATTGGAAGCAAAGGTGGCATGCCGGGGACGCCAGTTGGCCTCGTTAAAAAACTGGCATTTATACAAACGCCGATACTGACGTTTCGTACGCACTGGCAGCTTAATTGCTGCCACGTCTTGAGTTCCATTGCCTGTGTGGGCTTAAAGACGTCAATTTAATAGGCTAGTTCCGGCGAGGGTTCGTGGTGCCGGAGCGAAACTTAAGCGAAATCGCCTGTTGCAGATCCTGTCGATGGGAGCAGCTGCAGGTTAAACTTAAATACACCGACTAAGCATGTAGAAGCCTTATGTGAAAGATTTTCGGACGCGGGTTCGATTCCCGCCACCTCCACCATTTTTTATCAATGAAATCAGCTAGTTAGCTTTTGCTGGCTGCTGACTTTCGCCAGACTTTCGCCACTCTCTCAAATCAACGAGATTGTGGCGTTTGTTTTTCCTACTCAGGAAGTCTAAGCCGAAAT
>JAUWLU010000339.1 GCA_030613545.1 Desulfuromonadales bacterium
GCCCCTTGCTGCCCAAGGCGGCGAGCGCCCGCAGCAGCACGGCCAGCCCCTTGCGTTTCCAGTTGCTGGCAACAAAGAGAATGACCGGATCGTCCTCGCTCAGACCGAGATCCTGTCGGACCTCGCTCCGGTAGCGAGCAACGGTTTGGGGATTGAACGTTCGGTGATCCACGCCGTTGTAGATGACGGCGATGCGCTCTGGAGGGACGCCGTAATACTCCTGCGCGTGCCGTTTGCACAGCCGGGAATTGGTGACGATGCGACAGTAATTGACAGGCCGGTAGATGCGGCTTTCCAAAAAGATATTGGCCAGGTGAGCCGGATTGAGCAGATAGTTGAGCCAGCGCCAGGGCGCAAAGGAATAACGGACCCGCATCCAGTGCCGGTGGATGCCGCCGCCCATACGGTGCAGGTCCTGGGGGTAGATCTGGGTCAGCCCGTAGATGATGTCAAACGCCTCGCTGGCCAGCATCCGCCGGACCTGGCTGGCAAAGGAGAGAACCCGCCGGAAGGCGGGCTTTCTGACCATGGAAACTGAGTGGAGGATGACCTGATCGGGAAGATCCTCGGCATGGTGGGCAAAGGCATGCACTTCATGCCCCTCCCGGCTTAAGACCGCGGCCAAATTAACGGAAAAACGCTCAGCGCCGCCGTGGGACAGGGAAAAGGTTTTATTGACAAGCGCAATTTTCATAGTCGATACATCTCAGGCCGGAAAATTTTTCAGGTATTCGACAAAGATTGGGCCATTAACGGCAAGGGAATATGCTTGCTCTACCTGCTGACGAGCGCGCAGACCCATCTGCCTACGCAGATCGGCATCGGCAATCAGGGTGTCGAGTTTGGTCACCCACTCCTCCAGGGTGCTGGCCTGAAAGCCTTCACGGCCCTCGGTTATGATCTCGACATTAACACCGACCGGCGAACAGACAACCGGCAGCCCGACAGCCATGCATTGCAGCAACTTAAAACCGCACTTACCGCGAGTCCAAACGTCGTCCGAAAGAGGCATCAAACCGATGTCGAAGGAGTGCAGGTCGGCAATCTCATCCACGGCGGCCCAAGGCTTCTTGATCACCTGGAGGTTGTCGAGGTCGAAGAAGTCATCGGCCACAATCTTCAGCTTCAGTCCCGGCCAACGGCGACCGAGTTCCTCCAGCGCTGGCGCGATGTCCTGCAGATAGCGCAATGTCCCGCGACTGCCGATCCACCCGAGAACGAGTTCTGGGGTTTTATCCCGCTCCTCTTCCCGAGCGGTGTAACGATCCATATCAAGAACCGTCGGCAGAAGGCGAACCTCGCGGCTAACGGGAAGAGCCTCTTGTTGCAGATACCGATTCCCGGCAACGACGAGATCCGCCCTCCCCGCAGTGGCGGCAAAGCATCTCCGCTGTCGGGCCTGTTGGCGACTGCTGGCAGAGCCGCTTTTGTACATCACCGCATCGTCGAAGTCGTAAACCAGGCGCCGGGTTAGCTTGCGTACCCAGAAAAGGTCCAGTGAAGAGAATAGCTTCTTCTGGACAAATACCGTATCGGCAGCCCGTAATCGGCGGGCCAGGGCAAGTCGATTGCGCGACTGCCCCGAGAGGGCCACGATCTCGTACTCCATCCCCTCCCGGTCCAAAAAGGGCAGATATTGCAGCACCCGGTAACGGGAGCTGGCTTTGTCCATACGCGGCACCAGAAAGAGCACCTTCATGGCAAGACCGATCCCTGGGGGCAGTCGCCGACAACAGCACTACCAAGCCCTGAGAGGCCCCCTTTTATTCTGGTTAAAACAGTCATCCTGCTGTATTTCCCCAACGTCACCCCGACCGCTGCCGAAGGACCGGGAATCCTCTCGTAAACCGGAATTATACGCAAAAGCTTCGCCAACAACGGGTTGGCGAAACATGTTTCGGATTGTTAAATCCGCCTCAATTGAATGAAAACTCTTGCTGCCTTTATGCAGATACGCAAGGTTCCCTCACAAGCCACCCGCTAAACCCCAAAGATTGTTGTTAGATAAAGGCCCGAT
>JAUWLU010000367.1 GCA_030613545.1 Desulfuromonadales bacterium
CAAAAAGTCATGAGATGGCTAAGCAAAAATTTCGATCTACAAGGCGTAGTGGTTTTTCGGGGGTGAAGGCATACATATAGTATGTCGAAGTCCTGAAAAAACGCTGCAACGCAGTAGAGCGGACTTTTTGCGACGCCATCACTATTCGCTCGAAAATCCGCCATCCTCTCGTAAACTTCGCCCTGGTTCTGGCTATGCAGGACAAGATCAGTCTGCGGCCGAGGCCTCCTGCCGGACCCGGTTGGCCAGATGATGGGCCAGGCGGGTCGGTTCCGGCAAACGGTAGCGTCCGCCGCAGCGCAGGGCCAATTCGACGGCACTGTTGACGCTGATGCGGTGGCCGGGGGAGACATAGAGGGGCTTGACGCCGCTGCGGGTGGTCAACACCGCGCCTATCTCATCTCCGTCGAGGAGCAGCGGCACTCGATCGCCTCGCAGACTGCCGACGGCGCCATGCTCGCCGCACAGGCGACTCTTGGCGCAACCGACGGTGGGTAGATCGAGCCACAGGCCAAGATGGCTGGCCAGCCCCAGGCGCCGGGGATGGGCGATACCCTGGCCATCTACCAGTACCGCATCGGGGATCTGCTGCAGGCGGCGAAAAGCGTCAAGCATCACCGGCAACTCCCGAAAGGAGAGCAAACCGGGCACATAGGGCAAGATCGTCCGCCGGCAGGCGGTCACTTCCTCGATGGTGGTCAGATCGGCCAAGCGCAGCACCACTACCGCGGCGAAGAACAGCTCACCGTGGCGCCGATAGGAGACGTCGACCCCGGCCACCGTTGCCGGCGAAGGCGACAGCTCGTCTTGCAGGGTGATTCTGCCCGCCAGTTCCTTCTGCAGGGCAATCGCTTCCCGGCAGGACAGATCCCAGCCGTGCAGCTCGATGAATTGCACAACCGCCCCCTTTACTCTTCAGGATTGGTTACAGCTTACAACGCAAAGCCTTGGTGCCGGAGGCAAACAACACCTCCACCTTGTTCGGCTTGAAGATCGCCTTGACCACCCCGACGCCAAACACCGGATGATCGACCAGATCTTCAAGGCGAAAGGAGCGCTCCATGTTGTAGGCCACCGTCAGGCCAGGGTCGGCCTGACCGGCCGCCTCCCGCCACTCCTCTTGCTGTGCCTCCCGCCGGCGGTCTGCCGCTGTGCGCCTTGCCGGCTTGACGCCTTTTGTGGCGGCTTTGGCAGCTTTTACTTGCCTGGGCGGACGATAGTTGTGATCGCCGCCGCAGGTATTGCAGCGCACGCGAGCCGGTCGTTCTTCAACCATGGCGACAATAGTGTGGTTGGTAATTTCCCTGCAGCGAGTGCAGCGAGCATCGACATGATCACCGGCTTGTTTCTCTGTATTAGCCATAGTTCCTCTGTTGTGCAAATGAAAAGCCACAGGAAATCCTTTCCCCGTGGCAGCGAATTGTATTGCTGCGGCACCGTGAAACGGCGACAGAAAAGCCCCCGGGGATCCCCGGGGGCCGGGGTATCTCAGTAGCGTTGGCTACGCCTACGCTTCCAGCCGGGGGGCATGGGCCGCCGCCAGGCGGGCGATGGGCCCCCGATAGGGGGCACAGTCAACGTAGGCGGGGGCGTTGTAGTGCCCGAA
>JAUWLU010000105.1 GCA_030613545.1 Desulfuromonadales bacterium
CGATCCCATGATGGCCAACAGCAACATTCGCTTCGGCCTCGGTCCGGACAACACCGAGGAAGATGTCGATTATGTGCTGGAGATTCTGCCGCCGATCATTCAGAAGCTGCGGGACATGAGCCCCTTCTACAGCGAGCGGGCGGCCAGTTAGGTTCCGCTCGGAAACCCGCTTTGGTGTTAAACAACGTGAGTTACGGTGGATTGTAATTAATGTCCTGCGGGTCTGTCGTGGGGCGGCAAGCCATATCAAATCAGTTCAAAAGGGAGTCTGCAATGTATTCCGATAAGGTAATCGATCATTTCACCAACCCCCGCAATGTCGGGGTGATCATCGAAGCCGACGGCGTCGGCGAAAAGGTCAGCTCGTCCTGCGGCGATCGCATGAAGGTCTTTCTCAAGGTCGAAGACGGCGTTATTGAGGATCTCAAGTTCCAGACCTACGGCTGCGGCGCGGCTATCGCTTCGTCCTCCATGATGTCTGAGCTGGTCATCGGCAAGACTCTCGACGAAGCCTTGGCCCTGACCAACGATGCGGTGGCCGAGGCCCTCGACGGCCTGCCGGCTCCCAAGCTGCACTGTTCCAACCTGGCCGCCGACGCTCTGCACGATGCGATCAAGAACTTCCAGGAGGAGAGCGCCTGACGGTACTTCCTGCCGGGAAGTTGACTGTTTGCCCGAGGGCCATCCGTTTGCACGGATGGCCCTCTTTATAAGCATCAAGGATGATGGCGTCGCAAAAAGTCCGTCCTCCAGCGTTGCAGCGCTTTTTCAGGACTTCGACATACTATATGTATGCCTTCACCCCTGAAAAACCACTACGCCTTGTAGGCCGAAATTTTTGCTTAGCCATCTCATGACTTTTTGCGAAAGCATCAAGGATGATAATGGATAAAAAACGGATCGTGGTCGCCATGAGCGGCGGTGTGGATTCCAGCGTCTCGGCCGCCCTGCTGCAGCAGCAGGGGCACGAGGTGCAAGGCATGACCATGCGGGTCTGGGATGGCCCGGTGGACGTGGCGGCCGATGCCCGCCGGGTGGCGGACCAGTTCGGTATTCCCTTTCATCTGATCGACCTGCGCGAGGAGTTTCAACAGCGGGTGGTGGCGCCTTTTTGCAGCGAGTACCTGAACGGCCGCACCCCCAACCCCTGTGTCCTTTGCAACCAGGCCTTCAAGTTCCGCTTGCTGCTGGAACAGGCCCAAGCCCTCGGCGCCGATCAGCTGGCCACCGGCCACTATGTGCGGGTACTGCAGCGCGAGGGGCGTTATCTGCTGGCCAAGGGCCATAGCGCCCATAAGGACCAGAGCTATTTCCTCTTTACCCTGACCCAGGCGCAGCTCAGCCGAGTCTGTTTCCCCTTAGGCGAGATGGATAAGGACCAGGTGCGGGCTCGTGCCAGGGAGCTGCAGCTGCCGGTAGCAACCAAGAGCGATAGCCAGGATATCTGCTTTATCCCCGACGGCGACTATATCGGCTTTTTGGAAGGGCAATGTGCTGCCGCCGATCGCAGTGGCGAGATTGTTCATGTCGGTGGCCAGGTGCTCGGTCGCCACGCCGGGACCTATCGCTACACCGTCGGCCAGCGGCGGGGCCTCGGCCTGGCCTGGTCCGAGCCACTGTTCGTAGTGCGTATCGACGCCGGCCAACGACAGGTAGTGGTAGGCGAACGCCGCCATCTCGATGTCGGCGAGCTGATCGTCAGCGACTGCAACTGGATTGTCGCCGAACCGTCCGAGCCGCTGCGCTGCCGCGTCCGGATTCGCTACCGCCACCGGGAGGCGCCGGCCACCGTCACGGTCCTCGGCGAGGGCCGCTGTCGCGTGGTCTTCGATGCGCCGGAGCAGGGCATTACCCCCGGCCAGGCGGCGGTTTTCTACGATGACGATCTGGTGCTGGGAGGCGGGTGGATCGCATGAGTTGCCGCTTTGCCATCGCCACCCTCGGCTGCAAAACCAATCAGTTCGAGTCGGCGGCCATGGAGGAGACCTTGGCGGCGGCCGGTTATCGGCCGGTGCCCTTTGCCGAAGGCGCCGAACTGGTGATCATCAACACCTGCACGGTGACCTCCGCCACGGACAGTCAGTCGCGCAACCTGATCCGCCGCGCCCGGCGACTTAATGCCGACTGCCGCATCGTCGTCACCGGTTGCTACGCTCAGATCGACCCGGCGGCCCTGGTGGACCTGCCGGGGGTGGCCCTGGTGATCGGCAACGAGGAAAAGCGCGATCTGCTGCAATTGCTGGCAGACGACGGGCCAAGGGTGCAGGTCGGCGATATCCGCCGCAATGCCGGTCCGGCCCTGTCCCTGTCGAGCTTTGCCGGACGCAGCCGGGCTTTTGCCCAGATTCAGAACGGTTGTGACGCCTACTGTTCCTATTGCATTATCCCCTTTGCCCGCGGGCCTAGCCGTTCGGTGCCGGTGGAACAGGTTCTCGAGCAGGTACGAAGACTGGTTGCCGGCGGTTATCAAGAGGTGGTGCTGACCGGTATTCATATCGGCGGTTACGGCAAGGATTTTGATACGCCCGGCAGTCTGCTGCAGCTGGTTCGGCGTATCGAGAATGAAACAGATCTGACGCGGTTGCGACTCGGCTCCATCGAACCTCAGGAGATCGATGATGCCTTGATCGAGGCAGTAGCAACCTCAACCATTCTCTGCCCACACTTTCATATTCCCCTGCAATCGGGGGATGATGCCGTTCTGCAGCGCATGAATCGCCACTATAGCCGTAGTTTCTTTGGCGAGCTGGCATTGAAGATAGCTGAACGCCTGCCGGAAGCGGCCATCGGTCTCGATGTGATCACCGGCTTTCCCGGTGAGACGGAGCAGGAGTTTGAAAATACCCGTCGCCTGATCGAAGGGCTGCCGATAAGCCACCTGCATGTTTTTCCCTACAGCCGCCGACCGGGCACCCCGGCCGCAGCCTTGCCCGACCAGGTGCCAGGGCCCCTGGCCCGAGAGCGGGCTGCACAACTGCGCTTACTTGGCGAGCAGAAGCAGCAGTACTTCGCTCAGCGTTTCGTCGGTCGTCAACTGCAAGTGGTGGTGGAAGGCGGCCGGCGGGACGGGTTCTGCAAGGGGCTGAGCGGTAACTATCTGCAGATTGCCTTCCCCGGGCCGGACGGTCTCGAAGGACAGTTGCTGGCGGTGACTGTTGACAGCTGCCCTGGTCCGAGTCTGCAGGGGCGCCTGAGCTAATGGGTGACAAGCGAATATGTGAAAATGAACAGAGCCGGCTATGGCCGGTAACAGGATATGTTGAACAACAAAAGGGCCCCGAAGCAGGGCCCTTTTGTTGTTGTAAAATCAATTTTATGAGTCTCTAAGCTTACTTGATCTTGATGAAACGATCGGCTTTGACGCCGCATTTGGGGCAAACCTTGGGCGGGGTAGCACCTTGCTCGGTCAAGCCACAGACGGTACACTGCCATCTGATACCTTTGGTCATTGTTCTCTCCTTATTATGGCTGGGATTCATGGTGGTGTTCCCTTATCGGTGCAGGTCATTTTCTGCAAATATAACCCGGGTGGTCAGCAATGTCCAGGTTAAAATGTTCTTTTCTGCTGTATACAAAATAAACAGGGTTAGCGATGGTCTCATGACTCGCCGAGCTGGACCGCCTGTCGACCCCGCTTCTCATTGACGGTGAGCAACAGCGCGCCGCCCAGAACAAAAAAGCCGGCCAGGCCGAGGATGGCGGGGCGGTTGGAGCCTGTTAGCTGGATGAGCAGGGCGAAGGAAAGGGGGCCCAGCACCGACGCGCATTTACCGCTGATGGCGTAGAAGGCATAGAATTCGGCGTTCTGACCTGGGGGAATCAGGGCTCCGTAGAAGGAGCGGCTGATAGCCTGGCTGCCGCCGAGAATCAGTGCCACCAGCAGACCGAGCAGCCAGAACTGCCAGGCCTGTTCCATGCGGTAGGCGTAAACGGTGACGACGATAAACAGCAGCAGGCTGGTCAGTAAGGCCCGTTTGCTGCCGTAACGGCCGGCCAGGCGGCCGAACAGCAGGGCGCCGGGCATGGCAACGAACTGAATCATCAAAAAACAGCCGAGGATGCTGGTCTGGCTGATGGCAAGTTCTTCGCGGGCGAAGATGGCCGCGACCACGATGATGGTTTGAATGCCGTCGTTATAGCAGAGAAAGGCCAGCAGAAAACGCAGTAGATCGGGATAGGAAGCGACTTTTTTAAACATGCGCAGATAGCCGCGCCAGCCGCCGAGAGGGAAGGCTGCTCCTGTTGGCCGCTGTTCGTCGCGCAGATAGCGGAAGGCGGGCAGGGCAAAGAGTGCCCACCAGAGTCCGGTAAGCAGAAAGCCGACGCGGCTGGCGATTGCGCCATCAGCCAGGCCGAAGGCCGCCGGTCGGCTGATGAGAATGAAGACTAGCAGCAGGGCCAGGCCGCCGCCCAGATAGCCGAAGGCGAAGCCGCGGGCCGACAGGCGGTCCATCTCCGCCCCCCGAGACAGCATGGGCAGAAAGGCGTTGTAGAAGATGTTGCCGGCGGCGAAGCAGGCGTTGGCCACCACAAACAGACCAGCCGCCAGCAAATAGCTGCCTGGACCGGCCATTACTAGCAGGCAGGTGGTAGTGGAACCGGCCAGGCAGCAGATGATCAGCCAGCGGCGCCGTGTACCGCAGCGGTCGGCATGGGCACCGAGCCAGGGGGCGGTTACCGCCACCAGTAGCATGGAGCAGGTGACCGCATAGCCCCACAGGGCTGTGGCCGGGAGCGTAAGGCAATGGCCGAACAGGCACAGGACGGCGCCACCGGCAGGCACCAGGGCGGCGAAGTAGACCGGCAGCACCGCCGCCAGCACCACGGTGGCGAAGGCCGAATTGGCCCAATCGTACATGCACCAACCGAAGCGCGCCTGGCGCAGGGTCGGGGCCGCTTCGGCGGTTGCCGGCGGTGCCGGTCGTTTCATCGCCTTATTCGCCATCGGGCTCCTCGTTCAGCTCTCCGCGATTGCGCAGATAGACCACGTAGGCGCAGTCCTCGGGCAGCCAGTTCACCGACCGCACCACCTCGGGGGTCAGCTTGACGCAGCGCTCGTCGACCTCGAAACGCTTGTGATAGACCTTGCAGGTGCGGGTCACCACGTCGAGATAGCGGCAGGGGATGGGGGTGACGTGCACCGTGCCGTCGCCCTCCACCCACTTCTCGAAGCAGCACAGGCCGCAGCGTTTGCAGAGCCCTTCCCAGTCGGTCATAGGCTCAGGCGCACTCCGAATAGCCACAGGCGTGGCAGACGCAGCAGCCCCCCTCGTGCTCGACGGGGCCGCCGCAGTCGGGGCAGGCGCCGCCGGTGGCGCTGAAGGTGATCGCCGGGTCGCCCTCGGTTTCACTGAGCATGTGCATCTGGATGGCCTTGGCCACCGCGTCGGCACAGGAGGTGATGCGGTTGGGGCCGAAGCCCGCCGGTTTGTGACAGGTGATGCCGATCAGCTGCTTAACGGTCTGGCGGGCCTGGCCGCCGCTACGCCAGGCCAGGGACACCAGCCGGCCGATAGCCTCGCACTGGCTGGCGGCACAGCCGCCGGCTTTACCCATGGTGGTAAAGAGTTCGAACAGTCCGCTGTCATCCCGGTTGATGGTTACATAAAGGGGGCCGCAGCCCGTTTCCATCTGGTAGGTGGCGCCGCTCAAGGCCCGTGGCCGTTCCCGCTTGCGGTCGCTTTTGCCCGATTCGGTCGGCACTTCCTGTTTTGCCTGCTGCTCGCTGCTCTTGGCCACCGACAGCACCTGCATGTCCCGCGAGCCGTCGCGGTAGATGGTCACCCCCTTGCAGCCCTGCCGGTAAGCCATCAGGTAGACGTCAGCCACCTGGTCGCGAGTGGCACTGTGGGGAAAGTTGACCGTTTTGGAGACGGCATTGTCGGTGTGCTTCTGAAAGGCCGCCTGCATGCGGATATGGTCCTCGGGGGTGATGTCGTGGGCGGTGACGAACACGCGCCGCACGTCCGCCGGGATCTGCTCGAAATCCTGAATGGTGCCGTGCTCGGCGATATCCTTCATCAGCTCCGCAGAGTAGAAGCCCCGCTCCCTGGCGATCTTTTCGAAGAGAGGATGGACCTCCACCAGCACGTCGTTATCGAGCACCTGGCGGACGTAGGAGACGGCGAAGATCGGCTCGATGCCGCTCGACGCGTTGGCGATGATGGAGATGGTGCCGGTCGGTGCGATGGTGGTGCAGGTGGCGTTACGCAGGGATTTTTCGCCAGCCAGGTCGTAGCTGCTGCCGACAAAATTGGGAAACGAACCCCTTTCCTCGGCCAGTTGCCGCGAGGCGGCCCGAGCTTCCTGGGTGATAAAGCCCATCAGCTGTTCGGCCAGTTCCACCGCCGCGCTGTCGCTGTAGGCCAACTTGAGCAGCACCAGCATGTCCGCCCAGCCCATGATGCCAAGGCCGATCTTGCGATTGGCGCGGGTCATTTCGCCAATCTGCTCCAGCGGATACTTGTTGATTTCGATGACGTTGTCGAGAAAGCGCGTCGCCAGCTTTACGGTTTGGCGCAGCTTGTCCCAGTCCACCTGGCCGTCGGCGGTGACCATACGAGCCAGATTGATGGAGCCGAGGTTGCACGATTCGTAAGGTAGCAGCGGTTGCTCGCCACAGGGATTGGTCGCCTCGAATTCCCCGACCTGGGGGGTGGGGTTGTCGCGATTGAGGCGGTCGAGAAAGACCATGCCCGGTTCGCCGTTGGTCCAGGCCATCTCGACGATGCGCTCAAAGACCTTGCGGGCGTCCTTTTGCTTGACCACCTGACCGTTCCGCGGGTTGATGATGTCGTAGCTGCCACCGGCCTCCACCGCTTTCATGAAGGCCTCGGTCAGGCCGACGGAGAGATTGAAGTTGGTCAATACCGTCTGATCCCCCTTGGCCATGATGAAGTCCATGATATCGGGATGGTCGATCCGCAGGATGCCCATGTTGGCGCCGCGGCGGGTGCCGCCCTGTTTGATCGTTTCGGTGGCGGCGTCAAACACCTTCATAAAGGAGATGGGGCCGGAAGAGACCCCCTTGGTGGACAGCACCAAATCGTTGACCGGCCGCACGCGCGAAAAGGAGAAGCCGGTGCCACCGCCGCTCTTGTGAATCAGGGCGGTGTTTTTGATGGCCTCAAAGATGCTCTCCATGGAATCTTCCACGGGGAGCACAAAGCAGGCCGACAGCTGCCCGAGTTCCCGGCCAGCGTTCATCAGGGTCGGCGAGTTGGCGAGAAATTCCAGCGAGGTCAGCAGGCGGTAGAAATCCTCTTCCAGGGCGGCGGCATTCTCGCCCTGGTCGAACAGATCTTCGGCGGCGGCCACCGCATGGGCCACTCGGCGGAACATGTCGGCCGCCTGCTCCAGCACCTGCCCCTGTTCGTTGCGTTTCAGATAGCGGCGTTCGAGGACGGTCAGGGCATTGCTGGTCAGTTGCGGTTCGCTGGGGGTGCTGTTGGTCATGCTTACTTCTCCGGCTGAAAATGACCGGCGCCGACGCCGACCATAAAAGGTTGAAGTTTCAATATGCTGTGGTAGTGGATGATTTAAACCACAATATGTTGAGTTTTGTCAAGATGCAAGGGCGCCATTTTTGGAGCGTAAAAAATTCCTTTGACGACCCCTGCGATCTATCTTGAGTTTACCGCAAAAGGCTAACTGGGCTACTATTTAAAGGAGATTCGGACCGGCGCTGACAACCGCCGGCCAGGCCGCAAATTGCGGTTGCCAAAGGACCGATGGCAGTGTTAGTTTGCAACCCTTGATGGCGTCGCAAAAAGTCCACCCTTGCTACTACGTTGCAGCGCTTTTTCAGGACTTCGACATAC
>JAUWLU010000150.1 GCA_030613545.1 Desulfuromonadales bacterium
GTATCCCATTTACAAGATTCAAGGCTTTTTCGGGGTAAATGATCTGGGACTGGTTTCGGCCGCGAGGTGCGAGGAAGTCTCTATTATAGAATCGGCAACCAAGTCGCACGGGTTGACTTGGCGTTCCGGGACGGGCCAAAATAGCTCCGCCGCTAGAATTACTTATTTTCAGGGAGAATTTATGCAGCCTCGTGTCCCACTAGCCGAATTGCAAAACCGTATGAGCCGCTTCAGAGGCCAGATGGATCGTAACGATCCCGATTGGCAGGCGGCGGTTATTTTCGGCAGAGTCAACCAATACTACTTTACCGGCACCATGCAGGACGGTCTGCTGTGGATTCCTCGCAACGACGAAGCGGTCTATTGGGTGCGCAAGAGTTTCGAACGGGCCGGGGATGAGTCGCTGTTCGCCCGTATCGAGCCCATGAACAGCTTTCGTGACGTGGCGGCGGCGGTCGGTAGCATGCCCGCCGCGCTGCATCTCGAATGTGAACTGGTGCCTCTGGCCTTGCTGCGCCGCTTTCAGAAGCACTTTCCAGTCAGCGACATTCGGCCGGCCGATGGTGCCTTGGCTGCGGTTCGAGCGATCAAGAGCGATTACGAGCTGACCCTGATGGAGCGTTCCGGCGAGATTCATCGTCGCATTCTGGAAGAACGGGTGCCGGCCATGCTTCAGGAGGGTATGAGCGAGGCGGATTTGGCCGCCCGGCTCTATCCGGTGATGATCGAAGAGGGACATCACGGGGTGGCCCGTTTCAGTATGTTTCAAGCGGAAGTGGCTCTGGGGCATTTCTGTTTTGGCGAAAGCTCTCTTTATCCCTGCTGTTTTGACGGACCGGGCGGTAACTTCGGCCTGCACCCGGCCGTACCGCTGCTCGGCAGCCGCGAGCGCAAACTGGCCAAGGGCGAGCTGGTGTTTGTGGACATCGGCTGCGGGGTCGAAGGCTATCATACGGACAAGACCCTGATCTATATGTTCGGCGGTCCCATTGCCGACCATGCGATTGCCGCTCACCATGAATGCGTGGCGATTCAGAACCGCATCGCCGAACAGCTCAAGCCCGGCGCCATTCCGTCTGCGATCTATGGGCAGATCATAGAGAGCTTGAGCCCCGAGTTTTTGAAGGACTTCATGGGCTACGGCACTCGCCCGGCCCGATTTCTCGGCCACGGCATCGGGCTGGAGATCGATGAGGCACCGGTCATCGCCAAAGGATTTGACGACCCGCTGCAGGAAGGAATGGTCCTGGCCATTGAACCGAAAAAGGGGATCGAAGGGGTCGGGCTGGTTGGCATCGCAAATACCTTTGTCGTTACCGCCGCAGGGGGGCGCTGCATTACCGGGGCGCATCCGGGATTGCTGGAGGTTTATTGATTTTCAAGGCGTAGCCTTACGGCACGATTGCGGGGAGAGCGAACTGCTGCCGTCGTCAAGCCCCGTTCGAGCAGTTTGTCGGTAAAAAGAAAGCCTGCAGAAAAAATCTGCAGGCTTTTTATCTTTGGTGTGCTGCTGAACAGTTATTCTTTGCCGGGCATTTGTTCGTCCAGGGCTTTTTCGGCATCGTCCACCATCGTTTCTGCGGATTCGGCAGCCTCGTCGACCACGGCCTTCCCTTCCTCGACCACTTCCTCAACGGCGGCAGGCATCTGCTCGGCGGGGGTGACAGGCTCTTCCTGTTTCTTGCAAGCGGTTGCGAGAACCAAAAGAAACAGGACACCAACCAGGGTTAAAAGCTTTTTCATACGTTTCTCCTCGAAATAGGGAAATAGGGTTTGGAGCGCCCTCGTGTAGGGTTTGGAACGTCCTCGTGGATAAACAGTGATTGGGCAGGGAATATTCTACCTCTAAAATAACCGAAAACAATTGGCCAGATCAAGTTTTTGCACCCAAGCCCATAAATAGCGGCTTGCGGTCGCCGACAGTTTGTCTCTAACGGTGCATGGTTGACTGCGACTCCGGCGACGAAAAAAGGTCTGCCCCTATTTGAGGCCAGCCCTTTTTCTTGGTGCAGATTAAAAGCCGATATGGCCGGGATGTTATTTCCCGCTGTTGCTTTGCAATACCGCAATCTCCGCCTGGCGGGCATAGTCGATGGAATCGGCCAGGATGCGGGCCGCTTCCTGGGGGCTGTGGAACCCGGTGCTGTTTTCGCTGGAGATGAAATCCCAGCGCATCTGGCCGCGACGGTGCAAGCGCAAGGCATCCTTGAGATCATCATCGCCGGCGCCGGCCTGTTTGGCTGCAATAATAGCGTCCATAGCCGAGAGCAGGGCCTGCTGGCTCTGGGTGAGCAACTCATCGGTCTTGTGCTGAATGGTCAGAACCCGCTCTTTCAATTCTTCAGCGGGACGGTTGTGACAGGTCTGGCACGACTGGTTGGGATTGTGCAGCGGGCTGCGCACCCAGTGGTCGGATACCTTCACGCTGCCCTGACGAATATAGGGCATGTGGCAGTCGGCGCAGGAGACGCCGGAGCGGGCGTGGATACCGGTGCCCCACAGCTCGAACTCGGGGTGCTGCATCTTCAGCATCGGCGCGCCGGTCTCCTTGTGGGTCCAGTCTTTAAAGGCGTAGGCGTCGTAGTGCTCTTCGATGGCCTCGATGGTGCGCCCTTTGCTCCAGGGGAAGGTCAGCACCTTGTTTTCACCCTTGAAGTAGTATTCGACATGGCACTGGGCGCAGACGTAGCTGCGCATCTCCTGACGGCTGGCCGCGGCCAGATCGACGCCGGCCTCCTGCATGGCGTTGATGAAGGCCGGCCGGGTGATGCGCAGGGCCATGGTCTGGGGATCGTGACAGTCGGCGCAGGAACTGCCGGTCTTCAGGTGTGGCTGCAGTTCGTTGTACGGGGTGCGGTTGAAGTTTTCCCAGCCCATCTCCTCGATCAGGCGCGGCGTTTCGGCTGCGTGGCAGTTGGCGCAGGCGCCGGGTTGACTGACGACCTTGACCCGCTGGGTATCGGCCTGGTCGATGGCCGTATAGTGATGGCCCCGGTCTTCGTTGTGCTCGATGCTGAAGGCATAACCCGCCCACAGCCGTTTCATGGCCGGAAAGCGTTCCAGCTTGCTGTAAGGAGTCGAACCGCCGTATTCGGTCCTGCCGTAGTCGATCTTGGTCTTGACGAAGCTGTCGTATTCGTAGGGGAAGTTCTTGCCCCATACGGCCGGATCGAGCTCCTGTTCGCCGATCTCCAATACCTTGCGCGGGTAGAGTTCGGCTTCCTGCTTGCGCTGCTGAATATTGAGCAGCAGGTAGGCCACGGCTATGGCAGCAACGGCCGCCGCTACAAAGATCAGCAATTGAAATCGTTTTGCGGTCATGGGGTCCTCCCGCTTAGTTACGGGTTGAATGGCCGACATTGCCGTGGCAGGCCAGGCAGTCGGCCGCCTGGCCCTCGGCATTATACAGCATGCGGCTGGTCAGTCCCTGATGGCAGCGAATGCAGTTGGCGATGGCGATTTTCCGATTGAAGGGTCGTATGCGCAGCGGATCGGCAAACTTGCCGGTAGTAAACGCGATGCTGTGGTTCCAGCCGTTAATCCCTTTTACGAGGTATTTGCCAAGCAGGCTTTTGGGAGTGTGACAGCTGTTGCAGGTGGCGATCTGCTTGTGGGTCGAGTGATTCCAGGCGTCGAACTGGTCGCGCATAACGTGACAGTTCAGGCAGGCCTGGGGATCGTCGAGAAAGTAGGAGCCGCCTCGGGCGTAGACGAAGGTAAACAAAGACAGGCCGACCAGGATGCCGAGCATGGCAACCACAAGCCAGGAGAGACCGTTGGTCGGGGAGAAGAATTTTTTCAGCATGAACGAAGCCTTGTCGCAGAGGTGATCAGGCGTTCCCGCACCGCTTGGTACAACTTAATCAGAAAGAGCCGCAGAGATCAACGGATAAATTGGAGATTCCTCAGTAAACGATCGGGTTTTAGCTGTTGGCAGCCCGTGGTGGTTTTGTTACAGTCCCAGGTCATGGACAGTAGACTCGCGATAAAAATGTGCCCCCTCTTTGCCGGCCTGACCAACGGGGACCTGGCCGCGCTGCTGAAGATCTGTCGTCGCAGCGAGATACCCAAGGGGACCATACTCTTTACCGAAGGGGAAGAGGCCCGGGGGTTTTATGTGCCGGTATCGGGCAAGATCAAGATTTATAAAGTGACTCCGGAAGGGCGGGAGAGGGTGGTGCGCATCGCCGAGCCAGGCCGCACCTTCGCCGAAGCAGCCATTTTCGATCTCGGCATCTATCCGGCCAACGCCGCCACCCTGGAAAAATCGGTCCTGCTCTTCTTCCCAAAGCAGGAAGTACTTCATCTGTTAAAGAGCAACGTTCAACTGGCGATCAACATGATCGGCGGCATCTCTCGCCTGCTGCGGGAGTTTATGGATCAGATGGAAGACATTGCCTTTCGCGATGTTCCGTCACGCCTGGCCCGCTACCTGCTCGATTTGGCCGAAAGAGGTGGAAGTCGGGTCGAATTGCCCCTCTCCAAAACCCAGTTGGCGGTCAACCTCGGCACGGTTAGCGAAACTTTGTCCCGCACCTTTCGCAAAATGGTCGACGACAATCTGATCCGGGTTCAGTCCCGTACTATCGACATCCTCGATATCGACGGTCTGACCACATTGGCCGATCGCTATAAAGAATAGGTGTGCAGCAAACCTTTGTGGCCGGCGACAGTCAGCCCATTGGCCACTTTTTCTGCGGAGACAACATGGCAACCAGTTGCACTGCATTGACGGTCCGTTATGCCGAAACCGACGCTCAGGGCATTGTTCACCATGCCAATTACCTGGTCTGGTTCGAGGAGAGCCGCTCCGAATTTTTGCGCCAGCGGGGGTTCTGCTACAGCGACCTGGAAAAGGCCGGTTATTATGTGGTGGTGGCCGAGGCCGAAGTTCGCTACCGAGCGCCGGCCTTTTACGAGGACCGCCTGATTGTCGAGACCACCCTGTGTCGATTGCGGCGCAAGTTGCTCGAATTTCGCTATCGGATCCTCGGCCCGCAAGGCAAGCTGTTGGCCGAAGGCCGCACCCTGCATATGGTGCTGGGACGCGATCGCCGGCCAACCGGTTTGCCCCAGGCGTTTATCGAGCGTCTGCAGGGTGCCGTCGACCAGGGGCGGGGTTGATATGATTATCGGCTTGACTAAGCCAGGAGCAATTGGTATAAGTGCCGATGCAACGGGCGTTTAGCTCAGCGGGAGAGCACTGCCTTCACACGGCCGGGGTCCGCGGTTCGAAACCGCGAACGCCCACCAGTAAAATCAATAGGTTACGACTTAGGTCGTAGCCTTTTTATTTTGGTAAGCACAGCATTTCGACTGAAAAAACCCATTGACAGCATTGCGCGGGGAAGGGGGTAAAAAGCCCCCGGTTTTCGCCGGGAGCATAGTTTAAGCAGCTAAGGACGAGGACAGACCTCACCCAAGGCTAACGTGGAGTTTTTTCCCAAATACGCTAGCTGCCTTGCCAAGCGTCTGCAGCGTGACCCCAAGGTTTTCAGGGTCCAGAAGCCGAT
>JAUWLU010000128.1 GCA_030613545.1 Desulfuromonadales bacterium
CAGGTCTTCATCGCTGGTGATCATACGGCCCAGTGCCGGGTCCTTGTCGCGGTGGGCTTGCAGATAACCGCGAATCTCGGCCCGGTCGGGCAGGGCGTGGCGCAGGATGGTGACGTAGGGCTGCAGGGCTGGTGGTATCTCGATCTTTGGGCAGAGCAGCACCAGCATCTTGCCGGCGACCCGGCGTTGGCCGGCAAAATCTTTCAGCAGGCGCTGGATAGAGGGGTTGTCCTGCCAGAACCAATGCAGGTCCTTGAAGATGTAGACGCCGCGCCCCTCCTGGCCGGCAGCCCAGGACAGGGCCTGCAACGGCTCGCTAGTATCTTGCTGGCCGGGGAAGCCGTTGGTGCAGGTCCAGACCCAGGGCTCTGGCATATCCTTGAAACCCTGTTGCACAGAGCGGCACAGCAACGATTCGCTGCGCTGTTCGTTACTGGTGGCGATCAACAGCAGGGGCGTGCCGGCAGCCACCAGACGGATAAAGGCGCCGGGATTAAGCAATTGATCCATGGCAAGACTCCGTAAAGAAAGGTAGCCGGTGTTTATGGGCAGAACATTAGATCATTGTGGGTAAAATGTCCACGAATGCCTGCAGCACCCGATGAGAGCTGCTCTGGCAGGGCTACAAGAGAGCGAGTTTGCTTGCATTCTGGCCGAAAATAGGCTAGTTTCTGCCCCGTAAAGGCACCCGGTGCCTTGTTTTATTTAAATCCGACGCTGCCGTCTTGCTGCTCCTGCGGTCTGAAATCTGCCAAGTCAGAGGTGTACTCCATGCGCTATTCCCAATATCTGCTCACCACCCTTAAGGAAACCCCTGCCGATGCCGAGATCGTCAGCCATCAGCTCATGCTGCGGGCCGGCATGATCCGCAAGGTCGCCGCCGGTATCTATAACTATCTGCCTTTCGGTCTGCGCGCCGTGCGCAAGGTGGAAGAGATCGTGCGCCAGGAAATGGAGCGGGCCGGAGCCTTGGAACTGCTCATGCCGATGGTTGTTCCGGCCGAGTTGTGGCACGAATCGCAGCGCTGGGAAGAGTACGGCAGGGAGCTGTTGCGCCTCAAGGATCGCAAGGACACCGATTTCTGTCTGGGACCCACCCATGAGGAGGTCGTTACCGACGTGGTGAGAAATACGGTGCGTTCCTACCGGCAGTTACCCCTCAACCTGTATCAGATCCAGACCAAGTTTCGCGACGAGATTCGGCCCCGTTTTGGCCTGATGCGCGGTCGCGAATTCATCATGAAGGATGCCTACTCCTTCGATCTCGACGAGGCCGGTGCGGATATCTCCTACGAAAAGATGTTTCAGGCTTATCGGCGGATCTTCGAACGCTGCGGCCTGAAGTTTCGGGCGGTAGAAGCCGATACCGGTAATATCGGTGGCTCTTCCTCCCACGAATTTATGGTGCTCGCCGAGTCGGGCGAGGATGCCATCGTTTCCTGTGACAGCTGCGAATACGCCGCCAATGTGGAGAAGGCCGAACTGACTGCACCCGCCGCGGCAATGCCGGAACCAACGGCGGAACTGCAGCGGGTGGCTACGCCCGGCCAGAAGACGGTGGAGGAAGTGACGGGCTTTCTCGATGTTACGCCCCAGCAATTGGTCAAAACCCTGATTCTGCAGACCGATGGCGACCAGACGGTAGCGGTGCTGCTGCGTGGCGACCGGGAGCTGAACGACATCAAGCTCTGCCGGTTGCTCGATTGCAACGAGGTGACCCTGGCTAGCGAGGAGGTTGTGCAGCAGGTCACCGGCGCGCCAAGCGGTTTTGCCGGTCCGGTCGGCCTCAAGCTGCGTTTGTTGGCCGACCATGAAGTGGCGGCCATGGCCGATTTCATCGTTGGCGCCAACGCTGCCGACAGCCACTACGTCGGGGTTAATCTGCAGCGGGACTTTACCGTTGAGGCCTTTGCCGACCTGCGTCTGACCGTGGCCGGTGATCCCTGTCCTCGCTGCGCAGGTCAGCTGGAGAGCTGGCGGGGCATTGAAGTAGGCCATGTCTTCAAGCTCGGCACCAAGTATTCCGAGGCGCTCGGTGCCACGGTTCTCGATGACCAGGGCAAGGATCGGCTGCTGTTCATGGGCTGCTACGGTATCGGCATCGGTCGTACGGTGGCGGCGGCCATCGAACAGAACCACGACGATAATGGTATCGTCTTTCCGCTGCCCATCGCTCCCTTCCAGGTTTTGATCACGGTGGTCAATCCCAAGGACGATGCGGCCCTGCAGGCCTCGGAAAATCTCTATCAGGCGCTACTGCAGGCTGGCATCGAGGTGCTGCTGGACGATCGCGACGAGCGTCCGGGCAGCAAGTTCAAGGATGCCGACCTGCTCGGTATTCCCCTGCGGGTGACGGTCGGATCCCGCGGGCTCAAGGAGGAAGCGGTCGAATTACAGCGGCGCAGCGATGGTGCGCGGACCATGCTGCCCCTGGCGGAGGCTGCGGAATACCTTGCCGAACAGGTTCGCCAAGCCCTGGCCTGATAACGATTGCACAGATTTTGCGGGCCAACGGGGTGATAGGAGCATGTCATGAAACGAACCAGCATCGACAGCAGTGGCCGATTGGCACTGCCCTTTTATGCTACCAAAGAGCTTGGTGGTCACTCGCTGGAACTTGCCTCTCACAGTTCCGGTCATCTGCTGGTACTCGATCCCGAAAGCAATGTGCAGCTGGCCGGTCGGCTGGGTGACATCTCCCTGGTCGACCTGCTGTCCTTTTTTAATATGTTTCGCAAGACCGGGGTGCTGTGCCTGGAGTTGAAGGGCGGGCGTAAGGAACTCTATTTCAAGCTGGGCGAGATCGTCTTTGCTACCAGTACCTTTGCCGAAGAGCACCTTTGCGAAATCCTTTACGACCAGGGTAAGCTCGACCGGGATGCTCTGCACAAAGCCCGTCAGCTGGCCGGCAGCCAGGCCCAGATCGGCAAGTGCCTGGTGGAAAAGAAGATCATTGCCGCCAAAGACCTCTGGTTGGCCAGTCGCTATCAGGTCGAGGTGAGCATTTACAACCTCTTTTTAGCAACCGAAGGCACTTTTTACTATGAGGAGAAGGAGGCCGAAGAGGACCAGGCGGTACGGCTCTCCACCAGCACCCAGAACCTCATTATGGAGGGGTTGCGGCGCATCGATGAGCGAACCCTGTTCATGCGCCAGATTCGTTCTTTGGAAGCGATCCCCATGCCCACGGATAAAGAGCTCGGCAACCTCAGCGAGCAGGAACAGGCTATGCTTGAGGTCATCGGCCGCGGCCGGCTCAACGTCAAGTCGGTGCTGCGGCGTAGCGGCGTCGCCGAACTTGACGGCTTGCGGCTGCTGCACCAACTGGTGGGCAAGGGCCTGGTTCGTATGGAAGATGCACCGTCCTTTAATGTCGGCGGCGACATCGGCGAGATGCTGAAGGTGTTCAACGGCGTACTGGTCCTGCTCTATCGCCGTATTATCGACAATAATCCTCGTTTCAACGACGAATTGCGCAATTTTCTGCGGGCCATTCCTTCCCCTTTTTCCTACGTGTTTCGTGATGTCGCCTTGCTCGATGACGGTTCTGTGGATGGGGGGCGCATACTGGCCAATCTGGCCGGCCTGGAAGAACGGGACAAGAAGAAGTTGCTCGCTGAAGCATTGACTGAGTTGGTCTATATGGAATGTCATGCCGCCCGCCGCGACCTTGGCAGCGCTGCATCGGGCGAATTGCTGCAACGGGTGCAGGAAATCCCCCGTCGAATCAAGAATATTCTGGAGAGAAAAGTATGATCGAAGCAGCACGGCAACGGCTGATTTTCGCCCTGGATGTCGATTCCTGTGCCGCCGCGGAGCGCTGGGCGGAGCAGTTGCACGACAAAGTTGGCCTGTTTAAGGTTGGCAAACAGCTCTTTACCCGCTGTGGACCCGATATTGTCCGTCGCATTCAGGCGCGTGGAGGCCAGGTGTTTCTCGACCTTAAATACCACGATATTCCTAACACGGTGGCTCAAGCGACGGTAGAAGCCTGTCGCCTAGGGGTGAAAATGGTCAATGTGCATGCCCTTGGCGGGCCGACCATGATGCGCGAAACGGTGATCGCGGTGAATGAATGCTGCGCTGCCGAGAAAACCAAGCGGCCCGTTCTGCTGGCGGTGACCATTTTGACTTCGAGTGACCAGGAGACGTTGCGAGCGGTCGGCATCGATCGGCCGCTAGAGGAAATGGTGCCCCATCTGGCCAAACTCGCGCAACAAGCCGGTCTTGATGGGGTGGTGGCCTCGCCCCGCGAAGTGCCCTTGATCCGTCGCGCCTGCGGCAGCGATTTTGTTGTCGTAACTCCCGGGGTGCGGCCCGCCTTTGCCGCTGTTGACGATCAGAAGCGTATCACTTCGCCGGCAGAGGCCATCGCCGCCGGCGCCGACTACCTGGTGGTTGGCCGGCCGATCGCCAAAGCAGCCGATCCGCGGGCGGCGGCAACGGCGATTCTTGAGGAGATGGCCCAGGCGCTGGCCGAGGCCGACCGTGGCTGATCTCATCTATGGCATCAATGCGGTGAGTGAAGGGCTGCGCAGTTCGCGGCGCCGCCCCCTGGCTTTGGTCCTGCAGCGGGACAGCCAGTCGGCCCGTCTAGTACAGTTGCAGCGGGAAGCGGAGAGCGCTGGAATAACGGTTAGTCGCCGGGATCGGCGCGAGCTCGACCGTCTGGTGGGCCATGGCCATCATCAGGGCGCCCTGCTGGAGATCGAACCCTTCGCCTATCTTTCCCTCGACGAGCTGTTACGTCGCTGGCGAGCCTCGGAAGAACCGGCCTTTTTTTTGATTTTGGACGGCATTACCGATCCCCATAATCTTGGTGCGATTTTGCGCAGCGCCGACGGTGCCGGGTGCCATGGGGTGATCGTGACCAAGGACCGTGCCTGTCCGGTAACCGGGGTGGTCGATAAGGTTTCCGCTGGCGCATTAGAGCATGTGCCTCTGTGTCAGGTAACCAACCTGGCCCGCACCCTCGATGCCTTGCGCAAGGAGGGGGTATGGGTCTACGGTCTGGCCGGAGAAGAAGGCGCCAGTTCTCTGTATGCCACCGACCTGCGGGGCGACCTGGCCCTGGTGGTTGGCAGCGAGGGGGCCGGGTTGCGCTCCAATACCCGGGTTCACTGCGACCTGTTGCTGGCGATTCCCCTCTGTGGAAAAGTATCTTCGCTCAACGCGTCGGTAGCGACCTCTGTTGCCCTGTTTGAGGCAGGGCGCCAGCGGTGCCTGCCTTCGTCCGGCGAATGATTGATGGCGTCGCAAAAAGTCCGTCCTCCGGCGTTGCAGCGCTTTTTCAGGACTTCGACATACTATATGTATGCCTTCACCCCTGAAAAACCACTACGCCTTGTAGACCGAAGTTTTTGCTTAGCCATCTCATGACTTTTTGCGAAAGCATCAATGATTGGTCGGTCAAAGAAAAAATGCTGAATGTGCTTGACAGGGGTGGCGAAAATATAATATACACAACGCCGTTGACCGGCATGCGACAGTTTTGTGAAAAATGCTCCTTGCAAAGACACCGGTTACCGTGTATAAAGTCTGTCTGTCTGTGTTCTGTGCTGGCGTAGCTCAATTGGTAGAGCAGCTGACTTGTAATCAGCAGGTTGCGGGTTCAATTCCTGTCGCCAGCTCCAGTATGCTGCGCATCGCACGGCGCAACAATTGAATAGCAAAGAAGTTTCTTTTGGAGGGGTTCCCGAGTGGCCAAAGGGATCAGACTGTAAATCTGACGTCGTAGACTTCGGAGGTTCGAATCCTCCTCCCTCCACCAAATAATCTTGCCGGGCGAAGTGCCGGTGGCCGTATTCCAGGAGGCTGATGCCGTTGGTACTGGAAGCGGTGCTGTCGCCGAGTCCAAAACGCTGCACATAAAGGGTTGGTTGTCGTTTTCTCCGGGCGGGAATAGCTCAGTTGGCTAGAGCGTCAGCCTTCCAAGCTGAGGGTCGCGGGTTCGAGTCCCGTTTCCCGCTCCAAATCGAAAAGCAGCGGATCCAGTAAGCGCGATCTCGAATAAGCCCACATAGCTCAGTTGGTAGAGCGCATCCTTGGTAAGGATGAGGTCACCGGTTCAACTCCGGTTGTGGGCTCCATTTGCAGATATCCCGTTGCTGGAAATTTTGCTTTGGAGCAATTTTTTATCGGCCCCGGTCAATGCTCTGGCGGCCCCACCTAAGTCACAACAAAAAGTTAAAAACAAGGGAGGTTGACGCAATGTCAAAGGAAAAATTTGAAAGAACAAAACCCCATGTCAATATTGGGACCATCGGTCACGTCGACCACGGCAAGACCACGCTGACCGCAGCCATCACCAAGGTTTTGGCCGCCGGCGGCAAGGCCGAGTTCAAGGCCTTCGACCAGATC
>JAUWLU010000044.1 GCA_030613545.1 Desulfuromonadales bacterium
ATCGTGTCGCAGCGGCGGCGGTTTCTTTGCAGCTCCCTCTCTTGCGGTAGTGATTGCAGAAGCCAGCGGTTCGAAGCTCTTGCGATACGGGGGCCTATGTTTTGCTGGGTTAAACCCAACAACAACCCATGCAACCAAGCCGGTTTTGCCACCTGACCGGTTTCTGGCCGGGCAACCCGCGTCAATTACAGGGGGCTGCCGGCCGGGGCCGGCAAAGTTGAAGTTGCTAGTTGTATTTATCAGTGACTTAAAACTGATCACCTTTGTTTTGGTTATAGACCCGAAAGAGTAAGGCGTCGCGCGGGGACGCAACCCCGCAGTTGTTCGTGTTCAGCTTGGAACCGTCAATAATGGTTAAGCAGAGCCGGTCGGTCCCACCCAAACGAACGGCCGTGCCTTTGCTATTGGCGGAATAGCAGCTCCATCAGCCCATCGCCGAACTGTCGAGACAGCAGATCAACCCTCTGCCGATCATTACCCGGCACCTGCCGGAGCACCTGCCACACTTCAACGCTACCCAACTCAGCCAGCATGGCAGGAGCATGCTGCTCCGCCAGACCGGGCAAATCTGGCATACCGTTAACCACCACACCGGCCGGCTCTAGTCCCCAGGCGCGGGCCGCCTGCAGGGTGAGCAGGGTATGGTTGATGGTGCCGAGCCCGGCCCGGCAGACGGTGAGCAGCGGCAGACCGATGCGGCGGGCCAGGTCGCCGACCATGAAGGTATCCCGCAGAGGGACCATGAGACCACCGGCCCCTTCGACAATGACGAATTCGTAACGCTCCAGCAGTTCTTTGGCGCTGGATACCAGGCCGTCGATATCGATAACGGTCCCGGCCAGTTCGGCAGCCAGGGACGGCGCCAGGGGCTCGGGCAGCCGACAGGGGCTGATCAGCTCAATAGGCGCTTCACAGTCGGCCGCCCAGCGCAGCAGTTCGCCGTCCTGCCCCAGAGCCGATGGCATGCTGACACCGCTTTCCACCGGCTTCATCACACCGACCCGTACCCCCTGACGGACCAGAAAACGCGCCAGGGCCGCCGACACCAGGCTCTTGCCGCCTCCGGTGTCGGTGCCGGTGACGAAAATTCCCCTTCCGCCCGAATCAGTTACAGGAACCATAGCTCAAACCTGCATCCTTGATCATCTGTAAGTCGGTCTGCAGATCCCGACCGCGCATGGTGAGATAGTTGCCGACCATCATGCCGCTGGCCCCGGCCATAAAGATCCACGACTGAAATTCGCCCAGATTAAGTTCCCGGCCGCCGCACACGCTGATCTGGCGCTCGGGCAGCACATAACGGTAGAGGGCGATGATGCGCAGGCAATCCATGGGGGTCAATTGGTTCTGACCGGCCAGGGGGGTACCGGCCACCGGGGCGAGAAAGTTAATCGGTACTGAATCGACCTGCAGTTCCCGAAGGGTCAGAGCCAGCTCGACCCGCTGCGCAAGGCTCTCGCCAAGCCCGAACAGACCTCCGCAGCAGACCGACATGCCGGCCTGCTTGGCCACCCGCACCGTCTCCACATCCTGCTCGTAATCGTGGGTGGTGCAGATGGCCGGAAAGAAGGAGCGGGCTGTTTCGAGGTTGTGGTGATAGACGGCGCAGCCGGCTGCGGCCAGAGACTCGGCACAACTGCGATCAAGCAGCCCTAGGGAAGCTGAAGGGCGAACACTGGTGGTGGCGCGGATCTGCCGAATCGCTTCAAGCAAGCGCTCCATTTCCGGGCCGGGCTGCAATTGAGCACCGCTGGTGACGATGCCGTAGCAGTGGCAACCCTGCTCAGCGGCCAACCGAGCACCGGCGACGATTTCATCCAAGGGCTTCAGGTCATAGACCGGGCTCTTCGCTGCATGATGCACAGACTGGGCGCAAAAGGCACAGTTTTCCGAGCAGCGCCCGGATTTGGCATTGATGATCGAACAAAGGGCAATACCATCGCCCTTGAAATGCTGCCGTATCTGTTGTGCACCGGCGAGCAGATAGCCGAGGTCGGAGCCCTTGGCGTCTAACAGCGCCAATCCCTCGTCGGCAGATAGGGCACCGCCGGCCAGCACCCGTTCGGTCCATGTGCGAATTCGGTTGTGCATTGTATAGAACTCCCTTTACAAAGTCAGTTAAGAGGGTTCGATTATAGGGAGACAGGAAGTTTTGTCAACAGGCTCTGCCAATCCGGTTAACAATGCCGGGCCAGACATTACCAACAAATGTTCTAAGGGGTAGGAATTATTTCAATAAAAATGCAGCAAGCTTTATTGACAGCCCCATAAGTGCCGTATATCTTTAAGTATACGGTGCAATTTCAAGTATTTACCCAGAACTAAATCAGTGAGTTCAACTACCAACTGGAGGTGCTTTCCAGCGGAAAAACGGAAAGCATTCTGGAGGCAACATGAACAAATCGGATCTCATCGAAGCGCTGGCCTTTGAAAAGGGCTTGACCTATAAAAAGGCCGAGGAAATCGTCAATCTTATTTTCCAATCCATGACCGACACCTTGGCTGAAGGCGGACGCATCGAGATTCGCGGCTTTGGCAGCATGACCGTCAAAAGCTACAAGGCCTATACCGGGCGCAATCCCAAAACCGGTGAAGCGATTGAGGTAAAACCTAAAAAACTGCCCTTCTTCAAAGTCGGTAAAGGTCTGCGAGAAAGCATCAACAACTAACCTCTGGCAAAGCTCCCTGTCCCGTCAACCGATAGCGCAGCGTCATTCCATGAGGCCGCCATCGCCATGGTCCCGCCGAGGGGCCACCCGCAGGGTCTGAAACCGGCGTACCTTCACCAGACCGGGCTTGGCCCCTTTGGGTTTGACCACCCAGCGGCCCTCGGTGACCATCACCGTGACGATCCCTTCGCTTTTTCCCCGAGAATATCCCGCTGCCAGAGAGGCCGCAAAGAGCCGGTCTTCTTCCGGAACCTCCCGTTGATCCCCCCGTTTCAGCACCAGATGGCAGCCGGGCAGCTCGTGGGCATGAAACCACAGATCATCGGCATGGCATAGGTTCTTACTGACATAATCATTGGCGCGATTATTGACCCCCCAGCAGATACGAAAACCGCCGGGGCTAACGGTCTCCCGTACCCCCGCCACTCCTTTGCCGCCGCGCCGAACGACATGAGGTTTTTTTCCTTTCAACAGGCCGTGCTCGGCCAGTTCATTACGGATGGCGAGAAATTCTTCGCCCCCCTGCGCCTCGCCCAATGCCAGGGATATCCCTTCAAGCCAGAGAACCTCCTGCTCGGTTTCGGACAGCCGACGCTCAATGTGCTCCCGGCTGCGCTTGATTTTTTTATAGGCGCGAAACAGACGCTGGGCGTTTTGCTGAGGTGTCAGGCGCGGATCAAGTTCAATTATGACCGGCTGGGGCGGCTGCAGGTAGTAATTTTCCACAGCTACGGACTTTTCACCTGAGCGCACCCGATGGAGTTGCGCCAACAGCAGTTCGCCCCGCTGGCGCAGATCTTCGGCCTGTTCCAGATTCCGCTGATCGTCCAGAATCCGGGCCTGCCGTCGCTTGAGCTTTTTGAGGGTCTTCTTCACCAAGGCACGCATCTCACCCGCTGGGCCGTGCTGATCCGTTGAGGCGATAAACTCCCCGAAGTAGGCTTCAGCCCCGGCCGAGGAGGAAGAAAAACTGGCCAAGTTCTTCCCTTCAAGGAACTGCAATTTAAAAGGAGTCAACCGGGGACGGTCATCCAGGCTCACGATGGCGAAATGATAATCCCGGCTGCGGCGGCGCTCGGCAAAATCGGCCAGCACTCGGCGAGGGTTTTGCCCCGATCCCACCTGCAGGGCAAGGTCCCTGGCCACCAGGCGCGACATGGGCCGCACCCCGTTGAGCAGCCATTGTTCAAAAGCCGAAACATCCGATCCGTCCGGCGGCTCGGCAATCACATTGTCCAGCAGGTGCCCCGCCAGGGGCGACGGAGCATGATATTTTTCGCCGGGCAGGATGGCAGCCCTGCCATGGTCAGCCGGCATTCGCTTGAGGGCATCGACCACCCTGCCCTGCTGATCGACCAGAACCAGGTTACCGGCCCGCCCGGTCAGCTCCGCCTGCAGTTGGTAGTTGCTGCCGTTAACGCCGGCAAAAGACAGCCGCACGATCCGTTCCCCCGGCAACTGTTCCAGTCCTGTCAGAGCCACCAGCCTGGCCCGCAGCAGTTGGCAGAAGCGAGGCGGCGCCGGCGGATTGGGATAGTCGCCCTCGACCAGGTGCAGTCGGGAGCGGCCCGGCTCGCAAGACAGCAGCAGGCGCCAGGTGCAGCCTCGATTCCAGAGCTTGAATATAAGCTCGGCGGCCGCCGGCTGGTAGATTTTGCTTATGCGGCTGCCGGGCAGCACCTCCTGCAGCTCAGCCAGCACCGCCTCCATGTAGAGGCTATCCATACCTGCCATGGTCCTCCCTCTCTCGATCGTTACCCCGCAAGTTTTTTTCCCCTTGCCCTATCGTTCTGTTATTATTTCCCTGTTTTTCCGTCGGCACCTTGTATTTCCCTTTGTCGCGACCAAGGAGAGCGCCATGTCCGAAAAGAGTCCTTATCGCCTCGGCACCCAGGCCCTGCACGCCGGTCACGAACCGGATGCGGCCACCAACTCGCGGGCGGTGCCTATCTACCAAACCTCTTCCTATACCTTCGATTCCTCGGAGCATGCGGCCCGGCTGTTTGCCCTGAAGGAGCCAGGCAACATCTATACCCGCATCATGAATCCGACCACCGAAGTGCTGGAGAAGCGCCTGGCCACTCTGGACGGCGGAATCGGCGCGTTAGCCGTTGCCTCGGGTACCTCCGCCATCCTGCTGACGGTGCTCAACCTGGCCCGGGCCGGCGATAATATCGTTTCCGCCAGCTATCTTTACGGCGGCACCTACAACCTGTTCAACCATACTCTGGCCCGCATGGGAATTTCGGTCAAGTTTGTCGACAGCTCCGATCCCGCCGAGGTGGCCGCCGCCATTGACGATAATACCAAGGCGGTCTATACGGAAACCATCGGCAACCCGAAAAACAACGTCGACGACCTGCCGGCCCTGGCCAAAGTCGCCCACGATCACGACTTGCCCTTTGTGGTAGACAATACCGTGGCAACCCCCTGCCTGTTCCGGCCTATCGAGCACGGTGCGGATATCGTGGTCTACTCGCTGACCAAGTTCATCGGCGGCCACGGCACCAGCATCGGCGGCGCGGTAGTCGACAGCGGCAATTTCGACTGGGCCAGCGGACGTTTCCCGGAATTCACCAGTCCCGACCCGAGCTATCATGGTCTGATCTACCACGAGGCGCTGGGTGAGCAGGCTTTCATCGTCAAGATGCGGGTCACCCTGCTGCGCGACCTCGGTCCCTGCCTATCGCCCTTTAATGCCTTTCTGCTATTGCAGGGGCTGGAAACCCTCCATGTGCGCATGCCACGCCACTGCGAAAACGCCTTGAAGCTGGCCCAGTTTCTCGAAGGGCATGAGAAGGTCGCTTGGGTCAATTATCCCGGCCTGCCGAGCCACCCCGACTACCAGCGGGCACAAAAGCTGCTGCCCGCCGGGCAGGGAGCGATTCTCGGTTTCGGTATCAAGGGCGGCAAGGAGGCCGGCGCCCGCTTCATCGATGCGGTTCAGCTGGCCAGCCATCTGGCCAATATCGGCGATGCCAAGACCCTGGTCATTCATCCCGCCTCAACGACCCACCAGCAGCTGTCCGAAGAACAGCAGCTGGCTGCGGGGGTAAGCCCCGACTTCATTCGAGTTTCCGTCGGCATCGAAGATATCGAGGATATTGTCGCCGATTTCGATCAGGCCCTCAAGGCCAGCCAACTTTGATGGCGTCGCAAAAAGTCCACCCTACTACGTTGCAGCGCTTTTTCAGGACTTCGACATACCATATGTATGCCTTCACCCCTGAATAATCACTACGCCTTGTAGGCCGAAATTTTTGCTTAGCCCTCTCATGACTTTTTGCGAAAGCATCAACTTTAATCATTCTCTTCCGGAGTGCCGCGGACCCGCCTGCGAGGCGAGTCCGCGGCATGGACCCTGACCCTATTCGCGTATGCCCAAGCCTTTTCATATCGTCCTGATCGAACCGGAGATACCCCCCAACACCGGCAATATCGCCCGCCTCTGTGGCGCCACCAACAGCGTGCTGCATCTGGTCGGCAAACTCGGTTTTTCCCTTGATGACCGCTATCTGAAGCGAGCCGGCCTCGATTACTGGGAGGTAATCGACGTACGGCGCTGGCCGTCCCTGGAGGCGCTGCAGAAGGAGTATCCCGCAGCCCGATGCTGGTACACTTCGAAGAAGGCGCTGCGCAGCCACGTCGAGGTCGATTATCAACCCGGCGACTTTCTGATCTTCGGCAAGGAGACCAAAGGCCTGCCCGAAGAATTGCTGAGCGCCGAGACCGAACAGACCATCCGTATTCCGATCTTCAACGACCGGGTGCGCAGCCTCAACCTGTCCACCGCCGCCGGCATCGTCCTTTACGAAGCGTTGCGCCAGACCGGTCGGCTGACCTGAATTGCGAGTCCTGCAGCAACGATTCGCTGCCTGAACAGTCCAGCAAGAAAAAAGGCGCCCGTTTCGGGGCGCCTTTTTTCTTTTAACTCGATGAACAGTTATTCGATGGAGTTTTCGATTCGAATCAAGTGACTCGGCTCGTGCACCACCTCGAGCTGATCGATTTCATCGAGGGCCGCTCGAATGTCGGCTTCCTTGGCATCGTGGGTCATGATGACGATGGGCACCGTATCGGCGGCATGGCCTTCCGGCTGCATCATGGAAGAAATACCGATCTGATAGTTGCCAAGGATGCTGGCGATTCTGGCCACCACCCCGGGTTGGTCTACGGTACTGAAGCGCAGATAGTAGCGACTGACGATATCGGCCATGGCCTTAATCGGCAATTTGCCTATGGCCGACGGGCAATAGCCCATGGCCGGGGTGCGGCCAATGGCGCCGGTCAGCAGGTTTCGAGCGATGGCCATCGCATCGCCCATAACGGCGCTGGCAGTGGCGTCCATACCGGCGCCCTGACCGTACAGCATCACCGGTCCGACAAAGTCGCCTACCAGACGTACTGCATTGAACACCCCGTCGACGTCGGCCAGGGGGGCATTTTGCGCAATCATGGTCGGATGCACCCGCGCTTCGATTTCCCCGTTAACCTCTTTACTGATAGCGAGCAATTTGATTTTATAGCCGAACTGGCGGGCGAACTGGATATCGACTGCGGAGATCTGGCTGATGCCCTCCAGGTGTATATCGTCCAAATCGACTCGAGTGCCGTAACAGAGGCCGATGAGAATAGCCAGCTTATGCGCCGTATCGACCCCTTCGATATCGAAGGTGGGATCGGCCTCAGCGTATCCCTGCTGCTGAGCATCTTTCAGCACCGCAGCAAAATCGGCCCCTTCATCGGTCATGCGGCTCAGAATATAGTTACAGGTGCCATTGAGAATGCCGAAGATCGACCGGAAGCGATTAACGCAGAGGTTCTCCTTGATCGCCGACAACACCGGAATACCACCACCGACGGAGGCTTCGAACATGACCTCCACCCCCTTGTCGGCCGCAGCAGCGAGAATTTCTTCGCCGTATTTGGCCAGCAGCGCCTTGTTGGCGGTCACCACATGCTTGCCGTGCTCAATGGCTTTCAAGACAAAGGAGCGGGCCGGCTCATAGCCGCCAATCAACTCGATAACAACATCGATATCCGGAGCAGTCAAAACCTGGTCGGCATCGGTGGTGAGTACGCCCTCTTCGACCTGCACCCCGCGATCGGTGGTAATATCGAGGTCGGCAATGCGCGCAAGTTTCATCGAAGCGCCGAGGCGATCGGTCATCAACTGGGCGTTTTGCTGAAAAACCTTGACCACGCCGGCACCGATAGTCCCGAACCCAAGCAATCCTACCTTGATCTCTTTCATAGCCCCCCCATTGCAAACGTAATATTTTCTACAACCAGATTAGACGCCGGCTGTTTCCAGCACAACCGGTCAGGCACCGACCCTTTCCTGCAGGGTCAGCACAATCTCCATATCATCGGCTCCAAGAGCCAGCTCTCCAGCCAGTAGCTCAACCCATTCGGGCGCGACCCCGACCGGTTTGGTCAGACACAAAGACACCTGCCGAAACCCAGCCCGACGACAATCATCGATAACGCTGCCTACCAGACCCCCGTAAGTAAAAGGTGCCAGATTCTGCAGGCAGCCTCCACCGACAAAGAGAATCCACGGTGTCTGCAGCTTGCCGTTGTTTCTGACCAGTATATATTCGCCGGGCCGACCCGTTGCCGAACCGTCCAGCAATAGTCGATTAAGCAGGCCATTCAGCCGCCAGTCGAGCAGAGCAGCAGCCCCGTTGACCGGGCGCTGGTCTTCAAAGAAGAAACCGGCCACCACCTCTCCGGGCATACGATCCGGAGCCTGGGCTACGACTCGCACCGAGTTCATGAGGATTTGGGACGATAGATTCGTGATATCTTGTCGAGCAGACCATTGACAAAGGCCGGCGTTTCCCGCGTACCGTACCGTTTGCCAACCTCCACCGCTTCGTTGATGACCACGCTGGTGGGGGTTTGCGGCTGAAACAGCAGTTCAAAAGCGGCCATGCGCAAAATGGCCAGATCGACTCTCGACATGCGGTCCAGAGACCAGTTGGTGGAAAATTCGTCGATGATCTGGTCGAGCTGTTCCCGATGAGCGGCCACTCCGCGCACCAGTTCCTCGGTAAAGACGCGAATATCCTGCTTAATCGGCAACTCCACTTCATCGAGGGGCTCGCCAAGGATATCGTTGCAAAAACGGAAGCTGCTCCAAAAGGTCTCCAGCACCTGGTCCACGGCATATTCGCCCTCAAACAGGCTGAAGAGTAATTTTACGGCCAATTCGCGGCCTTGACGACGGGAACCGTTCTGCATAGTAATCAAAGCGCCCGAAACAGGTTGAGCATCTCGATCACGACCATGGCTGCTTCGGCGCCCTTGTTGCCCGCCTTGCTGCCGGCCCGTTCGATAGCCTGCTCGATGGTGTCGGTAGTGATGACTCCAAAGGCAATGGGGATATCGGTATCGAGGCTGACCGAAGCAACTCCTTTTGAAACCTCCGAACAGACATAATCGAAGTGGGGTGTGGCACCGCGAATCACCGCACCGAGGCAGATCACACCGTCGTAACGACCGGAGGTCGCCAGCTTTTTGGCCACCAGAGGAATCTCAAAGGCACCGGGCACCCGGACCACATCGATATCTCCGTCATCGGCGTTGTGACGCACCAGAGCATCCGTTGCGCCTTCCAGCAATCGCTCGCAAATAAAGCTGTTAAAACGGCTGACCACGATGCCAACCTTAAAGCCCTTGGCGTCGAGCTTGCCTTCGATAATTCTGGCCATGGTATTCTCCCTCTCCTATGGCGATTTCTTTGTTATCAAGATGGCGGCAGCGGCAGACGACGGGCGGTCTCACCAGTTTATAGGCCTCTGTCTTAACGGTTTGACTCGCTGCAATGAATTCGATCGACCCTGATGGCTCTGGCCGACATTGCTGGCCGTCAGCGGCTAGAGATTCTCCAGCAGGTGCCCCATCTTTTCGCGTTTGGTTTTGAGATAGCGAATATTATCGCAGGTAGGCGATATTTCAATCGGCACCCTTTCAACCACCTTCAGGCCGTACCCTTCAAGCCCAACGATCTTTTTCGGATTGTTGGTCATGAGCCGAATCTGGCGCACGCCGAGGTCGAGTAGAATCTGCGCACCGATACCGTAGTCCCGCAAATCGTCCTGAAAACCGAGAGCCTCGTTGGCCTCTACCGTATCATGACCTTGGTCCTGCAGGGCATAGGCTCTAAGTTTGTTGATCAGCCCGATGCCGCGTCCTTCCTGACGCATATAGACGATCACGCCGCTGCCGTCGTCGGCGATCTGACACATGGCGGAGTGCAGCTGATCGCCGCAATCGCAACGCAGGGAACCGAAGACGTCTCCGGTCAGGCATTCGGAATGGACCCGTACCAACACCGGTTTGTCGGGATCGATGGTGCCCTTGATCAGGGCCAGGTGCTGCGCATCGTCGACATCGTTTTCGTAAGCTATTGCCTGAAAATCGCCGCCGTAGGGGGTCGGGATCAAGGTATCGGCAGCCCGCCGCACCAGCAATTCCTTGCGCATGCGATAGCTGACCAGATCGGCCACGGTAACGACCTTCAGATCGTGCTCCTTGGCGAACTTTTTAAGCTGCGGCATGCGAGCCATGCTGCCATCGTCGTTCATGATCTCGCAAATGACCCCGGCCGGCTTGAGACCCGCAAGTCGCGCCAGGTCGACGGACCCTTCGGTCTGTCCCGCACGCACCAGCACGCCACCCTTTTTGGCTCGCAAGGGAAAGACATGGCCGGGACGGGCCAGATCCTTGGACTGGGTTTCGTCTGCGACAGCCACCTGAATGGTGGTCGCGCGGTCCTTGGCGGAGATGCCCGTCGAAACGCCGCGGCGAGCTTCAATGGAAACGGTAAAGGCCGTACCGAAGGACGAGGTGTTTTCCTGCACCATGAGGGGCAGATCGAGTTCATCAGCCCTTTCTTCGGTGAGGGACAGGCAGATCAGGCCGCGCCCCTCCTTGGCCATGAAGTTGACTGCTTCCGGAGTAACCAGTTCGGCGGCCATGGCCAGATCGCCTTCGTTTTCACGATCTTCGTCATCAACGAGAATAACCATCTTGCCCTGGCGGATATCTTCCAGGGCCGCTTCGATATTATGAATCGGCATGATGTTGCCTCCCTTTCGCGGGGCGTACTATGTCACAGAAAGCCGTTTTTGGCAAGCATATCGAGGCTGAGAGCCCCCTCTTCACCTCGCTCGGAAGCCGGTCGCATAAGACGCTCCACATACTTTCCGAGCAGGTCCGTTTCAATATTGACGGAAGAGCCAACCCGCCGGTCCTGCAAGGTGGTCCTTGCCAGGGAATGGGGGATGACTGCAACGCTGAAACCCTGCGTACTGACACTGTTCACGGTCAGGCTGATACCGTCGATAGCCACCGAACCCTTTTCCACCAGATAGCGCTGAAGCGCGGCGGGAACCTCAATGGTGAAACGCACGGCGTTACGGTCCTGACAACGTTCGGCCACGACGCCTAAGCCATCCACGTGACCGCTGACCAGGTGACCGCCAAGCCGATCAGACAGGCGTAGGGCCCGTTCCAGATTGACCCGCTGGCCGGGCCGCAAATCGCCGAGTACAGTCCGGGAGAGGCTCTCGGCCGAGACATCGGCGCTGAACTGTCCGCCACCAAAGGTTACCACCGTGAGACAGACACCGTTGACGGCGATGCTGTCGCCGAGGGCGATCTCATCCATGGGCAGGGCGGTAGCGATGGTGATGCGCCCGCTGCCGCCACCGGTCCGCAGGGAGCGGACGGTACCGAGATCTTCAATCAGGCCGGTAAACATCGTTTCACCTCCCCTTCGATAAGCACATCGTCGCCAAAACGGCCGAGCCGAATGTCCTGCAACTGCATGGCATCCGCCAGACGAGCGACTCCCTCGCCGGCGAAGATACCGTGACCGCCATGGCCGCCGATAATCTTCGGTGCGACAAAGACCATCATTCGGTCGATCAGACCCGCCCTTAAAAAGGCCGCGTTCAATTGCGCCCCCCCTTCCAAAAGAATGCTCTGTACACCGCGACTTCCCAGTTGAGCCAGCAGATCGTGCAAATCGACCCGCCCTTCCTTCTCGGCGATTTCCAGCAACACCGCACGACCCGCGGCGAGGCAGCTGCGTCTATCTTCAGGGGCAGCGGCAAGATGGGCGATAAGGGTTTCGGCGGTTGAATCGAGATGCAGCAGTGCTGCTTGTGGAGGAGTGCGTAACTGGGAATCGACGACAATGCGCAACGCATCGCGCCCGCCCGGCAGGCGAGTGGTAAGTTTCGGATCGTCGTTCAGCACCGTGCCGATACCGACCATGATGGCATCAACCCGGTCCCGCAACCGATGAACTTCTTCACGGCTGTGCGTGTTGGAAATCCATTGGGAATCGCCTGTCGAAGTGGCTGTCTGGCCGTCCAGGGTGACGGCGCTCTTGAGAATCACGAAGGGCAGGCCGGTGGTGATATGCTTGGCGAAGGGCGCGATCAGACGCCGGCAGTCCCTTTCGCACAGACCGACCTCGACCTGAATACCGGCTTGCCGCAGGCGACGGATACCGGAACCGGCCACTTGCGGATTGGGATCTTGCGTACCGACGAAGACCCGCGCAATACCAGCGGCGATAACCGCCTCGGTGCAGGGCCCGGTACGTCCCTGATGGGAACAGGGCTCAAGGGTTACGTAAAGGTCGGCTCCTGCGGTACGACCTGCGGCAGCCTGCAGGGCAAAGACCTCGGCGTGGGGCTGGCCAGCGGCCGGATGGTAGCCTTCACCGACGATCTGCTGGTCGGCGACAACCACGGCGCCGACGGCGGGATTGGGCCGGGTTCGTCCCTCTGCTCGGGCGCCCAACTCAAGGGCCCGGCGCATGTATCGATCCGCAGTTGCGTCCATGACTGAAAAGAACCCTGTAGAAAATTAACCGGACTTCTGACCGCCGCCCTGCGCCAGAATATCCTTGAGCTCAGCCATGAACTCGTTGATATCCTTGAATTGACGGTAGACCGAAGCGAAACGGACGTAGGCGACCTCGTCGATTTCGTGAAGGGCGTCCATGACCGCTTTGCCGATGCAGCTCGAATCAACCTCCCGGTCACCGCTTTCCTGCAGCTGGCGTTCGAGCTGGTCGACGACCTGTTCGATGGTGGCAAAGGATACCGGCCGCTTTTCGCAGGCCCGCTGCATACCGGCAATCACCTTGAGGCGATCAAAGGGCTGGCGACGGCCGTCTTTCTTGACGACCAACGGCAGGATTTCCTCCACCCGCTCATAGGTGGTAAAACGCCGCTCGCACTGCAGACATTCCCGGCGACGGCGAATGCTGTTGCCTTCCTTGGCTAGGCGCGAATCGATAACCCGGTTGTCGGCAAAGCCGCAGAAAGGGCATTTCATGGCGTATGTCCTGTGTCCCGAGGAGCGCCCTCGACCAGAAGCACTTCGACCCCTGCTTCCTGCAACATCTGCCGGGAAAGTTCGTCAGGATAGCCTTCCAGATAGAGGACCTTCTCGATGCCGGCGTTGATGATCATTTTACTACAGATGACGCAGGGAGAGTTAGTACAGTACAGGGTAGCGCCGCTGATGTTGACTCCATGTTTGGCCGCCTGGATAATGGCATTCTGCTCGGCGTGCAGGCCGCGGCAGAGTTCGTGGCGTTGGCCGGAGGGGACCTGCTGGGCCTCCCGCAAGCACACCGAATCGCCGCAATGACTGATTCCAGTGGGCGTACCGTTATAGCCGGTGGCGAGGATATTTTTATCCTTGACCAGCAGCGCTCCGACCTGGCGGCGCAGACAGGTCGAACGTCTGGCCACCAAGCGGGCGATTTCCATGAAATATTCTTCCCAGGATGGACGCGTCATTACTTCAGCCGATGGGCATAGAGGGGAAACTTTTCGCACAGCTCACGAACCTGGCCACGAATCTCCTCCAGCACCGCATTGTTGTCCATGTTGGCGATGGCCCGCTCGATCCAGCCGGCGACCAGTTCCATCTCGGCTTCCTTTAGACCACGGGTAGTGGTCGCCGGGGTACCGAGGCGGATGCCGCTGGTAACGAAAGGCGAACGGGTCTCGAAAGGCACCGTATTCTTATTGGCAGTAATACCGGCTTTTTCCAGAGCCGCGGAAGCCATCTTGCCGGTGATCTCACTGCCGCTGAAATCGATCAGCATGAGGTGATTGTCGGTACCACCGGAAACAAGGTTAAAACCACGCTTGACCAGAGCTGCAGCCAGCACAGCGGCGTTTTTTACCACCTGCTCGCAGTAGGTTTTAAATTCCGGAGCCAAGGCTTCCTTGAAGGCGACGGCTTTGGCGGCGATAACATGCATCAACGGTCCGCCCTGAATACCGGGGAAGATATTGCTGTCGATAAGCTTGGCATACTCTTCCCGGCACAGCACCATGCCGCCGCGGGGACCGCGCAGGGTCTTATGGGTGGTAGTGGTGACGAATTCGGCATGGGGCACCGGGCTCGGATGAAGTCCGGCGGCTACCAACCCGGCGATGTGAGCCATATCGACCATGACCTTGGCGCCGACCTTGTCGGCGATGCGCCGAAAGGCCTCAAAGTCGAGGGTTCGAGCATAGGCGCTGGCACCGGCAACGATCAGGGTGGGCTTGCATTCAAGGGCCAGTCGCTCGACTTCATCGTAGTCGATGAGGCCGGTTTCCTTCTGCACACCGTAGGAAACGATGTTGTACAGCTTACCGGAAAAGTTGACCGGCGAACCGTGGGTGAGATGGCCACCATGGGAGAGATCCATGCCCAGCACGGTATCGCCCGGCTTGCAGACGGCAAAATAGACCGCCATGTTGGCCTGAGAACCGGAATGGGCCTGGACATTGGCGTGTTCTGCGCCGAATAGTTCCTTGGCTCGCGCGATGGCCAGATCTTCAACTATATCGACCTTTTCGCAACCGCCATAGAAGCGTTTGCGCGGATAACCTTCGGCATACTTGTTGGTCATGACCGAGCCCTGAGCTTCCATGACCTGTTCGCTGACGAAGTTTTCCGACGCGATGAATTCCAGATTATATTCCTGGCGTTCCGTTTCCTGCCGAATGGCCCCGGCGACTTCAGGATCGAAATTAGCGAGCATCTCAGCCATCCTTCTCAACCTCCATATTAACTCGATGTATTCTGATAATTGAATTTCTTTTAAACAACGAATGGGCAGGCCGCAGCCTGCCCATTCGCCGATCAACCGTTAAAGAATCCCGGCCCGAAGATCCTGCTCTATCTGGGCGATTTTATCGAGGCGCTGCTGATGCCTTCCGCCCTCAAAAACCGTGTCCAGCCAGATACCGATCATACGGCAGGCCGCTTCGGGCGTCTGAACCCGGCCACCCAGCACAATGATATTGGCGTTGTTGTGCTCTTTGGACATCTGCGCGGTAAAATCGTCCCACACCAGGGCAGCCCGCACACCGGGAAATTTATTGGCCACGATGGACATGCCGATGCCGGTACCGCAGACCAGGATGCCCTTGTCGGCTTCGCCCTTGGCAATGGCACGAGCGACCTTTTCACCAAAGTCGGGATAGTCAACGGAATCACCGTTATCGGTACCGAGATCGCGAACCTCGATGCCCCGCGCAGACAGATAGGCTAGTATCTGCTCTTTCATCGGCAGGCCGCCGTGATCGCTGGCAATAATGAACATCGTGAAATCCTTATACCTTGCGGAACAGTAGACTGGCGTTGGTGCCGCCGAAGCCAAAGGAATTGGACATGGCCACCTTGACCTCGGCCTGACGGGCTTCATTGGGCACGTAGTCGAGATCACACTCGGGATCGGGTTCCTGGTAATTGGTGGTCGGTGGTACAGCGCCGCGGTCCATGGCCAGCAGGGCAAAGACCGCCTCCATGCCGCCGGCAGCGCCGAGGGCGTGACCGGTCATGCTCTTGGTCGAGCTGACCATGGTCTTGTAGGCATGATCCCCTAGTACGGTCTTGATGGCCATGGTTTCATAAAGGTCGTTAAAGTGGGTAGAGGTGCCGTGGGCATTGATGTAGTCTATATCG
>JAUWLU010000024.1 GCA_030613545.1 Desulfuromonadales bacterium
CTGTCAAGGGGGGCCCGGCGGATCGATCTTCCCTTGCTGCGATATGAGCAGCGCAGCCGCTTCGTCGTCGGCCCTCTATAATTGGCGCGGGTTGCCCGGCCAGAAACCGGTCAGGTGGTGAAGCCGGCTTGGTTGCATGGCCTGTTATTAGGTTTACCCCAGCAACACATAGACCCCAACAGCGCAAGGGAGGCGGAACGGGGACCTGAGCAGCCAACTATCGGAAGAGAAGGAGCGGCAAAGAAAGCGCCGCCGCTGCGACACGATACAATGGTCGTTACCGCCGCTGGCCCAACAACCTAATGCCCCACGCAGTGGCAGCCATTTTTTGCCTACTTTTTGTTGGCTCGGACAAAAAGTAGGGCGTCTGGCGGGACGCGACCCGCCGTTTTGTTGGCCTAGGAGGCTGTCTGACTTTAGGAGCCAACCTTTTTCTGGGTTATAGGTCCGATTAAAAAAGGCGGCCTCGAAGGGCCGCCTTTTTTAATCGCTGCTGTTATTTGTATCACTTAGCGACCCTTGCGGCTCGCCACCTGAATCCGGGCCATGGCCCGTGCCAGGGCCTGCTGCATGACCAGATATTGCTTTTCTTCGGCGGACATCTCGGCCAGCGCCTGCTCGGCGCGGCCCAGGGCGGCCCTGGCCCGCTCCAGACATATTTCATCTTCGATCTCGGCGGTCTCCACCAGAATTGTTACCCGGTCTTCCTCGATCTCCACATAGCCCCAGTTGACCGCCACATAGAAGGTCTCATTGCCCTTGCGGTAGCTGAGCTCACCGACCTCCAGGGTGGTCAGCATCGGGGTGTGGCCCGGCAACAGGCCAAACTGCCCCATGGTCCCGGGCGCGGTGATTTCATCCACCGCTTCCGAAAGCACCTGCTTAGCCGGCGTGACCATTTCCAAAGTAAGTTTCTGCGCCATTCGCTGCTTCTCCTGGGCTAAGACCCAACCGGCTTAGCCGGCCATCCGCGCGGCATTTTCCAGCACTTCCTCGATGGTTCCGACCATATAAAAGGCCTGCTCGGGGACGCTATCGTGCTTGCCTTCGACAATCTCCTTAAAGCCGCGGATGGTCTCCTTAAGCTCGACGTACTTGCCAGGCGTTCCGGTAAAGATCTCGGCCACATAGAAGGGCTGGGACAGGAATTTCTGGATTCTGCGGGCTCGGCCAACAACCTGCTTGTCTTCTTCGGACAATTCGTCCATGCCGAGAATGGCGATAATATCCTGCAGATCTTTGTAGCGCTGCAAAACATACTGGACGTCGCGAGCCACCTGATAGTGCTCTTCGCCGACCACCTGCGGATCGAGGATGCGACTGGTGGAATCGAGAGGGTCGACAGCCGGGTAGATACCGAGTTCAGCGATCTGCCGGGACAGAACCGTGGTCGCGTCGAGATGGGCAAAGGTGGTGGCCGGAGCCGGGTCGGTCAAGTCGTCGGCCGGCACGTAGATGGCCTGAACCGAGGTGATGGAACCGTTCTTGGTGGTGGTGATGCGCTCCTGCAGTTCTCCCATCTCGGTGGAAAGGGTCGGCTGGTAGCCAACCGCCGAGGGAATGCGCCCGAGCAGGGCCGACACCTCAGAACCTGCCTGGGTGAAACGGAAGATGTTGTCGACAAAGAGCAGCACATCCTGATTCTGCTCGTCACGGAAGTATTCCGCCACAGTCAAAGCCGACAGGGCGACCCGAGCGCGGGCACCGGGCGGCTCGTTCATCTGGCCGTAAACCAGAGCGGTCTTGTCAAGCACGCCCGATTCCTTCATTTCGTGCCACAGGTCGTTGCCCTCGCGGGTACGCTCGCCGACCCCGGCGAAGACCGAATAGCCGCCGTGCTGCTTGGCGATATTATGAATCAACTCCATGATCAGAACGGTCTTGCCAACCCCGGCGCCACCAAACAGACCGATCTTGCCGCCACGGGCATAAGGGGCCAGAAGGTCGACGACCTTGATGCCGGTCTCGAAGGCCTCGACGGTTGTCGACTGTTCGACAAACTCGGGGGCCGGTCGGTGAATTTCCCACTGATCGTCGCCTTCCACCGGACCCATTTCGTCCACCGGCTCGCCGATGACATTGAGAATCCGCCCCAGGGTGCCGCGGCCGACGGGCATGGTGATCTGCCGGCCGGTATCGAGGACCTGCTGGCCGCGCACCAAGCCGTCGGTGCTATCCATGGCAATGGTGCGCACGGTATTCTCGCCGAGGTGCTGAGCGACCTCAACCACCAGATTCCATTCCGCGTCGCCGAGAGAAGAGTTGCTGATCTTGAGGGCGTGATAGATCTCGGGCAGCTGACCGTCGGGAAATTCGACATCAACCACCGGGCCGATTACCTGGGAGACTTTGCCTGTATTCATGGTGAACATTTCCTCCTAATTCCCACCGCGAGCGCGGTTGCGGGTAAACTTATTAAATCGATTCCGCGCCTGAGATGATTTCCAGCAATTCTTTGGTGATCACTGCCTGCCGCGCCCGATTATACTGCAAGGTCAGACTGTTGATCATATCCGAGGCGTTCTGAGTAGCACTGTCCATGGCGCTCATCCGTGCGCCGTGTTCAGAGGCCAGTGATTCGACAAAGGCCCGGTAGATCTGTACCTCGACATACTTGGGCAGAATCGAATTCAGCACCTCGCCACGATCCGGCTCGTAGATATAACCGGTCACCACCGTATCTTCCGAGACTTCCCGCGGCACGATGGGCAACAGCTGGTTCACCGTCATTTCCTGACAGATGGCGCTACGAAAGGCATTGTAGATCACAAAGACTCCATCGTAGATGCCGTCGCTGTAGCCGGCCACCACCTCCTGACCGAGTAGTGAGGCGACGCCGTAGGAGGCCTGACTGGTTACCCCTTCGTGACACTTGATGACGTTATAAACCGGTCGACGGGCAAAGTGTTCCTTACCCTTGCGGCCGATAACCATCAGATCGTAGGCCTCAAAACCGGTGGTTTGGTCGTTAACAAAACCCTCGGAGGCCTTGGTGACATTGACGTTAAAACCGCCGCACAGACCGCGATCAGAAGTCAGCACCAGCAGCAGAGCCTTTTTCTTGCCACGCCGGGCCAGCAGGGGATGCACCTTGCGCTCTTCACGCAGGGCCAGGCTGGACAGCACCTCATGTAACTTGTCCGAGTAGGGACGAGCCGCCACTACGGCCTCGTTGGCCTTACGGAAACGCGCCGCCGCCACCATCTTCATTGCCCGGGTGATCTGCTGGGTGTTCTTAACCGAGGTGATGCGTTTTTTAATGTCCTTCAGGTTCGCCATCGCCTATTGCCTTCTGCCTTGCTCAGGCCACAAACTCATTCTTTAATTCGTCCAGAGCCCTTTTGATCAGCTCCTGCAAATCGCTGTCGATGGCCTTCTTCTCCCGCACCTGGTCGAGAATCTCCGGGTGGCGGTTGTCAACGAAGTTATAAAGCTCTTCCTCGTACCGGCGCATGGCACCCAAAGGGTAATCGTCGATATAGCCGTTGTTAGCGGCGAAGATGATCAGAGCTTGTTTTTCCACCGACAGCGGCTGATACTGAGGCTGCTTGAGGATTTCCACCAGACGGGCACCGCGATGGAGCTGCTTTTGTGTCTCAACATCGAGGTCCGAGCCGAACTGGGCGAAGGCCGCCATTTCCCGATACTGGGCGAGAGCCAGACGCAAGGTACCGGCCACCTGTTTCATGGCCTTGACCTGGGCGTTACCACCGACGCGGGATACGGACAGACCGACGTTGATGGCCGGACGAACCCCGGAGTAGAACAGATCCGTTTCAAGGAAGATCTGCCCATCGGTGATGGAGATAACGTTGGTCGGAATATAAGCGGAAACGTCTCCAGCCTGGGTTTCGATGATCGGCAGAGCGGTCAGACTGCCACCACCGAGTTCATCTGTAAGTTTGGCGGCCCGCTCCAGCAGCCGGCTATGCAGATAAAAGACGTCACCGGGGAAAGCCTCTCGGCCCGGCGGCCGGCGCAGCAACAAGGAGAGCTGACGATAGGCCACAGCATGCTTGGAAAGATCATCGTAGACGATCAGGGCATGTTTGCCATTGTCGCGAAAATACTCGCCCATGGTGACCCCGGTATAGGGAGCGATGAACTGCAGGGGGGCCGGGTCACTGGCGCTGGCCGAGACGACCATGGTGTAGTCCATGGCGCCATGCTGCCGAAGCTTGTCCACCACCTGGGCCACGGTGGAACATTTCTGGCCAATGGCGACGTAGATACAGACGATGTCCTGGCCCTTCTGGTTGATGATGGTATCGATGGCCAGGGCGGTCTTGCCGGTCTGGCGGTCACCGATGATCAACTCACGCTGTCCTCGGCCAATGGGGACCATGGCATCGACCGCCTTAAGCCCGGTCTGTAGCGGCTCATGGACCGACTTGCGAGTAACGATACCCGGTGCCTTGACCTCCACCTGACTGGTCTTTCCGGTAGCGATGGCGGCACCGCCGTCGATGGCCTGGCCGATGCCGTTGACCACCCGGCCGATGAGCTCCTCGCCGACCGGCACCTCAACGATGCGACCGGTGCGCTTGACCGTATCCCCTTCTTTGATGTGGTGTCCCTCACCAAGAATGGCCGCACCGACGTTGCCTTCCTCCAGGTTGAGGACCATACCCATCGTATCGCCGGGAAATTCCAGTAGCTCGCCGGCCATGGCATTGTCGAGGCCATAGATACGCGCGATACCGTCACCGACGGAGATGATGGTGCCCATCTCGCTGACTTCTACTTCGCGATCAAAATTCTCGATCTGTTTTTTGATGATATTACAGATCTCTTCCGCTCTGATTTCCATGAGAATTATTCACCCTCTGTTTATGGTCTTTGCAATCCGCTGCAATTGCGTACGCACCGTTCCGTCAAGAACCTGCCCGTCCAGTTCCACCTGCAATCCACCGATCAGATCCGGATCGCAATGCTCTTCCAGCACTATCTGTCGCCCACTGCGTGCTGCTAGCAAGGCGCTCAGGGCGCTACGCTCGCCATCCTGTAGAGCGACAGCCGTATGGACCTGAACCCGCTGCACACCCGAAACCTCATCGGCCTGGCGGCCAAATTCCCCTTCGATCTGCGGCAGATAACGCAGTCGGTCCTTGCTCTGCAACAATCCGAGAAAGTTGCTGATTTCGCCGGACAGTTCGAGCAGGGCTACCAGGTCGGCCAGCAACGCTTCTTTTTTTGCCGCTGGCAACGACGGGCTTTGCAGCAGCAACGCCAGACGTTTCTCCACAGCAAAGGCCTTTACCAGACGGCCGAGTTCTTCCCGGAACCGGTCCAGCAGTCCCCGCTCCTGGCCCAACAGCACCAGGGCCCTGGCATATCGCTTGGATATTACACTGACGCTCACGATTGGCTCTCCATCTGCTGCAGGTTTTCCGTCACCAGCCGAGCACGATCCTCGTTTGTGATTTCCTGGCGCAACCGCTCTTCAGCCATGCTTATCGCCATCCGCGCCGCCTCGGCGCGCAATTCCCGTCGGGCCCGTTCGATTTCCCGGTCGGCGCACTGCCGAGCTTCCTTGCGCACCGTATCGGCTACGGCCTGGGCTTCGGCCAAGGCACTGACACGTTCGCGGCTGTTTGCCTCTTTGGCATGGGCCAATAGTTCGGCTATTTCGCGATCGCTGTCGCCCAGTTTGCGTTCGTATTCTGCCACTTTGGCCTCAGCCGATTGGCGAGCTCTGTTGGCCTTCTCCAGGGTTTCGATCAGCTTGGCTCGCCTCTCTCCCAGACCCTTGCGAAGGGGCTTGGCCAAAAGGTAGCCAAGGGCGCCGAACAAGATAGCGAAATTCAGGCAGCGATAAAGAAAGTCCTTCAGCAGGACTCCGCTGTCAGCACCATGGCCGTCACCGGCGGCAAAGGCCGCTCCGGCCAGAACTAACATCAAGCCGATTGTTGCTGCAGTGGCGACCATGCCGCCAACCGTGCCTTTTAGTCTGACTTTCAAAGCGCCCTCCCCACAACCTTCTGAGCAATTCTGGCAGCCAGCGGCGCAGCCTGGGTCTTCAGCTCAACCAGAGCCTGCTCCTTTTCACTCGCCACACGATCCTTGATCGTCTGTAACTCGGCGGCAGCCTGTTCGTTAGCCACGCCCAGCAGCCGTGCCGCTTCTGTAGTCAGAATCTGACGAAATTGCTTGCGGTCGCTGGCAATTTCTATCTTGGCTTGCTGCAGTTTTTCCTGATAGGCCGCCAGGCCCTCATTGAGTCGCTCCTCAAGGGTCCCGGCCTGCTGCAGATTACCATCGATTTCATCGCGGCGGCGCTGCATGATGTTGCCCAGCGGTCGGAACAAGATCAGATGCAGAGCTCCCATCAAAATGAAGAAGTTGGCGGCTTGCAATAAAATGGTCCAGTCAACCTTGATCACAGCAATACCTCAAAAACCTGAAAGTAATTGGAAAATGATTGGTGCTAAACCTGTTTTCTGATCATCCCGTTTTTGGTCTGACAGAAGACAGGCTTCGGTAATCTGCCAGCGAAAAACGTGCTGGCATTGCCGGTGAAACGACGAGTCGGCTCAAAATGCTGCCGAACCTGCGTCTTTACCTTTTAAGGCAGGTCCCAACCATTGGGCAGGAGTGTAAACAACCCGCACGGCGACCGCAAATATAACAATAGGCTACTGACCCTTGTCAATCCCTTTTTCGATAATGGCCAATTTCCGTGGTTAGTTACTCGGTGAATTTGCTATCGAGAGAGGCTGTGCTTGACCCATGGTGACGGTGCTGTTCATCAACACCCCCTCTTCCACAACCAGGGACGGAGTGTTGATGGATCCTTCCACCTCTGCCGGCGCTCGCAACTCGACTCGAACGTCGGCAGAGATTTGTCCCTTGAAGCGTCCACTGAGAATCAGGGTGCCGACGGAAATCTCGGCCTCGACATGAGCTGTCTCGCCGACGATCAAGGTATCCTTCGAGGTGATCTTGCCGCTGAACGAGCCGTCCATACGAACGATATCCTCAAAGACCAGGGTTCCCTCAAACTGACTACCGGTTCCCAGAAACGCTTTGATTTTATCCGCTCCCGCATCTTTGCGCATAAGTGTTTTGCCCTTCCTCTCCTTCATTCCACCAATTCCTCAGGAAACGCCCAGCACCTCCAGCAGGCGATCCAGGTCCTCGGCGGAAAAGTAGCTGATTTCGATCTTTCCGCCCTTTTTCTTCGCATGAATCGACACATGAGTGCCAAGGGATCTTTGCAATTCTTCGGCCAGATGTTGCAATTCAGGATCGGCTTGTGGCTTACCGGGTTTCTTCGGTTGCTGAGCAAAGTTCTTGATCTTTCGGACCAGCGCCTCAGTTTCCCGTACCGACAGCTTTTTGCGCAAAAGCTGTTCCCGGGCTTCGAGAATGTCCTGATCGTCCTCCAGGGAGAGCAGGGCTCTGGCATGACCCATGGAAAGCATACCGACAATCACGTCGTCCTGTATGACTATCGGCAGCCGCAACAGGCGCATGGAGTTGGCCACCGAAGAACGGTCCTTACCGACCCGTTTGGCAGCTTCCTCCTGGGTCAGCTCAAATCGTTCGATCAACTGGCGATAGGCTTCGGCTTCTTCAATGGGATTGAGATCTTCCCGTTGAATGTTTTCGATAATGGCCATTTCATAGGCCATGTTTTCGGTAACATCCTGAATAACCACCGGCACTTCATGCAGGGACGCCTTTTGCGCCGCCCGCCAGCGCCGCTCCCCGGCGATGATCTGATAATGGTCCTTCAGACGGCGCACCACCAGCGGCTGAATAATGCCTTTTTCGCGCACCGAGGCGACCAGCTCGGCCATCTTGGCGTCATCGAAATACTTACGCGGCTGCTGGTCGTGGGGTCGCAACTCCTCTATGGGACAGAGAAAATATTTGCGTCCGTCGTCTTCGCTCGCCGAAGTCAACAGTGCTCCGATACCTTTGCCGAGAGCCGGTCTTTTGGCCATGTCAATTCCCCGTTGAGATGATTTCTTTTGCCAAGGACAGGTAGGCCGCCGCCCCGGTGGAAGCAATATCGTACAGCAATACCGGCAAGCCATGACTGGGCGCTTCCGAGAGACGGACATTGCGAGGGATGACCGTGTTGAACACCCGATGGCTGTAATGGCGCCGAATCTCCTCGCTGACCTGATGAGACAGATTATTACGCCGGTCGAACATGGTCAGCAGAATCCCTTTCAAGCTAAGATCGGGATTGAGTTGACGCTGGATCAGGCGAATGGTCTTGCTGAGTTGAGTGAGCCCTTCCATGGCGTAATATTCGCACTGCAACGGCACCAGTACGGAATCCGCCGCAGTCAATGCATTGATCGTCAGCAGCCCCAGGGAGGGCGGGCAATCAATCACTATATAGTCGTAATCATTAGATATTTCAGAAAGGACTGCGCGCAGACGAGTTTCCCGGTTCGGCTCCGCTACCAGCTCTATTTCGGCACCGATGAGATCAGCTGTGGCCGGCAGAATCTGCAAACAGTTCAACTGGGTATGGCAGACGATATCGCTGGCTTTGGCCTCGCCCAGCAAGGCGTGGTAGGTCGTATACTTTAACGTACTGCGGTCGAGACCTACTCCACTGCTGGCATTGGCCTGGGGATCGAGATCGACGAGCAGGGTCTGCTGTTCTGCTGCGGCCAGAGAGGCCGCAAGATTGATCGCCGTTGTCGTTTTACCGACCCCGCCCTTCTGATTGGCCACGGCAATGATCTGAGCCATATAGGCGTCCTTTCTGTTCAGCGGGTATTCGAGGAGGCTATCATAATTCGCCGAGCGGGGATAAGAAAAAATGCAATAGTTAAGCTATACACGTCTTATCAATGGCCATAAATTGACAAAAGGAGACCTCCTTAGATCGATTTATGTTCACAACTCCGTAGTACCTTGTGAAAAACATGCCCACCTTCGACACATATGCGGCATAGCCGCTTTTAGGTTTGGGCCTTTTTTCCTCTGACCTTTCGATGGAACTGTCATTTTTCGTTCCGATACTGGTCTTGCTCGATTGATCTTTTGGATCAAAAGGGCCGAATTGCCAACCGTTACAGCATCAATCGTTCTTGGTTACAGGTTCATCTGATCAAGCAGTTCTCCTGGTGAAAAACAGCAGGGTGCGCTGCGCCCTCGACTGAGGCAACTGCATTTGCACGGTTCTTTGGCACATAAAGCCACCCTCTTTTAATATCTTTGCGCTATCAGCCAACTCCTCCAGCCCATCGGCGCCCTTCATGGCGACCACCTGTCCGTTCAAAGCCAGAAGGGGTTCAGCCAAGGACAGGATATCCTTTAGTGAGGCAAAGGCCCTTGTCACTATCAGGTCAAAAAGGGGCAGGATGCTGTTATTGGGCAAGTCTTCAAGGCGTGCATGCAGGGCAGTAAAGTCCTGCAATTTCAAGGTACGCACCACATGTTTCTGAAAGGCAATTTTTTTTGCTACGGCATCTACGGACCAGATGGTTAACGCCGGCCTGGCTATTTTCAGGGGAATGGAAGGAAATCCGCCACCCGATCCCATATCGAGCAAACATCCCTGTTGGCTTAAATGGGGTAACAGCGTTAAGGAATCGACCAGATGCTTCTCCAGCGTGCTGACCGGATCGGTGATGGCGGTCAGATTGATTTTTTTATTCCAACGTAAAAGCTCATCGCGGAACCAGAGTAATTGCTCGAGAGCCTTCGCAGGCAAGACCACTTCGATCTGCTGAAGCATTTCCTTCAACATTTCACGATCAGTCATGGGCCCCTCTGCGCAATACCACGGCCAGAATGGATACCGCGGCCGGCGTCACGCCCGGTATGCGTGCCGCCTGGCCCAAATTTAACGGCCGAACACGCTGTAATTTCTCCCGCACCTCAGCCGACAGAGAGCTGATGGCCTCATAATCGAAACCTTCTGGAATAGTCACTTCTTCGGTTTTTTTGAAGCGTTCGACCTGGTCGATCTGGCGCTTGATATATCCTTCATACTTAATGCCTGTTTCCAGCTGATCCTGTACCTCGGGTGGGATACCGGTCAAGGCCGGAATCAATTCGGACAGCTTTTGCATGGTAATTTCTGGCCGGCGCAGCAATTGATCGAGACTGAGTCCATTCTTCAGCTCCGGCAATTCGAGGGCTGCCATCAACGCCTTGTCCCCTGGTGCCAGGCGAATCTCCCTTAAAAGCGCCTGCCCCTGTTTGTAGTGGGCCATCTTCTGCTGATAGTGCTGCCAGCGCTGCTCAGAGACCAGACCAAGACCGTGGCCCAACTCGGTTAACCGTTGATCCGCATTATCTTCCCGCAACAGCAGTCGGTATTCTGCGCGGGAGGTAAACATGCGATAGGGTTCCTTGGTGCCGAGATTGACCAGATCGTCTATAAGCACCCCTATGTAGCCCTGTTCTCGCCCTATCACCACAGGCTCCTGGCCCTTGACGCCCCGAGCCGCATTAATTCCTGCAATCAACCCCTGAGCGGCAGCCTCTTCGTAGCCCGAGGTGCCATTGATCTGGCCGGCATGATACAAACCGTCTATTTCCTTGGTTTCCAGGGAGGGTTTTAGCTGAATGGGATCGATAAAATCGTATTCGATGGCATATCCCGGCCGGGTAATCTCCACCTGTTCCAGTCCCGGTATCGTACGCAGAAAGGCCAACTGAACATCGGGTGGCAGCGAGGTCGGCAATCCATTGGGATACATCTCAGAAGTGTCGAGGCCTTCCGGTTCGAGAAATACCTGATGATATTCCTTTTCCGGAAACCGCACGACCTTATCCTCGATAGAAGGGCAATAGCGCGGCCCTATCCCTTCTATAACCCCGCTATAAAGGGGGGAACGGTCGAGCCCTGAGCGAATAATGTCGTGGGTGCGCGGGTTTGTGCCGGTAATATAACAACTTACCTGTGGACCTGTGATGCGCTCGGTCTCAAACGAAAAGGGCCTCGGCGGAGAATCGCCCGGCTGCGGTTCGACTTCGGAAAAGTTGACCGTATTTCCGTCTATACGGGGCGGGGTGCCGGTTTTTAAACGGCCCACTCGGAAACCGAGACTCCTCAGATGATCCGACAGTCCCTCCGAAGGCGGTTCTCCTGCCCTGCCCCCTGGATAGTTTTGCAGACCCACATGGATCAAGCCACGCATAAAGGTACCGGTGGTTAAGACAACCGTCTTTCCTAAGAACTCAAGCCCTTCTCTTGTTCTTACGCCGGCAAGTCGACTATCTTTCATCAACAGACCGATCACCGCACCCTGCTTGAGGTCGATCAACGGCTGATTTTCAACATGCCGCTTCATCCACGCCTGATAGCGGCGCCGATCAGCCTGAGCACGGGAAGCGCGAACAGCCGGACCCTTTTTGGTATTTAGAATACGAAACTGTATACCCGTGGCATCGATACACTTGGCCATCGCACCACCCAGCGCGTCGACCTCCTTCACCAAATGGCCCTTGGCCAGACCTCCAATAGCCGGATTGCAGGCCATCTGCGCAACCGCATCGAGACTAAGGTTCAGCAACAGGGTTCGACAGCCCATTCGCGCGGCCGCTAGCGCCGCCTCACAACCGGCATGCCCTGCACCAACCACGATCACTTCATATTGCTTACCATAACTGTACATAGATTGCCTGGCGGAGCATTTTTCAGCCCCCTTCAGTGAAGTGTTTCACGTGGAACACTTCTATTTGCCGATACAGAAACGTGTAAATATCTTTTCCAGAATATCCTCAGGGGCGGTTTCGCCGGTGATTTCCCCAAGGGAATGCAATGCCTCTCGCAACTCAAGAGCAGCCAATTCTGAAGGGTGCTCCTCCGTAAGACTGAACCTAAAACGCTCGAGGGCATTTCGTGCCAACAGCAATGCCTCACGATGGCGACGATCGGAAAGGAGTGTCGTTTCCCTTCCCTCGCTGCCTGAGTTCCGGGAGAAAAAATTAACGACGCCATCCAACAGAAGATCGATTCCGGCTGCATTGCGAGCACAAATAGATAAGGCGGGCAGTGCCGCAAACTCCACAGGCAGCGGACAGGAGCCCAAATCCTGTTTATTGATAACCAACAAGGTTCGCTCAGGATCACAGGACTGTAAGGCCATCTGGTCATCCTGGTCGAGCATTTGGCTGCCATCAACCACCAACAGGATCAGATCGACACCTGCCACCTTGGCCTGGGCCCGCTGCACACCTTCGACTTCTACCGGGTCGACGGTCTGCCGTACTCCGGCAGTATCGATAAGTCGTAGCGGCATTCCCCTGAGGACGAGGCTCTCTTCCACGGTATCCCTCGTAGTTCCCGGAATATCGGAAACAATCGTACGAGCTTCACCGAGCAGAGTATTCATCAATGAGCTTTTGCCAACGTTTGGCTTGCCAAAGATAAGAATGGATAAACCATCGCGCAAAAGGCGTCCCGATTCAAAGGATTCCAGAAGGACTGCCATCTGCTCCACTATCGTGGTAGAGGTAGCGATGAGACGTTGACGATCGGCCAGGGGCAGTTCTTCTTCAGGGAAATCGATCCCCGCTTCCACCTCGGCAAGCAGGTCACTTATGCGATCCCGAAAGCGATAAATATGTTGAGACAGGCGCCCCTCCATCTGACCCAGGGCCACGCGGCAGGCAGCCTCCGAACGGGAACGGATCACATCGATAACAGCTTCCGCCCTGGATAGGTCGATGCGCCCATTAAGGAAGGCCCTCAGAGTAAACTCGCCGGGCCGGGCCAGACGGGCTCCGGCATCGACAAACAGGTCAACGATGCGGCGCAGCACGACGTTGCCACCGTGACAATGCACTTCGACCACATCTTCCCTGGTATAGGACCGGGGTGCACGCATGACCACCGCCATCACTTCGTCGATCAACTCACCAGCAGAATCGCGAAAATGACCGTAATAAAGGCGATGGGAAGCAAACTGGTCGTCCCTACCTGCCGAACAAAAATAATCCTGGAGCAGTCTTTCAGCGCCTGCACCGGATAGCCGCACGATACCGATCCCCCCTTCTCCGGGAGCGGTGGCGATTGCGACGATGGTATCCTGACTATCGATAATCACTTCTAAGAGCACCTAAAAGAAAGGGAGGCAGCAGATGCTCCCTCCCAAAACCAAATCTACCGTAACCTGCCAATTCTGCCCTGGCGAATATCAGCTGACAACCACTTTGGGTTCGCGGTTAACGTGCCACTGCTGAAGTATCGTCAATAGATTGTTGACCATCCAGTAAAGGACCAGTCCAGAGGGGAAATTGAGAAACATAAAGGTAAAGATAAGCGGCATGAACATGAAGATCTTAGCCTGAGCGGGATCCATGGTGCTGGGGCTCATCTTCTGTTGCAGAAACATGGTTCCCCCCATGATAATCGGGGTAATGTAATAGGGATCCTTAACGGAGAGATCCTGTAACCAGAAGGCAAAAGGCGCGTGACGCAAGGCGATGGTGCCGAGCAGCACCTTGTACAGGGCAAAAAAGACCGGAATCTGCACAACCATGGGCAGACAGCCGCCCATGGGATTGACCCGCTTGGTGCGGTAGAGCCCCATGATCTCTTTATTAAGCTGCTCCTTGTTGTTCTTAAACTTCTCCCGCAACTTCTGCATTTCCGGTTGCAGGGTCTGCATTGCCTTCATGGATTTATAACTTTTCTGAGTCAGGGGCCAGAAAAGCAGCTTGATAATGCAGGTCAGCAGAATGATCGCGACCCCCCAATTACCGACATAGCGATAAAAGAACTTCAATACCGTAAGCAGAGGCCGGGCAATAATTCCGAAAAACCCGAAATCAATGGCTTTATCAAGGTGATGACCAGCCTGTTCCAGTATGTCCAGGTCGCGGGGTCCGAAAAAACAGAGGTAGTCAGCACTGATGGATTGACCCGCTGCCAGGATGGCGTAAGGGGTCTCAATGCTATTTTCGACCAGATCACCGCTTTTCTCGATACGGAATTTATCCCCGGCGTCGGCCAGGGCGACCACGGCGGACATGAAATACTTGCGCTCAAAACCAGTCCAGATCGAACCGCTGCCATATACCGGGGATTCTTCGTCGAGATCTTCTACCTCGTGGGTATGGACCTTTTCTCCATCATATACGGCAGGACCCACGAAGCCGTAGCGGGTTCCCTTCATCGACTCGTCCCACGGCTGCACCAGACTCAAACTGGTCGCGCCGCGGACCGCTTGTGAACCGAGATTGGTCACACGCACCTGCAGGTCAAAATCGAAGGATTCGCCCCTTAACCTATAAATTTTTTCCACTTTGAGGCCGCGGGGGGTTATAGCGCTGAAAACGATCTCCCGCTCCTCGCCGGCAGCTAGTTCAATTTGCTCTTCATCGACAGAGAGGGCGTAAAGTCCTTCCGCCGCAATATCAAATTCCCCAAGACCCTCGGTACGCAAAGTGGCTTGTTGAGAGGCCGTAGCGTCAACCAGCGATACCGGCAGAGAATCGGTCGCCGTGGTCTGTGCATAACCAGGTAATTGCAAGGATTTCAAGCGACCGCCGACCGAGCTGAAAACAGCCTCATACCGCCCGGACTTAACGACGAGTTGCCGTTCCTGTTGCGGCACCGAAATGGTTTGGCCCGCCAGGGTCCGTTCAGCCGAAAGGGACGTGGAACCGGCCGAGGCCTCAACAGCCACAGCTGGTTGGGATTCAACCACGCTCTGCTGTTCCGGCGGTGCCGAAGGAGCAGGAAACAGGAGATTGACTCCCACCCAAACCGCCAGCATAAGAACAAAGGCAATCAGAATATTCTTATTTTCCATTTAAAAAATCTCCGTTTGTCAGCTGGCGATTGCAGCAGGTCATTAAACAGGGTCGTAGCCGCCTGGATGGAAGGGGTGACAGCGTCCGAGGCGGACAGCGGTCTTCAACAAACCCCGCGCCACTCCGTATTTGGCTACCGCCTCAAAGGCATAACAGGAACAACTGGGATAGAACCGACAGGAAGGTGCCTTAAGAGGTGAAATAAATCGCTGGTAGAAAGTTAAAAGAGCGAGTACCGATTTTTGCAGCATGATAGATTCGCCTTGGTTATTTTTCTACCAAAAAGCTCAATTCTTCGCAGATCCGAGCATAATTAATCTCGGCTGCGCCTATCTTGGCAATAATAGATATATCGACGCCGACCGGCAACCTATTGAAATGGTTGCGAAAGAATTCCCTAACCAGGCGCTTGACTCGATTGCGCTGAACAGCCCCACCAACCTTGCGACTAACGGTCAGTCCAAGGCGAGTGAGGCTGTTCGATCGATGCAAAACGACAACGATAAAGTTGGGCGAATGCCGACGTTTTCCCCCTTGGCGTACCCGCTGAAAATCACTGGATTTTCGCAGATGGCGCGCTTTAGGAAAGGAATAAAGGCCGGTGCCCATGTCTGGCACTATTTGGTCGGAATAGTTACGACCAGCTTATTGCGGCCACGAGCCCGACGACGCCGAATAACGGACCGACCATTCTTGCTCTGCATCCGGGCACGAAAGCCGTGGGTTCTCTTTCTGCAGATCCTGCTGGGCTGATAGGTTCTCTTGGACATTTTATTAACTCCTCAGTAGCTTATTTTTATCCTCAGGAAACGGAAACAAGGAAATTTAACGAATCGCATTATTAACCATGTTCGAAAAATTTTGTCAAGCAGGAAACATAAAGGGCTCTTTTTACCGGTTGTATGAAAGCTTTCCTCTGACCAGAAAAATCTTGCAAAAGAGAGGGGGCTTTGGTAGTTTAAAAGCTCTTTTTTCCCCACAGGACAATTGCGGAAATAACCGCCGCACCTCGGTAACATCAATTATCCACACCTGTTTATATAGTTGTGGATTAACTATATCTTCCGTCCTGTTATTTTCACACCTTTATGCAGTCTGAATCAAGCCTATGAACGGACTTTGGGAAAAAACCCTCAGCCAGTTGGAGCAAACCCTCACACCACAACATTTCGCTACTTGGATCAAACCGATCAAGTTTGCCGGGGTGGAGGAGGATAAGGTTCTGCTGGAAGTCCCGAACCGTTTTGTTCTTGATTGGCTGAAGGGCCACTATGCGCCCATTATTCAGGAAATCGTCTCCAAGCTTGCGGGGACCCCTTATCGCGTTGTTCTGAAGGTCTCATCAACACCGGCCGCAAAATCCGTGAAACAACCTGTATCCTCTACACAGCCTTCCCCGCCGCCGGCACCGGTGAAACCACCGGTTCGCACCGCAAACAACGGATTCAACCTCAATTCCAAATATACCTTTGATGAATTTGTCCTCGGTTCATCGAACCAGTTTGCCTGTGCCGCCGCCATGGCCGTGGCCAACAACCCGGCCACCACCTACAATCCGCTCTTTATCTATGGCGGAGTAGGTCTCGGCAAGACGCATCTGGTCACCGCCATCGGCAATGCGATTTTGAAAAACAATCCCGAGATGAAAGTATGCTATTACACCTCGGAAAAATTCATGAATGAATTGATCAATTCGCTGCGCTACGCCAAGATGGATGAGTTTCGTAACAAGTTCCGCTCCATGGACGTGCTGCTTATCGATGACGTGCAGTTCATCGCCGGCAAGGAACGAACCCAGGAAGAGTTTTTTCACACTTTCAACGCCCTGTACGATTCCCATAAGCAGATCGTGGTCACCTCCGACAAGTTTCCCAAGGAGATCCCCGGCCTTGAAGAACGTCTGCGGTCCCGATTTGAGTGGGGACTGATCGCCGATATTCAAGCACCGGACATGGAGACCAAGCACGCCATTTTAAAGATGAAGGCTGAAGCCAACGGCATCGGCCTGCCCGAAGAGGTGGCTTACTTTTTGGCCAATTCGATCAGCAGCAACGTCCGCGAACTGGAGGGCTATCTGGTGCGCATCGGTGCCTACGCCAGTCTGACGGCCACTCCGGTGACCCTTGAAATGGCTAAGGAAGTGTTGAAGGACATACTCATCGAAACAAAGCGCGAACTGAGCGTCGAGGAAATCCAGAAGCGGGTGGCCCATCATTATGGCATCAAGGTCGCCGACATCAAATCATCCAAAAGGATGAAAACCCTGGTTCTGCCTCGGCAGATTGCCATGTATCTGTCTCGACAATTGACTTCCTTCTCCTACCCTGAGATCGGCGATCGTTTTGGCGGCAAAGACCACTCCACTATTATCTACGCCATCAAAAAAATAGAAAAAAATATGGAGGAAGATTTTCAACTGCGAACTGAAATCAATGCTCTGAAAAAGGAGTTGACCGTTTAAAGGGTAATAAAAGCTGTGGACGAAAACCTTGACAACTGCGGAAAATTTGCCTCCCTGAGACTTTTCCACAAAACCCGCTGAGTTCGGCACAGCCTATAACATTTTTTCCTCACAGGCTATGACTCTGGTTTTTAACGGTTTTTACCGGATACCAACAAATCAACAGGCATCTACTACTATCTACTGTTTTTAAAAGAAAAGAATAAAAGAAACAGTAGGCTGTTAACAGGAGGCTTCATGCGCTTCGCCATTGAAAAGGAAATTTTCATCAAAGGCCTCGCCCGAATTCAAGGGATCGTAGAAAAAAAGAATACCATCCCTATTCTGGCCAATGTTCTGATCGAGGCGGTCGACGGAGAAATTCAGCTGACGGCCACCGACCTGGAAGTCGGAATGAAAGCCAGCTATCCGGCTACCGTTAGCTCCCCAGGAAAAATAACGGTTTCCGCAAAAAAACTTTACGAGATCATCAAGGAACTGCCTGAGCAGGAAATCGATTTCAATGCCAAGGAAAATTGCTGGATTGAAATTCGTTGCGGCAAGGCCTACTTCAACATTGTCGGCCTGTCGGCGGAAGAATTTCCTTATTTTCCCCATTTCCAAAAAGAACAGTTTGTCAGCGTGGACGGCACCCTGCTCAAGGAGATGATCGACAAGACCTTTTTCTCCATTTCCACCGACGAGAGCAAATACAATCTCAACGGTATTTATTTTCGTCCCGTAGAAAAAGACGGTCAGCAACTGTTGCGCCTGGTAGCAACGGACGGCCACCGTCTATCGCTCATTCAGAAACCCCTCGATGTAAGCCATATTGAGCAATTGAGCAAAGGTGTCATCTTTCCCCGTAAAGGGATTTTTGAACTGAAAAAGATGGCCGAAGATAATGACGGTGAGTTATTGATCGGCTTTTTCGATAACAACGCCGTCATTCAGAAAAATCAAACCGTGGTCGTCATGCGCCTGATTGACGGAGAGTTTCCCGATTACAATCGAGTGATTCCGCAGAACAACGATTTAACGGTTATTATCCCTCGTGATTCCTTTCTGCACGCCCTGCGGCGCATGTCGATTCTGTCCAGCGAAAAATCGAAAGGGGTCAAGATCGAAATCAAGGAAAATCTCCTCGAGATGTCCTCGTCCAATCCCGAGTTCGGCGATGCTCGAGAGGATATCGAAGTCGAGTACCAGGGAGAAGAAATCAGTGTTGGCTTTAACGCCCGCTATCTGATAGACATTCTTAATGCCCAGAATGAAGAAAAAATCTGCCTTTCTTTGCGGGACAAGCTCTCCCCCGGGTTAATCACCCCCTGTGAAAACCAGGAATACCTCGCTGTGATCATGCCCATGAGGCTCTAAAATATCCAAGGAGCAGGGAACATATCCCTGTAAATAGCTGTTCCATGTATCTCCGTCGTCTGGTCCTGCATAATTTTCGCAATCTGGAACATGCCGAAATGCTTCCGGATAGACGGTTCAATGTTTTATGGGGCGCCAATGCCCAGGGAAAAACCAATATTCTGGAGGGGATCTATCTTCTCGGACATCTGAAGAGCTTTCGCGGTGCTCCCGGCAGTGAGATGATTCGCCGACAGATGACGGCTGGACGACTGCTTGGCGAGGTGATGCGCGGCGGTGTTTTGACCACCATTGAACTGACCTTTCAAGGACAACAGAAAAGTGCTCGAATCAATGGCAAACCGGTCGCTAAAAGTTCCGAATTTCTAGGGTTATTTCCGACTATTCTATTTTCTCCGGAAGAGGTAGGATTGGCCAGAGGCTATCCGGCCGGCCGCCGGGCCCTGCTCGATCGGGCGGTCTTTCAGGCTGACCCCCCTTTTTTAGACCGGGCCCGCGCCTATCAGCGGTGTTTGCAGCAGCGCAATCAACTGCTCAAGGAGGGCTGCGATGCGACTCAGTTGTCTCCCTGGAACGAAAACCTTATACTGACCGGCGCTCGTCTTCGCTTGGATAGAATCGGTTATCTGCAGCGCCTGGTACCGCAGTTGCAGGACATATATCGGCAGATAACCGCCGGTCGTGAAGAAGCAGACCTGGAGTATCCGACCCGAGCGGGGACGGAAGAAGAGCTGCGCGAAGGATTTCGAAGAGAACTGGAACAGGCCGCAGCGCAGGAAAGGCGCCTCGGGCGTACCCTGGTAGGCCCTCATCGGGATGACCCCTATTTCACGGTGGGAGGCCATTCCCTGCGGCAGTATGGTTCCCAGGGGCAGCAACGTTCATTTATGCTGGCTTTTAAAACGGCCCAGATCATCGATCTCGAGGCAACGATAGGCCATCAGCCGGTATTACTGCTTGATGATATGACCGGCGAACTCGATCGCCAGCGGCAGGAGTTCTTTTTTCAGTTTTTACGCAGCCGGCAGGGGCAGGTTTTTGTCACCGCCACCGAACTGCAGGCATTGTGCAACAAGGGGTTCGACGACGTCAGGTCCTTTCGCGTCAGCGAAGGCAGCCTGCAGGATGTCGCTTGTCAATAAGCATGAGGAATCTATGACGCAAATGGAAAACAAAGAATACGGTGCCGACAGCATCAAGGTTCTTGAGGGATTGTCCGCTGTTCGTAAGCGGCCGGCCATGTATATCGGCACGACCGGTCCCCAGGGCCTGCACCATCTGGTCTACGAGGTGGTGGACAACTCCATCGACGAAAGTCTGGCCGGGCACTGTGACGAAGTCGCGGTAATCATCCATCTCGATGGTTCGGTTACGGTGGAAGACAACGGTCGTGGTATTCCGGTCGATATGCATTCGACTCAGAAAAAATCGGCGGCCGAGGTGGTCATGACAGTACTGCACGCCGGCGGCAAGTTCGACAGCGACTCCTACAAGGTCTCCGGCGGTCTGCACGGGGTCGGCGTCTCGGTGGTCAATGCCCTGTCCGAGAAGCTGGAGCTGGAAATTCGTCGCAACGGCCGCAAGTATCGCCAGACCTATCGCCGCGGGGTGCCTCAGGAATCGTTGCTGGAAGTGGGGGACACCGCCAAGCGCGGCACCAAAATCACCTTCTGGCCCGACGGCGAAATCTTCGAGACCACCGAATTTTCCTTTGAGGTGCTGTCCCGTCGATTGCGAGAATTGGCCTTTCTTAACGGCGGGGTCAAGATTCGTATCTCCGACGAACGCAGCGAAAAGGAGCACACCTTCCTCTACGAAGGGGGAATCGTCTCTTTTGTCGAGTATCTCAATCGGGCCAAGACCCCCCTTCATCCCGAGCCGATCTACATCAAAGGCGAGCGGGAAGGGGTGGATATCGAGATTTCCATCCAGTACAACGATGGTTACGACGAAAAGATTTTTACCTTCGCCAACAATATCAACACCCACGAAGGGGGCACCCATCTGTTCGGTTTCAAGGCGGCCCTGACCCGTACCATGAATACCTATGCCACCGCCAACAATCTGCTCAAGAATGTCAAGGCTTCGGTCTCCGGCGATGATCTGCGCGAGGGCATGACAGCAGTCATATCAGTTAAAGTGCCTGATCCCCAGTTCGAGGGCCAGACCAAGACCAAACTCGGCAATTCGGAAATCAAGGGTTTTGTCGAGTCGATGGTCAATGAAAAACTGGCCGTCTATCTGGAGGAAAACCCAAAGGTGGCGCGCAGGATTTTGGAAAAGGGCATCGAGGCGGCCCGGGCCCGGGAAGCGGCCCGCAAAGCCCGCGATCTGACCCGGCGCAAGGGAGCCCTTGATGGTCTCTCCCTGCCGGGCAAGCTGGCCGACTGCCAGGAGAAGGACCCGGCCCTGTGCGAAATCTATCTGGTCGAGGGCGACAGCGCCGGAGGCAGCGCCAAACAGGGTCGCGACCGGCGTTTTCAGGCCATCCTGCCCCTCAAGGGCAAGATCCTCAACGTGGAGAAGGCCCGCTTCGACAAGATGCTGACCTCCAACGAAATACGCACCCTGATCACCGCCATGGGCACCGGTATCGGCAAGGACGATTTCAATATCGAAAAGGCCCGCTACCACCGCATCATCATCATGACCGACGCCGACGTGGACGGTTCCCACATCCGTACCCTGCTGCTGACGTTCTTCTTTCGGCAGATGCCCGATATCATCGAGCGCGGCTTCCTGTACATCGCTCAACCCCCCCTCTACAAGGCCAAAAAGGGCAAGCAGGAGATCTACCTC
>JAUWLU010000171.1 GCA_030613545.1 Desulfuromonadales bacterium
GACTGCCTACCTTCTAATAGCATCGATCAGCGAGATTCGTTTGCCAGAAGAAGTAGACGGGAAAGGCATCAGTTGACAAAAGTGAGCCAGAAATTAAGGTATAATGATAGTATTGAAATATGTCTCACCTCCCGCAGCAAAGGAGCTCATCATGGCCACTGAAAACTACAAAGTAGTAAACAGCCTTAATGAATCTTCCGTAGCCAAAATTCGCAACCTGGAAAAAGAACTGGGGGTATGCATCCTGGCCCTGGAGCCTCGCAACGCCGTGAAACAGCTTTGCGAAGAAGACGTTGAAAAGGTGCAGAAGTTGGAAAAAGATCTGAACGTAGTCTTACTGGCCTATCGCCTGGAGGTCTGCAGAGTCCAATAACACATCTGCGTTAGCCTGTTGCCGGCTATTCCCTCCGATTGATACGAGGAGGCATTGCCACGCTGTCTAAAACAAATTAAAAAGCCCACCCTGCTACTCTAGGTGGGTTTTTTAAACGTTTATAAAAACCACAAAACAACCAACGAATCAAACCCAGACCTACCCGCTCGTTTCCCAATCCAGAGGATGCTCCACAACACCTGCGCGAACCATGTTCAGGCCGATGAACACCATATCCACTCCCTCAACCGGCCGACCCGCGGCCCAAAGCTGTCCGGGCATCCGGCGGGTTGTATCGTGCCCGGCGGTCTGCGGCATTTCAGAGAAGCAGGTATAGACAGTAGAACAACAGGGCGGCGAGCAGGCACGGTGGTGCCAGGTCCACCGGGAGGCGCTGTTCGGGCAGGGCTTCCGGACGGGATGCGGCGGTCGCGACGATGCTTTTCACCAGTTCTTCCGCTAGCTTGGCGGGGGAGGTGCGGTCGAGTCGGAAGTCGAGGCCGCCGGTTGCCGCTGCGATTTCCTGCAGCGACTGTTCGTCGAGACGGGTTTTCAGCGGCAGGTCGTCCCCGTCGGTGTAAAAGCCCTCGATGCCGGCGCTGCCTTTGCGGCGAATGGGAATGTGGACCGCGCTGGTCTGTCCCGTGCCGACGGTGAATACCGGGATGTTCTGCCGGGCGACGGCGGCGATGCCTTTGCGCAGCGCCGGCGGGCTGTTTTCCGTATCCTCGCCATCGGTGATAAGGACAATCGCGCGTGCGGGTGTTCCGGTTTGGCTGTCGACCATCATGATGCCGGTGTCGAGGGCCGCGAGGAGATTGCTACCCGATTCCGTCAGGTCGCTGAGATCGGTATGGGTTGCCATGTAGCGCAAAAAGCCGAGGTCGCGCGTGGGTGAGACGACTTCGATGCCGTTACGAGCGAAGAAAAACAGACCGACTTTTTCGTCATCCATCCGGCTCAACAGGGTCAGGACCAATTGCCGTGCGGCGTTCAGACGGTTGGAAAGGGGGCGGACCTCCCCTTGCGACCGCTGTTCCAGGACCACATCTTCGGCGAGCATCGATTTGCTGACATCAATGCCGATTGCCAAAACCAGATTGTCGCTGACATCGCCGGCACGCAGGACGGTCATGCTGGGACCGGTAAGGGCCGTCACGATGCAGGCCAGTGCGAGCAACGGCAATAGGCAGCGGCCATATAATCTCCAGGGGGACTTGCCGTTGGTATCCATCCGGAACCGCAAACGCAGGAGATTAAGGAAACGTTCCGTCGATAGGACCCGCCATGCAAAGGGTATCAGGAGCAACAGCAGCCAGAAAAATTGCGGGGAGGTACAACGCATGACTTTGCCTATTTTTCCACGCGGGTTTCCAGGGGGACGCCGAGGGCGAAACCGGCCACGTCGGGGATGAAGGCCTCGAGCTGTTCCTGGACCTCGGTCATGTTCTCCTGCCTTACTTCGCTCAGACCGATGCGCCGGTATTCACCAAGACCGACGATAAGTTCCATATTCCAGCGGGGCAAGGCCCGTTCCATGGGTGTGCTGCTGATATCATCGACGATATCGATGGATGTTTTGTAATCGTCCACGGCGTCGGAAAGGAATTTGGCCGCTTTACGGCCGTCTTGTTCAAAGGCGAGCACGCTGTAGGCCAGCATGACCGATACATTGCCTTTGAGGTTGTGCAATTTCCAGCCGAGGGGCGCGGGCAGTTGTTTACTTGCCTCTAGGGTTATGGCACAGCTGTCGCGCAAGGCCTGCAGCCGGGTGTGGAAGTTCTTTAATTCCTGCCGTTGTCCGGTGGCCAGGTAACGGTTGTTCAGTGCTGCCGTTATCTGTTTGAAGTCGTCGACGGCGGTCTGCCATTGATACCATAACCGGGCATACTTGGCTTCCGACAGGTTCAGATCCAGGTCTTTGCATGCGGCGATGATCTCCCTCAATTCGGCAATAGCAGCCCCCTCGTCGCCGTTAGGCGATACGGCGGCCAGCCGCCGGTTCAGATCCTGAATGGCCGATTCGCGGTGAGCACCTCGCCAGTAGGTGACACCCCCGGCGAATAGCAGCACAAGGCCGATCAGCCCGGGGAGGGTCAGCGCGATAGGGATCACATTTTTATATTTTTGAAGGATAGTCGGGAAAGTGAGCATGGTTTATTCCTCGCAGTTGTCGCAAAAAGTATCGGGACAGCAATAGTACGGTTCCGGCCGAATCGTCGAGGTTCATGATGCCCCGGATCACAGCTTCCGCAGCCCCGGCAGGCTACGTAAAACAAGGTGCAGCGCCATCAGGCCGAATGTCAGCAGGGCCAGTGGCCAGCGCGTCCAGCGGGGCTGCAGAGTGATGCGGGTCAGGTTGCGGTTGGTCTCCAAAATATCTATTTCCCGGTAAACCTCTTCGATCTGTTCCCGGTCCAGGCCTCTGGATGTTACAAATATGCGGCCGACGGTGGGTTCATCCGCCGTCGGTTCCATGGCTTTTTCTACCGCTTCATCGACCTCCCCTCCGACGGAAATGATGTAAAACCGGACGCCGACCGCCTTCATCAAGGTGATGAGGTTGACTAGGTTCGGTAGTCCTCCGTGCCGCACGTGGGCACGCTGGGTCGGTTCGATGCGACCATCGGTAAAGAGGATAACGGCCATTCCCCTGCCGGGGGCGGCATGACGTATTTTGTGCGGGATGTCGAGCAAGGCGCCCGGTTCGCCGAGTAGAAAGTCCCGCATGCCGGCGATCTGATCCACGGTCAGGCGGTTCTCTTCTGGCAGCATGGAAAAAAACGCCGAAAGGGAGAGCCATACCGCTTCCGAAGCGTTGGTACCCCCGCCGGCACCCAGCTCCCGGTAGATACGTGAGTGGTTTTTGCTGCGCACGAGATCCAGCTTGGCTTTGAGAAGATCCTTGTCGAAGGTCAACGGCGCCAGCAGTTTGGCATAGCTGGAAAAAGCCACCAAACCGATGTAATCCTCGTCGCGGCGCATGTCGATGAACGAAGCGATGCCGTCGAGGGCCAGATCGCCTAGCGTCTGATCGGAGAACCGGCTGACCGGGCGTTTCATCGAGCCGGACAGGTCGAGGGCGAGGAACAGCCATTTCGATTCGATGAATTCCTCCACGGTTTCTTTTGAATACCCGGGGTTGACCAGGCTGATGACCACGCAGGAGTACACCAGGGCGAAAAGTAGACCGTTATAATTGCGCTTCCAGAACCCCGGGCGCAAGGTTGCCATTTCCGGGGCGACGACCGGAAATGGCAACTTGGGCCGCGTGCGCCTCCGCAGCAACAGAAATAGCGGGGCCGGCAGAAGCAGGAGCAGCGCAAGAGGGTATTGGAATGCAAAATCGGCCATGGTTTATTCGCCAGACATAGGTTTTTCAGGGTTTGTTCGGTGCCTCTTGACGGGGTTCTGCAAAACTTTGCAGGCCTTCGACAAGCCGGCCCACTCGCCCGGCCAAATCCTCTGGAATGGCGATCTGTTCTCCCCGTGCAAGCAGGTGTTCGATAAGGGAAAGGAGTTCGGCTGCAGTTGTGCGATAGGTATCGGGCAGTGCGGACTCGATCCGGCGGAGGAAAGAAGCATGGCTTCCGCCGCGCCGGTCCTCGTCGAGTCCGGTAAATTCGGCTAAATATTCCTTCAGGGAGACATAGAGGTCGGTAAGCTTCGCCATCCCCCTATGTCGTTGCATGGCCGAGACCGCGGCGTCAACCCCGGCACGGCTGCGTTTCAGGGTATGGTTTTCCGTTCGTATTTCCGGCTGCCGATACTTTTTCCTCAGCATCCATGCTGCCGCGGCACTCAGCCCGGTGAGGGTCAACCCGCCGATTATCAATAAAACGGAAGGGACCGTCGATGCCGGAGCCATGGCCAGCGCCCAGGCGGACAGACTGCCAAAGTCCGCGACCTGCAATTCAAACCCGGCTGCGGTTGCGGGGATCATGGCGGCAATGCGGACCGGTTCACCGGCGGTTTTGACCAGCCGCACCCGGCTTTTGGGCGCCCTGCTGTCGGTATAATAGACCGGGATGCCGGGAAGGCTGTATTCGCCGGTGGCGTAAATTTTAATGTGGCCGGTGATGCGGATGGGACTGCGGTTCATATCGATGGAACTCAGAGGAGCATCGTAGCGAATATCGTACAGGTTGCGAAAAATACCCGCAGGTTTGATATTGAGGTTGGAAATGGTGCTCGATTCGATCTTCACCCGGTCGCTGAAACGGATCTCAAAGGTAAACGGGATGGGGGTGCCGGGAGTAGCGCCGTTCATTCCCAGCTCAAAGCGTACGCCGACCGGCGGTTCCAGGACCATCAGCAGCGGGCGGGCCTGCTCCACGAGGATGTCTTCGGACAGCAGATTGGCACTCTGCCATACGCTTTGCCCGCAGGGGTCGAGGGCTATTTGTTGCGGGTTGGACGCGGCACTGTCATCGGATACGATCGCGCCGACGTCTTCCAACAACGCCCTGCGTTGCCACATGTCGGTGTCGGTTTTCCAGACAATTTCAATTTTTT
>JAUWLU010000262.1 GCA_030613545.1 Desulfuromonadales bacterium
GAGGACTTTTTTTACAGAATTCACATTTTGCCGATTAATTTGCCTCCTTTACGGAAACGCAGAGAAGACATCCTCTTATTGATAGATCATTTCATAAATCTTTTCGCTAAAGGTAAACCAACTCAACCTTTGAGCGGAAAAATGCATGAGACCTTGCTCAATTACAGTTGGCCTGGAAATGTTCGGGAACTGCAAAATGTTATTTTCCGGTACCTCACTTTGAACCAGTTTGACATCATTCCGTCAATCGAAGCGGAAGATTCCGAATCTGATGAGACCTCAAAAGCGTTTACCAATGAAAAAATTATTCCTTTTAAAAAAGCCACGGAGAATTTCGAGAAAAATCTCCTGACAAAAGCTTTGGAAGCCAATCGGTGGCACCGGGAAAAGGCTGCTGCCAGTCTTGAACTGCCACCGCGCACATTCTACAGAAAAATAAAGAAGCATGGCCTATAGCGGCACTAAACCTGCCATTTTTGTCAATATTAAAACAGTCAGTAATATCAAATAAATATCCATACCACATAGCGACTTACTGCCATAAATGGCAGTCTTTTCCTAAATTAGGCGCCAGCCCCTTATCCTCCTGTTTCTTAACAACCTATTAATATAACATGATAATTGATCTTATCAAAATTTGGCATACCCCTTGCAGTAATATCGACAACACGATGCGATACAACTATTAAGCCCTGGAGGATAATCATGGCAACGCATCAGTTTTGTACACTGGGATGGCTGGAAGAAAGTTCGAGAATTTACAGGGCGAACCCAACCGCTAAAGATAAGCTCAAAAACCTTACGGTAAAGATTTGTTTTCGTGTTAAATGCGATCCAGGTTGGGGTATCAGCGAAGATATCATCTTTGGGGCCTTTTTTGACAGGGGCGAACTGAAGACGCTGAAAATTTTCACAGAAGACGAAGCTTTTCACGAGGCCGAATATCTACTGGTTGCCACGCCGCGGGCATGGAAAAGAATTTTAAGAAAAGAACACGAATTTGTCGCGGACCTCATGCTGGGTAAAATAAAGTTGGAACTGGGTACTAAGGTGAAAATGCTCGATATAGCTCTTCACCTCAACAATATTTTCGATTTTTTAACACAGGTTGATCTGCAATTTCCCGATGAAATGTCAAAGGATGAACTGACAGCGTACCGATCGAAAATGGAAACCCTTCAACGAGAAAGAGGCCCATGAAATATGTAAAAACTTCTCTCAGGGATTCCCAATTTTTTAGCAGATCAAATAATGACGTTGTATAAAACCATAACAGAAAAAGGAGGGACAAAAGATGATCAACAAAATGAAATTTAAAGTGTTCTTTCAATTTGTGCTGGCTGTGTTCGCCGTCCTGGCGTGGACTGTCAGTCCTGTAGCAGCGGCAAAGAAGCCCAACATCGTAGTCCTCTGGGGAGATGACATTGGCCAAAGCAACATCAGCGCCTACACAAAGGGCTTGATGGGCTATAAAACGCCCAACATCGACCGTGTCGCCAAAGAAGGGATGATCTTCACTGACTACTACGCGGAGCAGAGTTGCACTGCCGGCCGTGCCGCCTTCATCATGGGCCAGAGCGTTTTTCGCACCGGCCTCAGCAAGGTAGGCCTGCCGGGCGCCGACCTCGGCATGAAGAAGGAAGCCCCCCCGCTTGCGAAGCTGCTGAAGCCGCTGGGCTACGCCACTGCCCAGTTCGGGAAGAACCACCTGGGAGACAAGGACGAGCACCTGCCCACCCTCCACGGCTTCGACGAGTTCTACGGCCCCCTCTATCACCTGAACGCTTCGGAGGAGCCTGAACTGCCTGATTATCCGAAAGATCCCGAGTTCATTAAGAAGTTCGGACCGCGGGGTGTGATTCATAGTTGGGCTCTACCGAAAGGTAAGCAGAAGATTGTAGACACAGGCCCACTGACTAAGAAGCGTATGGAAACAATCGATGACGACTTCGCTGCCCGGTCAGTAGAATTTATAGAGAAACAGCACAAGGCTGGTAAGCCTTTCTTTGTCTGGGTGAATTTCACCCATATGCACTTTCGAACCCATGTCAAACCGGAAAGCAGGGGCCAGTCGGGACGCTGGCAGTCGCCCTACCACGACGCCATGATCGACCATGACAAGAACGTTGGTACTGTCCTCAAGAAGCTCGATGATCTTGGGATTGCCGACAATACGATTGTCCTCTACAGCACAGACAACGGCCCACACATGAACACCTGGCCCGACAGCGGCATGACGCCCTTCCGAGGCGAGAAGAACTCCAACTGGGAAGGAGCCTACCGCGTACCCGCCATGGTGCGCTGGCCTGGCAAAATCAAGGCCGATACCGTTTCCAACGACATCATGTCGCACATGGACTGGCTGCCCACCCTGCTTGCGGTCGCAGGCGATCCCAACATAAAGGAGAAGCTAAAGAAAGGTTACAAGGCGGGTAAAATGAAATACAAGGTTCATCTCGACGGTTACAACTTCCTGCCTTACCTGACCGGTAAAGAGCAGAAGAGCCCCCGCGAGGAGTTCTTCTACTTCTCCGACGATGGCGACCTGCAGGCACTACGCTACGATAACTGGAAGGTGGTCTTCGCCCAGCAGAGAGCGCAGGGCACCATGTTGGTCTGGGGCGAGCCCCTGGTGAATACGCGGATACCGTGGCTTTTTAACCTGCGCATGGATCCCTACGAGCGTGCTTCTATTACCTCGAACACATACTGGGATTGGTGGATGGACCATGCTTTTCTGTTAGTACCGGCGCAGGGATATGTCGGAAAGTTCCTGGAGACTTTCAAGAAGTTCCCGCCGCGCCAGAAGGCGGCCAGCTTCACCGTTGACCAGGTCATGGAGCAATTGCAGACCCCCGCGGTTGGACACTGAGTTTATACTTTCGCAAATGATCCCGATAGGGAATTAAGGTGGATACGATCATTAAAACCTGTAAATAAGGAGAGTGCCCCCGCAAGGGGGCGCTCTCTTTTCAGTTAATAACGGAACGCTCTGGTGGGTGCAGTCCCTTACCTTTAAATTGAGCCTGTTCAATATTAAACATTAAGGACGTGCTCCATTTTCAATTTTTTCATGTTTCCGGTTAACTCATAAG
>JAUWLU010000084.1 GCA_030613545.1 Desulfuromonadales bacterium
GGGTTGGATTTGCCAGGGGGGTGCCTTTTTTCAACTCCAGACCTGCCGGACAAGTGAACACTCCCTCATTGCTACCATTATCGCAAAGAGCTTGAGTTGGCGTATAACCCTTCCAGGAATCAAAGTGCTGGGATTGCTTCCAATAGCCAGGTGTGCATCCATTCTCGCATGCAAATGAGTTGACGCTGAATAATCCTGCAAGCATAACCGCGAGGGCCAATCCTAGGAGCAACCTTTTCATTTTAACCTCCATACTGTTAAGGTTGTCTTTTTGATCACCTCAAAAGTAAACGCCCATCAATTCACAACCCTTCCCACCAGCACCACCTCCTTGCCTTGCCAATTTGGGGGAGCCATGTCCAAAAATCGCCGCCAAAACAAATCAGAAGATTCAAAACCCAGCTCAATTTTATGAGCCCCCCTTTGGTTACCTCTAATTCCCAGAATATCACCAAAATTTAAGCTGTCTATGGCGGCATAGGTTTTTTGAGCACCAATTTGGGGTGGGGCAGGGGGTCATGGGGCAGGGGGTCAGGTCTTGCAAAGCCACAATGTTACGCTAACCTCTTTAAATCAATAAGGGGAGAACGCCATGGCTCGACCACTACGCATCGAATTTGCCGGCGCCGTCTATCATATCACCGCCCGCGGTAATGCCCAGGGAATGATCTTCGATGACGATCGCGACCGGGAAATGTTTCTCAACATCGTCCATGCTGTCGTAAGAAAGTACCGCTGGTTCTGTCATGCCTTCTGTCTGATGGGGAACCACTATCATTTGCTGATCGAAACGCCTGAGGCCAATCTCTCCCGCGGTATGCGGCAACTCAACGGTGTTTATACCCAGACTTATAATCGTCGGCACAATCATTCCGGCCATCTTTTTCAGGGTCGGTACAAGGCGATCCTGGTCGAAAAGGACCGTTATCTGTTGGCGCTGTGTCGCTATATCGTGCTGAATCCGGTAGCCGCCCGGTTGGTGCAGTCTCCCGAGGAGTGGCGCTGGTCAAGTTATCTGGCGACTGCCGGTCTGGCTTCTGTGCCGGAGCTGCTGGCCACCGATTGGGTCCTGGCGCAGTTCGCCCCTGACCGTCAGAGAGCTTGCCGTTGCTACAGCAAATTCGTCCGCCAGGGATTCGATCAGCCGTCGCCATGGGAAAACCTTCGTGGCGGGGTGGTGCTGGGGGAGGAGGCTTTTGCCGGTCAGTTTCAGCTTCTGCTGTCCGAAAGGCGGAATCTGGAAGAGATCCCCCGGGCGCAACGCCTTGTCCATCGTCCTGCTCTGGATCGTCTGCTGGCCATCGAGAACTGCAATCGTGTCCGTGCCGCCAGGGACGCCCACATCGAGTGGGGGTATACGCTCAAGGAAATCGCCCAGTTCTGGGGTATTCATTATTCCACGGTCAGCAGGATGATCAAGAAGAGTGATGGAGGGGTGTGGCACGGCAAGACGTGACCCCGATGTGGGATTTTTTTGCTGGCGTTACCTGTGGTACATTATCCACCGTCGCCATACAGAGAGATTTGCACTCACCTTGGCCAAGGACAGGGAATAGCCGCTGCCCTGGTAGCGGTTGTACAGGGTTTTGGTCGGGGAACTACTTCAGGGAAAGATTGCCAAAATATGCAGGAATTAAGATATCTGGCGGGCTATGCGGCACAGATAACAGGGCAGGTCCAGCAACTTATCGCCGAACAGCGGCTGGGCAAGCTGCTGCTCAAGCGCTATCCGACCGCCCATCAGATCAAGACCGATAAAGCGCTCTACGATTTTACCGTCGAGCTCAAGAATCAGTTTCTGCGTAAAGCTCAGCCTCTGAGCAAGGTGGTCTTCGACAGCAAGATCAACGTGGTCCATCAGGCCCTTGGGGTACACAGCTTTGTTTCCCGAGTGCAGGGGGGCAAACTCAAGGCCAAAAACGAGATTCGCGTGGGTGTCGTTTTCAAGACCGCACCCCTGGAGTTTTTGCGGATGATCGTTGTCCATGAGCTGGCGCATCTCAAAGAGAAGGACCATAACAAGGCCTTTTACAATCTCTGCGTTCACATGGAGCCGGCTTATCACCAGCTGGAGTTCGACCTGCGACTCTATTTGACCCACCTCGATCTGTTCGGCGCCCTTTACTAAGGCGGCGAAGGGGACCTTCTTGACATTTTGATACATCTAATTTCATCGACATCGTAGCGTCGGCCGGTCAGAACTGCTCCCAGCCCCTTCACATCTCCGTCGCCGAGAAAATCACCGCAAATCCTGATGTTCTTGATGATGCCGCCTTTTACCCCGAGGTGGACGTCGATCCGGCCGACATCAAACCTGGCATTCAGGGGACTTGCCGTAGTTCCAGTCCCAGGTATGGTATTTCTCTGCGGACAACAGATGGATGTTCGCCCAGTCCTTGACGGTCAGTTTCCTTCTCCGCATTCCACCATACGGCTCAAAAATGGATTCCAGCAAACAGTTCTTGAAGGTGTCCATGTCGATGGAGCGTTCGAGGAGCTCGGAGATGTTCGCCACCCTGCTTCGGACGGATTGCACGCCCTTGGATTCAATCTTCTTCCCTTTTACGTTCAGGGCCCTTGTCAGGTTCTCCATTTCAGCAGCAAAAAGCAGCGTGCCGTGGCTGAACATGGACTTTCGCGTTGAATACTGGGCGTTTCCCGATATTTTTTTGCCGAAAGCGACGATATCGTTTCTTTCGGAAAGTTCTGCGGGAACGCCCAAGCCGTGCAATGCCCTGATAATCGGCGCGGTAAATTTTCTGAAATTAAGAATGTTCGTTTTTTGGTATTTCGTTATAAAGCTGAAATTCAGGTTCCCGTAGTCATGGTAGACGGCGCCACCGCCTGAGATCCTGCGAACGACATGAATCCCCCTCTGCCTGACGAATTCGTGGTCGATTTCCTGGAAGGTATTCTGGTTTCTTCCTATGATAACGGCAGGCTCATTGATATACAGGAGCAGGTAGTCATGCTGCGGCTCAAGGTTCCTCAGGCAGTATTCTTCTAATGCCAGGTTGAGGCGCGGGTCGGTTATGCCGCTATTGTCGATAAAAAACATGGGCGTGCCTCAAGTTTTGCAACCGAAACCCGCCCAGTGTTCATCCGGAGTTTGCGGATGAACACCAGCTGCCGATCGATTGCGGGCGCTGGGAAGCTGCAGGCAGAGAATCGGCCGGAGCTCACTGAATGCGGGCGGCGAGGTAGCTGATGAGGTCGTTCAGGGTGATGATCTCCCCGTAGTCCTCCTCCGGAATCTCCACCCCCAGTTCTTCATAGAGCTGGATGAAGAACCTGAGGACATCGAAAGAATCGATGTCCAAGGCCTCTTGCATGTTCTCGTCGGGGGCAAGCTCGTCGAAATCGGCTTCGGGGGTGATCGGCCGCAGGACCCGGAAGATAGTCTCTCTGATCTGCTCCGTTCTCATAACTCTTCCGGCTTTTGCAGATATTGGTTAAGGGCTTGCAGAAACTGGGCCCCGCGGTGGCCGTCGGTGGCACGATGGTCCGCGGCCAGTGTGGTTGTCAGGATGGGGCGAATGCCGAGCATGCCGTTCTCGGCCCAAGGCTGTTCCAGGATTTTGCCGAATCCGACCAGCGCCACTTGCGGGGGGTAGATGACGCCGTAAAGTGTCTCGACCCCCAAATCGCCCAGGCTCGTTACCGTAATGGTGGCGTCGGTCATCTCCGAGCTGCGCAGGCGACCACCGCGCGTGCGGGTAATCAGGTCGCGCAAGGCCTCCATCAGCTCGGGCAGGCTCTTGAGGTCGGCATGGTGAATGGCCGGTGCCACCAGGCCGCCCTGCCGAAGCGAGATGGCGAACCCGATATGCACCGCTTCTGCGGGCTGATGGCGGTCGTCGATCCAGTAACCGTTGAGTTCCGGCACCTCTCCCAGCGCCAGCGCGGTTGCTTTGATCAGCGGCACCACCGGCAATATCCGCTCCTTGATGGAACGCTGCTTGTTCTCTGCCGCCAGCCAGCGCATGGTATTGCTCATATCGATGCGCGTTGCCAGGTAGTAATGGGGAATTTCGCGGTTGGAGCGGGCCATGGCCGTCGCAATGGCCCGCCGCATGGCGGCCCCTGGCTCAGCCGGCGCCAGAGGTGGGGCGGCTTTTTGCGCTGCTGCGGCCCGTTCGATGTCGGCGCGGGTGATGGCGCCGCCCTGGCCGGTACCCTGCACCGTGTTGAGATCGATAGTCAGTTCGGCGGCCAGTTTGCGCGCCAACGGCGAGATCCTGAGCCGTTTGCCCGCGGCGGCGGCCGGGGCCGCCTCCGGCGGGCCTTCCTTGCGGTGCGCGGCGATCATGCAGACCTTGTACTTGAAGGCGGGTTCCGGCGGCCCCTCTTCGCGGGGCGCTTTTGCCTCCTCCCCTGCGACGCGGATCGTTGCCAGCACCGTGCCGACGGGAACCTTCTCGCCGGGGTGGATCAGGATCTGCTCGATCGCGCCGTCGGTAAAGACCTCGATCTCGATGATGCCCTTTTGCGTTTCCACCTCGGCGATGATATCGCCGCGGTGGACCTGGTCGCCGGGCTTGACCTTCCATTCGACCAGGAGGCCTTCCTTCATGTCGGCCCCCAGGCTGGGCATGCGGAATTCAGCCATTGGAACGCACCATCCGTTTTGCGGTTGCGACTATGGTCTCGACCTGCGGCATCGCTGCTTCCTCCAGGTGTTTGGCGTAGGGCATGGGTACCTCGGCGCCACAGATCCGCTCGACGGGGGCATCCAGCTCGTAGAAGGCGCCTTCCATGATGCGCGCGCAGATCTCGGCGGAGATTCCCCCGCTGCGCCATCCTTCGTCGACGATCAGCGCCCGATGCGTGCGGGCGATCGAGGTCAGGAAGGTCGCGTCGTCCAGCGGCCGCAGGGTTCGCAGGTCGATCACCTCAGCCTCGATGCCTTCGCCGGCGAGGGTTTCGGCCGCCTCAAGGGCCTTGAACAGGCTGGCGCCATAGGTGATGACGGTCAGGTCGCTGCCCGGCCGGCGTATCCGGGCCCGGTCGATGTCCACGGCTCCGGCGTCGGCCGGCAGCTGTCCTTCCATGTTCAGCAGAGACTGGTGCTCAAAGATGAGCACCGGATCGGGGTCTTCCAGGGCGGTCCAGAGCATGCCCCGCGCATCCTCGAGGGTTGCCGGGGTCAGTACCTTGATGCCGGGAATGTGCGCATACCACCCCTCGAGACTATGGGAATGCTGGGCCGCCAACTGTTTGCCGCCACCGGTTGACATGCGGATAACCAGCGGCACGTTGAAAAGTCCTCCCGACATGTGCAGAAACGTTGCGGCATTGTTGAGGATCTGGTCGGCGGCCAGGAGGCTGAAGTTGACCGTCATGATCTCCACGATGGGGCGCATCCCGCCGAGGGCCGCCCCGATGCCGGCGCCGGTAAATCCTGATTCCGACAGGGGCGTGTCAATGATCCGCTCAGGTCCGAATTCTTCAAGCAACCCTTTGCTGACCGCGAAGCAGCCACCGTAGCGGCCGACATCCTCTCCCAGAAGAAACACCCGTTCGTCCCGCTGCAGCGCTTCGCGGATTGCCTCCCGCACAGCTTCCCGATAGGTGATCCGAATCATCTCGTTTTTGCTCATGTCGATCCCCGTTCAGAGTAAACAAAGCGCGTCAAATCCTCCACCGGCTCCCAGGTGCCGTTTTCGGCAAAAGCCACGGCCTCCTCGATTTCGCGGGCAACCTGCTGCTCCAGTTGCTCCAGATCGGCGTCGCTCAGCAGGCCCTGCTTCTTGAGACGTTTGACGAAGGTGACGATGGGGCCGCGCTTCTTCCACTTTTCGACTTCGGCCTTGGACCGGTAGAGTTCCGGATCAAACATCGAATGAGCCCGGAAACGGTAGGTGCGGCACTCCAGAAAATACGGTTTCTGTTCGGAGCGCACGGTGTTCACCGCTTTCTTGGCCGCCGCCTCTACGGCAAGCACGTCCATGCCGTCCACGGCTGATGAGGCCATGTTGTAGCTTGCCGCTTTTTTGGCCAGGTTGGTGACCGACTGCGACCGCTCCAGGGCGGTTCCCATGGCATACAGGTTGTTCTCGCAGACGAAAATGACCGGGAGATGCCAGAGAGCGGCCAGGTTCATCGCTTCGTGGAACTCCCCTTCGGCGACGGCCCCCTCACCGAAGCAGCAGCAGGTAACACGCTTTTTGGCCTGCATCTTGTCGGCCAGGGCCAGCCCCACCGCCAGAGGCAGGCCGCACCCGACGATGGCGTTGCCGCCGTAGAATCGCGTCTTGTCGTCGAATATGTGCATCGACCCACCGCGGCCGCGGCAGCAGCCCTCCTGTTTGCCGTACATTTCGGCCATGATGGCGCCGGCGGATATGCCGCGCGTCAGGGCGTTGCCGTGTTCGCGGTAGGTGGCCACCACGGCATCCTCCGGCTCGAGCGCCTCGGACACCCCAGCCGCGACCGCCTCTTCGCCGATGTAAAGGTGCAGAAAGCCGCGGATCTTCATGAGGGTGTAGAGTTCGGCCGCCTTCTCTTCAAAACGCCGGATGCGCAGCATCTGGTGGAGCAGGTGCCGCGCATGCTCACGATCAACCTGTGCCCGTGACGGGCTGCTTGCCGATTTCGCTTTCATTCGTCCGTCTCCAGTGTCGATGTATCGCCCTCGGTCAATCCCAGTTCACGCGCCTTAAGCAGCCGCCGCATGATCTTGCCGCTGCGGGTCTTGGGCAGATTGTCCTGGAATTCGATCTCTTTGGGCGCTACCGCCGAGCCGAGCTTCTTGCGGGCGAAACCGATGAGCTCCAAGCGCAGCTGTTCGCTGGGCTCTGTGCCCGGCTTGAGGGTGACGAAGGCCTTGACGAGTTCGCCGATCAGCGGATTGGGCTTGCCGATAACGCCCGCCTCGGCCACCGCCGGATGCTCCAGCAGCGCGCTCTCCACCTCGAACGGCCCCACCATGTGCCCTGAGGTTTTGATGATGTCATCGGCGCGGCCGACAAACCAGAAGTAGCCGTCGGTATCGCGTTTGGCCAGATCGCCGGTAATGTACCAGCCGCCGACAAAGCATTTGCGGTAGCGTTCCTCCTCATGCAGATAGCCCCGGAACATGGAGGGCCAGCCGGGCCTTAGCGCCAGTTCGCCCTGGACGCCTGGTTCGGTAATCACCTCGACCGCTTCCTCGGCCGCGCGCCGCACGATCGCTGCCTCGATCCCGGGTAGCGGCAGGCCCATCGAACCCGGGCGGATCTCGACGGCAGGGAAGTTGGCGATCATGATGCCGCCGGTTTCGGTCTGCCACCAGTTGTCATGGATCGGCAGCCCCAGGTTTTCCTGCCCCCAGGAAACGGCTTCGGGATTGAGCGGTTCACCGACACTATGGACGCTGCGCAGGCGACTCAGGTCGTACTGTTTGCGGGGTTCGACAGCCAGTCGCATCAGCCGCCGGATGGCCGTGGGTGCTGTGTACCAGATGTTCACCTGCTGTTCTTCCAGCAGATGGTACCAGCGCTTGGCATCGAATTCGGCTTCGTCGATGATGTTGGTTATCCCGTGGACGAGGGGGGCGATGATGCCATACGAGGTGCCGGTGACCCAGCCGGGGTCGGCGGTGCACCAGAAAACATCCCCGGGGTGAAAATCGAGCACGTATTTTCCGGTCAGGTAGTGGGTAAGCACGGCATTGTGCACATGAACGGCACCCTTCGGCATCCCCGTTGTTCCGCTGGTGAAATGGACAATCGCCATATCCTCCGGGTCGGTCGGCGGCACGACAAAGGCGTCCGCTGCCTCCTCCATCCGTTTTGGCAGCGACCAGAGGCCTTCGCCGATGTCTGCATCCGCATCGATCAGCAGGATATGGCGCAGCTGCGGCAGGCGCTCGCGAAGATCGGCGACCTTCTGCTTATACAGCCGTCCGGTGGTCACCAGGACCTTTGCATCTCCTTTGCTCAGGCGTTGATAGACCGGCTCGGGGCCGAAAGCGGAAAACAGCGGGCAGAAGACGCTGCCGTTTTTCCAGGTGCCAAGGGCAGCGAAATAAAGCTCGGGGACGCGCCCTGCCAGGACGAACACCCGCTCGCCCCTGTTTATACCGAGCTGCCTGAGCACGTTGGCAAAACGGTTGCTCTGCCCCTTCAGGTCAGCGTAGCTGAAGTCACGGACGCTGCCGTCCTTGCCCAGCCAACGAATGGCCAGGCCGCTGCCCCGCGGGCCGTTGGCATGGCGGTCGACCGCCTCATGGGCGATGTTCAGACCCTGGTCTTCCGGCAGGCCGTCGAGCTCCCGGCGGACTGCCGCCCATGACAACTGTTCGCACGTTTTGCCATAGTCCAGAAGGTTCGGTTGCACAACCCAGGAATCGGGAACCTTTTTGATCGCTTTGCAACGCCGGGTATTCTCTTTCACCTCGACCTCTGGTTGTCGGTATCACCAAGTTTGATGGCGTCGCAAAAAGTCCACCCTACTACGTTGCAGTGCTTTTTCAGGACTTCGACATACGATATGTATGCCTTCACCCCTGAAAAACCACTACGCCTTGTAGGTCGAAATTTTTGCTTAGCCATCTCATGCCTTTTTGCGAGTGCCTCAAGTTTGATCGGCAGTCAGCTGCTTTTTTCTAAGTATATCTCCATTTCAATTTTTCTCATTTCCGGTGGCCGTGTAAACTTCCCCAAGTGAATCGTCACCGGGATTTTTAAAAATCCGGATCAGATCTATTTTCTGCTAATGGACTATAAATAGATTTGTCCCCATGTTTCTATTCGACCGGCACGTCAGTTCGTGCCAGCAAGGTGCGACTTTACTCACGGCGGCGGTGCGGCTAAACTTGCAGGCAGGATCGGCGTCTGGGCGCCGATGATTATATACTCACCTATCTGGAGGATATCTGCCATGCTGAAGAAAATCCTTTTGGTCCTGCTGTCAGTTGTTGTGGCTTCAGGCATGGCCTGCAGCATGGGCCAGCTTAAGCTGACCGTGCAATTTAACGCTATCGAGGGATTGAAGGTCGACGATCCGGTGGTCTTTGAGCAGAATCGTATCGGCTCGGTCCGTAAAATCCGTTATACGGCGCAGGGCAACTATCTGGTGGGGATCGTGGTTGAGCCGGAGTTTAAAAATGCCTTGACCGTCGATTCGGTGATCTACATCGACAGCGACCCGGTCACCTCCAGCGGCAAGGCGGTTATCGTGGAACTGCCGACAGCGGGGGGCGCGCCGTTGGTCGACAATGCGCTGGTTGTCGGCTCGGAAAAGCCGCGCTACTGGCAGCAGATGTTCGATACTCTGCGGGAGGAGGCCGGCGAGTTGGAAGAGGGCCTGCGCCGCAAACTCGACGAACTGAAGGAGGGCTACGGGGATAAATCAGCTGAAATCGACCGGGAGTTGGAAGCTGCCATCGCGGATATCGCCCGTCAGCTGAAGGCGCTTGAACAGGCGATCAGGAAGGCCCCGGACAGTGAAGAAGCAAAAGAGCTGCAGCGGTTGATGGAACAGCTGGTCGCTGAACTGGAGCGCGTGCAGGCAGAAGTGCAGGAACAGGTTTATACGGAACTGCTCCCCCGTCTGTCTCAGGCCGTGGCGGAGCTGCAGAGGCACCTGGAAGAGCTCGGTCGGCGGCAAGAGGTAGACCGCCCTGCGGATAGCCGGGATGATACGAAATCGAACAGGCGGCCGTGACAGCAGGACAGGTCCCAGTGCGATTTAGCCCCGGCGCTGATTGTCCGCCATTTTAAGCTAGTGTTCATCCGGAAACTCCGGATGAACACTGGCGAGTTTTTGATTTGGAAACGAGCAATTTTTCGTAAGGTCAAGGAAGTCGAGGATTTGCGCGGAGGCGTACATCGGTACGCCGCACCATTCCGCAGGACAGCGGAATGGGACAGCCTCTGGCTGCCCGAAGGGCGA
>JAUWLU010000129.1 GCA_030613545.1 Desulfuromonadales bacterium
CTGTTCCTGTTTGGTCAATGGTGTGCCCATGGCGCCTCCTGGTTGAGGTTTTGGCCTCTGCCGCAAACCAGCCGGGCTGGCTATCGAGGAACTGGCCGGCTCGCACGGGAGCCGGCCTTTTAAAAGAGGCGGTCAGCCTCGAGTCTTTTCGTATCGTTTACGCTCGTTGGCGTCAAGATATTTTTTCCGCAGCCGAATGGAGGCCGGGGTGATCTCAGCCAGCTCGTCCTCGTCGATATACTCCAGGGCCTGCTCCAGGGAGAGGTTGCGCGGGGTTGTGATGCGGATCGCCTCGTCGCTGCCCGAGGCGCGGACGTTGGTCAGTTTCTTGCCTCTGCAGGCGTTGACCACCAGGTCGTTCTGCTTGGCATTTTCGCCGATAATCATTCCTCCGTAGACCTTGGTGCCGGCGCCTACGAACAAAATACCGCGGTCCTGCAGGTTGAACAGGGAGTAGGCAACCGTTTCACCGCTCTCCAGGGCGAGGAGGACACCGTTCTTGCGGCCGGGAATCGCGCCCTTGAAGGGGCCGTATTCATGGAAGGTATGGTTCATGACTCCGGTGCCGCGGGTGTCGGTGAGAAATTCGGTGCGGAAGCCGATCAGGCCGCGGGCCGGGATGATGAACTCCAGGCGGTTGGTACCTTCCATGGGGTGCATGGCCACCATCTCTGCCTTACGTTTGCCAAGCTTCTCGATGACTGTTCCCTGATGCTCCTCGGGGACGTCGATGGTCAAAAACTCCATCGGTTCGCAGCTGACGCCGTCGATTTCCCGCAGGATGACTTCCGGCTTGGAGACCGCCAGTTCGAAGCCCTCGCGGCGCATGTTTTCAATAAGGATCGACAGGTGCAGTTCGCCGCGCCCGGAAACCTTGAAGGTGTCGGTGTTGTCCGTGTCCTCGACCCGCAGTGAAACGTTGGTGCGCAGTTCCTTGTGCAGTCGCTCGCGAATGACTCTCGAGGTGACGTATTTGCCTTCCTGGCCGGCAAAGGGGGAGGTGTTGACCATGAAGTTCATGGACAGAGTCGGTTCGTCGATCGCTACGTAGGGCAGGGCCACGGGTTGCTCGGCGTCGGCAAAGGTCTCGCCGATGCCGATTTCATCAAAGCCGGCGATGCAGATGATATCGCCGGCGGCCGCCTCCTTGATCTCTGTCTGCTGCAGTCCCTCGAAGCCGATCAGCTTGGAAATCCGCCCCTTGGTCACCTTGCCATCTTTTTTTATCATCGCGATGGTCTGGCCGGCGTTGACCCGGCCGTTGGATATCTTGCCGGTGGCGATGCGGCCGAGATAGTCGTTGTAGTCGATGCTGGTCACCAGCATCTGGAAGGGGGCCTCCAGGTCGACTTGGGGAGGCGAGACCTGCTCGGCGACGATCTGGAACAGGGCTTCGAGGTTGTCGGCCGGGGCCTTCAGATCGAGGGTCGCGTGGCCGGCTTTGGCGTTGGTGTAGACAATGGGAAAATCGAGTTGCTGTTCGTCGGCATCGAGCTCGCAGAACAGGTCGAAGACCATGTCGACCACCTGTTCCGGGCGGGCGCCGGGGCGGTCGATCTTGTTGATGACCACGATGGGCTGATGGCCCAGGTCGAGGGACTTTTTCAGTACGAAGCGGGTCTGCGGCATGGGGCCGTCAAAGGCGTCGACCAGCAGCAGCACCGAGTCGACCATCTTCAGCACTCGCTCCACCTCGCCGCCGAAATCGGCGTGGCCCGGGGTGTCAACGATGTTGATTTTCAGATCACCGTGAAAAATGGAGAGATTCTTGGACAGAATGGTAATGCCCCGCTCTTTTTCGAGATCGTTGCTGTCCATGATGCGTTCGGTGATGGCCTGATTGTCGCGAAAGACGCCCGATTGTCTGAGCATGGCGTCGACCAGGGTGGTCTTGCCGTGGTCGACGTGGGCGATAATGGCGATGTTGCGAATATCCTGCGGCATAAAAGGGGTGCTTCTCCTGTCAAAATTTATAATCTGATCGTTCTTGTCCAAAACCCACCTATCTTATACGAAGTATCGTGTGATAGCCAGTGAAAAGAGCTCGGCCGGATTTTTCTTGTGCGATGCCGGTCAAGGGCCATCCTTTGCGCGCAAAGCGTCTTGCGCTCTGGAACGGGGCGTTTTAAGATGCCTTCACTTCAGGAGCGGTTTGTTTGACTTGGCAAGGCGGCACGTATATCTTCGCCTACCGGAGGAGGCACCATGACATATCTGACTAGGATGAGGATTGCCGGATTTTTTGTGCTGCTGGGGCTGTTGGCCGGTTGCGCGGTGAGTCCGGTCACCGGCCGTCAGGAGCTGGCCCTGTTTCAGGTATCGACCAGCGAAGAGATCAGCCTCGGCCAGCAGACCTTTCCTCGGGCACTACAGCAGATGGGGGGCGAGTATGACGATCCGCAGCTGGCCGACTATGTCCGTCAGGTGGGCGAAAAGCTGGCGCGGATCAGTCAGCGGCCCGACCTGCCCTACCAGTTCAAAGTGGTCAATGACTCGACCCCTAACGCCTTTGCCTTGCCGGGGGGATTTATCGCCATATCCCGCGGACTGCTGGCTGCTCTGGAAAACGAGGCGCAGCTGGCCTCGGTGCTTGGTCACGAGTTGGGCCATGTCACCGCCCGCCATTCGGTGCAGGCCATGCAGCGCGGTTCCCTGCTCGGCCTCGGCATGGCAGTGCTGGGCGGCGGGGCTGGCCAGGGCGGCTACGGTGTCGTAGCGCAGCAGGCGGGACAGTTGGCTGCTGGCCTGCTGGAAAACACCTATAGCCGCGAGCAGGAGCGAGAGTCCGATCGTCTGGGCGTCGATTATCTGGTCCTGGCGGGCTATAATCCGCAAGGGGCGGTGCAGCTTCAGGAGTATTTTTATCGCAAGGTTGAGCAGGGCGCCGAGCCCATGTGGCTGGCGGGATTGTTTCGTACCCATCCTTTTTCCAAGGAACGGATGCTTGATCTCCAGCAATATGTTGCCGAGCGCTATGCTCCGACTGCGGGCGATCCCCGTTATGTGCTCAATCAACAGTCCTTTGCCCGGGCTGTTGCCGGCCTGAGGCGCATGCAGCAGGGCTACGCTCTTTACGACCAGGCTCGGCAGTTTGAAGAACAGGGCCAGCTCTCAAGGGCTATCGCCGTCTATCTGCAGGCGGCCACCGCGGCTCCCGATCAGGCCCTGATTCTGACCGCTCTCGGTACCGCTTACCTCAAGACCGACGATCTGGCCGCCGGCCAGCAGCATCTGAGCCGGGCGGTGCAGCTTGACGGGCAGTACTATCGGTCCCGGCTCGGGCTGGGCTACCTGCTGCTGGAGCAGAAGAATTATCCGCGGGCGGTACGGGAACTGGAGGCCAGCATGGCCCTGTTGCCGACCCTGCAGGGCGCTTACCTGCTGGCCAGCGCCTACGAAGGCAATCGTCAGATCGGCCAGGCCGTGGAAATGTACCGAGCTGTGGTCAAGGCCGATTCCGAAGGCCGTCTGGGGCAAGCCGCCGCCGAACGTCTGCAGGCACTGGAGCGCCCATGAATCGCTGGAAAGATCTGCTGGAGGCGGAAGAGCGTATCGTCTGGCAAGGCCGCCCGGCGCCCCGCGCCTATACCTTTCGCAACTGGCGCTGGTCTTTGCAGGCAGCCGCCGGGCTGGTTATGGTGCTGTTCTTCAGGCAGGGCAACGGACCGCTACAGGTGGACTACGCCGTCGACCAATGGTGGACCTGGGCGGGGTTGGCCGTCGGTTTGTGGGCTGGCATTGGCCACCTTCTCTGGGCCCGTCTGGAATGGGAACGGGTCTTTTATCTGCTGACTGATCGGCGCCTGCTGGCCGTTTCGGGCATCTTGGGTCGGCGTCGTCAGGTATTGCCATTGGAACAACTGCAACAGATTGAACAGAATGATCTAGGGCCTGCATTGGCGACAGTCAAGGTCTCTGGTGGTGGCCAGCGATTGACCCTGCATTGTCTTGAATATCCCCAGCTGCTTCTTCAGCTGCTATCCTCCCATGTCGAGACCGGTACGCAAAAGGCTGCCGGCCTTGCCGGGCCGGCGGAAGACATTTGACTTTTCGACCCCTGATTGTCTACAATTCTCGATTAACCTGCCGCGGCAAGGGTCATTTCATGGCCGCCGCTGCAGACCCTTTCTTTATCGAAATAAATCGGCCGTCCCGTGCATAGTCTGCAGCGTGCCGGGCCTGCATATATCAAGAGATGGTACAAAGCGAATGACGGAAAAATATTTTTATCTGGAAACCTTCGGCTGTCAGATGAACGTGGTCGACTCGGAACAGATGGTCGAGATTCTTCAGCAACTGGGCTATGGCCAGACTGATGCCCCCGAGAGCGCCGACCTTATTCTATTAAATACCTGCTCCATCCGTGCGCGGGCCGAGCGCAAGGTTTACGGCCATCTCGGCAGTTTCAAGCCCCTTAAGGAACGGAACCCGAATCTTATTCTGGCGGTCGGCGGTTGCGTTGCCCAGCATGAAGGGGAACGGATGCTCGACAAGGTCCCCCATCTCGATATCGTGTTCGGTACTCACAATGTCCATCGCCTCGCCGAGCTGGTACGGAACGCCGAGGCCAAACGGGGGCGTGGCCTGCTGGTCGACTTTCTCAGTGAGGAACAGCGCCGCCAGCTCTTTCCGTCTCGCCGGCCGAGCCGGGAGATCAGCCGCTTCGTGACTATCGTGCAGGGCTGCGACAACTTCTGCGCCTATTGTATCGTGCCTTATGTGCGCGGCCGGGAAGTCAGTCGGCCCAGCGCCGAGGTGTTGGACGAGGTGCGCTCTCTCATCGATCAGGGAGCGGCGGAAATTACCCTGGTCGGCCAGAACGTTAATTCTTACGGGGTCAGGGAAGGGGATGAGATCTCCTTTGCCGAACTGCTGCATCAGGTCCATGAGCTGCCGGGTCTGCAGCGACTGCGCTTTATCACCTCCCACCCCAAGGACCTCTCCGACGACCTCATCGACTGCTTCGGTAGTCTCGACAAGTTGTGCAAGCATCTGCATCTGCCCGTGCAAGCCGGTTCAGACCGCATTCTGCAGGCCATGGGGCGCGGCTACAGCCGCGACCAGTATCTGGCCAAGGTAGAACGTCTGCGCCAGGTCTGTCCCGAGATTCGCCTGACCTCCGATGTGATTGTCGGTTTTCCCGGCGAGGACCAGGCCGATTTCGAACAGACTCTCGACCTGCTGCGTCAAGCGCAGTTCGCTGAAATCTATTCCTTCATCTTTTCCCCTCGGGAAGGGACCGCGGCAGCCCTGCTGGCCGACGACACGCCGGCCGAGATCAAGCAGCAGCGCTTCGATCGCATGCTTGCCCTGCAGGACGGAATCACCCGTCGTTTTCATGAGGGGGATGTCGGCAGGGTGCTGCCGGTGCTGGTCGAGGGCGAGAGTCGCCAGGGAGGCGGCCAGCTGTTCGGTCGCACCGGCTGGAACCGAATCGTTAATTTCAAAGCCGATGCCAGTCTGATCGGCTGTATTGTGCCGGTGCGGCTCATCGAAGCCCAGCGCAATTCCCATATCGGCGTCGTCGAGAATCGGGAAAACGTTGCCAGATAAGCTTGATGCTTTCGCAAAAAGGCATGAGATGGCCAAGCAAAAATTGTGACCTACAAGGCGTAGTGGTTTTTCAGGGGTGAAGGCATACATATTGGTATGTCGAAGTCCTGAAAAAGCGCTGCAACGCCGTAGGACGGACTTTTTGCGACGCCATCAAGCTTGGCAGCCTGCAACCTGTAACCTTCAATCCAAGGTTTCGATATGATCGATCTGCATACCCATACCATTTTCAGCGATGGCGAATTAATCCCCTCCGAGCTCACCCGCCGCGCCGCGGTGGCCGGTTATCGGGCCATCGGCCTGACCGATCACGGCGATCTGTCCAACATGGATCTGATCATTCCCCGTCTGGCTCGGGTGGCGGACGATCTGGGTCGTGCCTGGGGATTGACCGTGGTGCCCGGTATCGAACTGACCCACATGCCTCCTTCGGCTATCGCCGATGCCGCCCGCGAAGCGCGGGCCCTGGGCGCGAAGCTGGTGCTCTGCCACGGCGAAACCCTTAGCGAGCCCGTTGCCGAAGGGACCAACCGGGCCGCCCTGGAGGCCGATATCGATATTCTCGCCCATCCCGGCCTGATCACCGAAGAAGAGGTTCGTCTGGCTGCCGAACGGGGTATCTATCTGGAGCTGACCACCCGTCGTGGCCACTCGCTTAGCAACGGCCATGTCGCCCGCCTGGCCCGGGCCGGGGGGGCTCCGCTGGTGCTCAACCCCGAGAGCCCCGCGCCGGGGGAGCTGACCCCGCTGGCGCAGGCACGGCGTATCGCCCTCGGTGCCGGTCTGACC
>JAUWLU010000025.1 GCA_030613545.1 Desulfuromonadales bacterium
CTCGGCCAGATGGCCGGTCATCAGACGTTCGGTAGCGAAATGCCCGGCGTCGATGAGGGCCAATCCCAGGCTGGCAGCGTTGCGGGCCTCGTGATATTTGACATCCCCGGTCACCAGCACGTCGGCCCCCTGCCGGGCAGCCTCCTTCAGCAAGGAAGCGCCACTACCGCCACAGACAGCGACCTTGCTCACCGAGCTCTGCCCGTTGCCCACAATCCGCAGCGCCTCGACCTGCAGCGTCTCTTTGACCGCTGCCGCAAACCCTGCCAGGGTCTTGACCTGCGCCAGACGACCGATGCGCCCCAGACCGACCTCCTTGCGGCGGTTGGCGAGAGGCACCAAGTCGTAGGCAACTTCCTCGTAGGGATGAGCACGAACCATGCGCTCGACCACGCGATTCAGCAATTCCTGCGGGACCACCGTCTCCAGACGCAGTTCCCGAACGCTGCTCCGCTCTCCGACCCGGCCAATAAAGGGGGAACAGCCGTCATTGGCGCGGAAGGTACCGATGCCCTCGCTGCGAAAGGAACAGCTGTCGTAGTTGCCGAGCTGACCGGCTCCGGCCTTAAACAGGGCCTCGGCCACCTGGCCCTCATAGCCGGCCGGCACATAGACGATCAGTTTGACCAATTGATCGTCGCCCCCCAGGAGCGGCCGGCACTCGCTAAGCCCGAGTGCGGCAGCCAACCAGTCATTGAGACCGTTGCCGGCGCGATCAAGATTGGTGTGGGCGGCGATAATGGCGATTCGCTGCTGTACCGCAGCGAACAGAATGCGCCCCGTTTCATCGCCGGGGGTCAGATTGCGCAGGGGCTTGAAGATCAGCGGATGATGGCAAAGCAGCGCTTCGGCCCCCTGGTCAACCGCTGCCTGCAGCGCTTGCTCGGAAGGATCGAGACAGACCAGAACTTTACTGACCTGAGCTCGGGGGTCGCCAACCTGGAGTCCTACATTGTCCCAGTCTTCGGCCAGGGCCGGTGGGTAGAGGGCATTGAGCAGCCCGACCAGATCGTGAATGCGAACGATGCGTTGTTTCATGCCTTAGGGGGGGGGTGAAAAACGAAGAGTGCAACAGTCTTCGTTGCACTCTCGGAACTTCGTTTTTTTGTTTAAAGGATGCTGAGTTCTGGACTCATCGCTTTTCCAATTGGTGGGCCCACCAGGATTCGAACCTGGGACCGACCGGTTATGAGCCGGTGGCTCTGCCAACTGAGCTATAGGCCCGAAAATCAGTTTTTCAGTTTAGGACGTTGCCCTATACCTGTCAAGGACTTTCAGGTGGTCTCAACAAAGCTTTTCAGGCGTTTGGCCCGACTCGGATGGCGCAGCTTGCGCAGCGCCTTGGCTTCGATCTGGCGAATTCGCTCACGGGTGACGGCGAAGTCCTGGCCAACCTCTTCGAGGGTGTGGTCCGACTTCTCGCCGATGCCGAAGCGCATGCGCAACACCTTTTCCTCCCGGGGGGTCAGGGTCGACAGGACCCGTGAGGTCTGATCCGAAAGGTTGCCGGTGATGACCGCCTCCAGCGGCGAAACGACCCCCTTGTCCTCGATGAAATCGCCGAGAGAGGAATCCTCTTCCTCGCCGATGGGGGTCTCCAGACTGATGGGCTCCTTGGCGATTTTGAGTACCCGCCGAACCTTCTCCAGCGGCAGCTCCATACGCTCGGCAATCTCTTCGGGCAGCGGTTCGCGACCGATTTCCTGCACCAGCTGGCGACTGGTGCGGATCAGCTTGTTGATGGTTTCGATCATATGCACCGGGATGCGAATAGTGCGGGCCTGATCGGCAATGGCGCGAGTGATGGCTTGGCGAATCCACCAGGTAGCATAGGTGGAGAATTTGTAGCCGCGCTGATATTCGAACTTGTCGACGGCCTTCATCAGGCCGATGTTGCCTTCCTGAATCAGGTCGAGAAACTGCAGGCCGCGGTTGGTGTACTTTTTGGCAATGGACACCACCAGCCGTAGATTGGCCTCCACCAGTTCGGACTTGGCCGCCTTGGCCCGCCACTCGCCCTTCTGCACCTCTTTCAGGGAGGCGAGCAATTCTTCCGGGGCAAATCCCGACTCTTCTTCGACCCGCTTGAACTTGCGCTGGGCGCTCTTAAGCCGCTTTTCCACCACCAGCAGGGTGTCGATGGGGGCGCTGAGCTCCTCGGAGACCTGGCGGGCATCGTCGTCGCTCTTGCGCATGCGGCGCAACAGACGCTTGATATCACGGTAGGGCCGGCTTAGCTCCTCTTCGCAGGCGCTGACTTCGGCCTGGCCTTTTTTGACCTGTTTTGCCAGCTCCTTGAGGCGGTCGACGATTTTGTCGACCTGATAGTCCTTGAGGCGAATCTCCCGCATGAACTCGCCGGTGGCAACCTTCAGCTCCTGTTCCTCGGCCAGCAGGGCCTGCTTCTGCTCCCCGGCGGCTCCGGCCTGCTGCTCGCGCAGAGCCATCAGCTGCTCGTTTTTCTCGCGAATTCGGGCCATCAGATCGAGGGTTCGCTGACGCTGTCTCTCCTCGACCACGCTGCCCTCTTCTTCTTCGAATTCTTTGGTGATCTCGGCCACGCCGATCTGGTCTTTGGCCAGCTTGTCGCCGAGAATCAGTACTTCCTTGAAGGCGATCGGGGTCTTCATGATGACCCGGGTCACCTGGGCCTCGCCGTCTTCGATCCGTTTGGCGATCTCGACTTCGCCTTCGCGGGGCAGCAACGAGACCTGGCCCATCTCCCGCAGATACATGCGCACCGGATCGCTGGTCCGACCGAGCACACCGGCCTCGTATTCTTTTTCGTCATCATCATCGTCATCGTCACTAGCGCTGCCAGCCTCCTTTTTTTCGCTGACAGAGGCTTTGCTGTCCGAGTCGACCACTTCGATGTCCATCTCGCCGAACATACTCATCACGTCGTCGAGTTGATCGGATGAAACCATCCCTTCAGGCAGGATGTCGTTGACTTCATCGTAGGTCAGATAGCCTTTTTCTTTACCGAGGTCGATAAGTTGCTGGACCTCTTCCATGCCGGTTTTCTTGGACATGTGCGTTTTTTCTCCTCTCGATTTCCGTTGACTGGAAATAGGGTGGTTACATATCTGAACAAAGTGTCGTTATTTACGTTGCTTGATCTTTTTCGAAATATCGAGCTTTTCGCGCCACAAGGTCGCCAGCGCAACGCTGTCACCGTCCCGCTCTGCCTGTTCAATCTGCTCCTGCAATATCCGGTTGCGAGCCTTGAGCCGTTCCCGGTCCACCGCTCTCTTGCAATCCTCAAAGATTCGGGCGGCGTATTCGGCCAGTGCCTGATCGTCCTTAACAATGATACCCGAAAGAATCGCCTTTTGGTCTTCGCTTAAACCGTTCAGCAGCCGATCTTCGTCCAGACGACCTTCTTCGTCGCTGCTGGCGATAAACGCGGCGGCGATAGCTCGCCGGTCAGCGTCGCTGAACAAATCGGCCGGCGTCGCCTCTGCCACCTGGCTGCGAATCTCGCTGTTGATCTTCATCAGATGCAACAGCAATTCCTGAGTCTTGTTTTCCCCACCCTGAGCCACTGCCGGCCGCAACGGGCGCCTCTGCGGCGGCGATACGGCCGGCGGCAGAGCGACTTTTGCCTTGGGCGGAGCCGCCGAAGCCGGAACCACCCTCTTTTTAAGCAGATCCTCATCGAGGCCGGTACGCCGGGCCAATTCCTTAAGGTAAAGATCCCGCTCCAGGTCGCTCGGCAGCAGGCGCAGTTTGTCGAGCATCTCTTCAGCCGCCCGAGCCTTGCCTTCAATACTGTCGCCATGGAGCGCCAGGCAGTGCTCCAGATAGACTTGCAACACCGGCCGAGCCCGATCAAAACAGGCCTGCAACTCCTCGGCGGCATGGCCGGCCAGAAAAGAATCGGGATCCTCATTGGCCGACAGCTCCACCACCGACGCCGCCAAGCCCTCGGCCAGCAGTACCTCCATGGCGCGAAAGGTCGCCTCGCGACCGGCCTTGTCCTGATCGAAGAACAGCAGCAGCCGTTTGCAATAGCGCTTGAGCAGCCGCGCTTGCTCGGCGGTCAGGGCCGTACCGCAGGTAGCCACGGCATTCTGGAAACCGGCCCGATAGAGCGCCATCTGATCGAAGTAACCTTCGACCACAATTCCCGTCTCGCTGCGGCGCATCGCCTCCTTGGCCTGGTAGAGGCCATAGAGGATCCGCCCTTTGTGATAGATGGGCGACTCGGGCGAATTGATATATTTGGGCAGGCTGTCGTCCAGCACCCGGCCGCCGAAGGCCACCACCCGACCGCGACTGTCCTGAATGGGAAACAACAGCCGCCGTCGAAACAGATCATAATCACTCCGCCCCTCGCGGCCGGCACGCACCAGGCCAAGCATATCCCGGGCCCATTTGGGCTCAAAGCCTTTGCCGGCCAGATGCTCGGCCAGAGCCTGCCAGCTGTCGGGGGCATAACCCAGGCAAAACTCGCGAACTGTTTCACCTTCATAGCCACGCTGGCGCAGATAGCGACGTCCTTCTGCCCCCTGCGGATCGTCGAGCAACTGCTGATGATAGAAGGCGGCAGCCACCTCGCTGACCCGCAGCAGCCGGTCCCGTTCTTGACGCTGCTGCTCTTCGGCCGGGGTCAGCTGCTCTTCCTCGATCTCAACCCCGGCTCGCTCGGCGAGACGACGTATCGCTTCGGGAAAGCTCAGCCCCTCCATGCGCATGACAAAGGAGAAGGCGTCGCCGCCGACTCCGCAGCCGAAACAGTGAAAGATCTGCCGCGGCGCATTGACGTTGAAAGACGGCGTCTTTTCGCTGTGAAAAGGGCACAGCCCCAGATGATTGGCCCCCGAGCGCTTCAGCGGCAGGTAAGAGGATACCAGCTCGACGATGTCGATGCGCTCGCGGATTTCCTGGATCTTGTCTTCGCCAATCCGTCCCGTCATACCCTTCTCAGCTGGACAATGGTCACATTGTCGCCGCCTCGCGCCAGATCGGCAGCGTGAAAAACCTCTACCTCGCGATGACCGGCCAGAAATTCCCGCACTGCCCGGCGCAGAATGCCTTCGCCGCTGCCGTGCACTACTTCCAGCTCAAACAGTCCCTGCAGCAGGGCGTCATCGACGAAACGATCGAGCAACACCAGGGCTTCATCGACCCGCTTGCCGATCAACAGCAGACGACTGCTGGCTGTGTCCCGTTCCACTCGGCTGCGCACCTTACCGCCGTCGCTCTTGCGCCGGACAAACCGGCGCGGCTGGAACTGTTCCAACGAACTCAGCGACAGGCGCAGCTTTTTGCCCTGCACCGACAGTTCGGCCTCGCCGCCGGCGACCCGCACCACCTCGCCTTCGCTGGCCAGAGCGGGAATGCGCAGCAGCTCGCCCACAGCCACTTCCTGAGGTACCGCGGCGGGCTTCGGTTTTGCTATCGGGGCGGGCCGCATCGCTTCACGAACCTGCCGCAGCTCCCCGGTCAAGCGAGCCTGAGCCGCGACATCGGGCGCGACCTGCCGCAGATCCTTGAACAGCCGCTTGATTTTATCTTCGGCCTCCCGCACCAGTCCTTCGCCACGACGGCGGGCCTTGTCAAGCAGGGCCTGCCGCTGCCCCTCGAGTTCTTCCAGCAGTTGCTTGCGCTTGGCCCGTTCGAGGCGCGCCCGGCGTTGCAGCTGATCGGCCTCCTCCAGCCGCCGGGACAGAGCCTGTTGCTGCTGATTGATCTTTTCGATCAGTTCCAGGCCGGCCTTTTCGCCCTCGCCGAGATAGCCTTCGGCCCGGACCAGCAAGGCCTCGGACAAACCAAGTCGGCGGGCGATGGTAAAGGCCTTGCTCGCGCCGGGAATGCCGTAATGCAGCCGATAGGTCGGCTGCAGAGTCTGCTCGTCGAACTCCACGGCGGCATTCTCCACCCGCGATTCCAGCAGGGCATAGCCCTTGACCAGATTGAGGTGGGTGGTCACCAGGGTCTTGGCCCCGGCGCCGCGCAGCTCGTCGAGCACCGCCATAGCCAGCGCCGCGCCTTCGGCAGGATCGGTGCCGGTGCCGGCCTCGTCGAGGAGTACCAGCGAGCCATGATCGGCTTGCTGCAGAATCTGCCGCATGCGGCTCAGATGGCCGGAAAAGGTCGACAGGCCCTGCTCGATACTCTGCTCATCGCCGATATCGGCAAAAACCTTGTCGAACAGAAAGAGCCGGCTGTCGGCCCGGCAAGGCACATGCAGCCCGGAGCGGACCAGCAGCACCAGCAGACCGGCGGTCTTTAGAGCAACGCTCTTGCCGCCGGTATTGGGACCGCTGATCACCAGAGTGTCTTTATCGGCCGCCAGTAGCAGATCGATGGCCACCGCCTGATCTGGCACCGGGGTGCCATCGGCCTCAAACAGCAGCAGCGGGTGACGGGCCCCCTTCAGCTCGATGAGCGGTTTATCAACCAGCTGCGGGGCGGCCCCGTCGCTCAAGCGGGCAAAACGAGCCGCGGCTGCGCGCAAATCGAGGCGCGCCAGAATCAGCTGATTGTCCCGCAGCGCCTCACTCTGCCGCCGCACTCCGTCCGCCAGTCGGCGCAGAATGCGTTCCAGCTCCCGCTGTTCGGCCCGCTGCAAGGCCTGCAGTTCATTGTTCCTGTCGAGCACCGCCGTCGGTTCGACAAACAGGGTCTGACCGCTGGCCGATTCGTCGTGAACAAAGCCTTTGAGCCGGCCGCGATGATCGGCCTTGACCGGCACCACGTAACGCCCGTTGCGCTCGGTAACCAGCCGATCCTGAAAGACTCCATCGTAACGGTCGGACAGCAGCAGATCTTCCAGAGCCTTGCGAATTCGCTCCCGCAGACGACGCAGCTGATAGCGCAGATCGCCCAGTTCAAAGGAAGCGCTGTCGAGAATCTCTCCCCGCGTGCCGATGCTTTCGCCGATTTCGCGCCGCAGCGCCGCGCAAGGTTGCAGGCCGGCGGCCAGGGCCGATAAAAGCGGCCACTGCGGCCGTTCGGCCAGATAGTTGCGACAGTCGTGAGCCGCATCAAGGCTGCTCTGCACCTCCAGCAACTGTTCGGCTGGCAGCCAGGTCCCCTCGGTACGCAGCTGGCGCAGTGCCGGCAGCAGGTCGCAGCAAGCGCCCACCGGCGGCCGACCGACCTCCTCCAGTAGCTGACGCATCTCGCTCACCTCGGCCAGGGCCTCGGCAACCGCCGTTTTCTCAGGCAGCGGCCGCAGTTCCAGGGCCAACTCGCGCCCCGGTACGGTGGAGGTGAAGCGGGCCAGCAGGCTGCGAACTTTATCGTACTCGAGTACCCGCAGGGTTTCTTTACTCATCGGCTCCCTGGCGATTGAACGGTGTTGCCGGCGGCATCAGCCAACGGCTTGGCCGCGGGACCCTGCTGCAAAACCTGGCGGCCCTGACGCAGCAGGGTGTCGCCAAACCGGACTAGCGGCGGCGCCAGCTGGGACTGCTCGAACAAACCACGGACCGGCGGCGGCAAAGGGTTGAGACTGAGGCCGTACAAAACCAAGGTCAGCAACAGACCGCCCTGGACCAGGCCGAACAAGGCGCCAGCCACTCGGTTAAAGCCGCCGAGAAACAGTAGCTTGATAAAACGGGATAGCACAAAGCCGAGCAAACCGAAAAAGATCACCGTCAGCAGCAGCAGCGCAGCAAAGGCGATCACCACGCACAGCTGGCCTGGCCAAGACACGCGTTCCATCAGCAGTTCCGCCAGCGGGGCGTGATAGCGCACGGCCAGAAAGAGTCCGCCGAACAGCCCGCACAGGGAGCATAGCTCCCGCAAAAGGCCGCGCCACAGCCCCTTGAGAATGAAGCCGGCCAGCAAAAGCAGAATAGCGATATCGAACAGGTTCATGATAGTGCCGAAAGTTTTTCGCTCAACCGGCCAGCCGTGCCTTGACCAGTTCGCTGGCCTTCTTGCCGTCGGCGCGGCCCTGGGCCCGTTCACCGACCAACTTCATTACCGGCCCCATGTCGCGCATGGAGGAGGCGCCGAGTTCGCCAACGATTTCGTCGATCAAGGCCACCAGCTCCGCTTCGCTCAGAGGCTCGGGCAGAAACTCCTGCAGTATTGCCAATTCGGCTTCTTCTTTTTCGGCCAGATCCATGCGCTGGTTGTCGCGATAGACCTGGGCCGATTCTTTACGCTGCTTGACGAGGGTACCGAGAATGGCGATGATCCCCTGATCGTCAATATCCTCGCGGGTATCGATCTCGCGGTTCTTGATGGCGGAGCGAATCAGCCGAATGGTGCTCAGGCGTTCGCTGGCCTTGGCCTTCATGGCCTCTTTCATGGCATCGGTCAGTTGTTGTTTGAGACTCATCAGCCCGTTAGTCCTCACTGGGTAAGAAAAGCACAAAGAGGCGACCGGCAAACCGGTCCCCTCGCAATCACTAAAACACCGCAGGCAGCCTAGTTGGCGCCGCCCTTCTGGCTGCGGCTGGCCTTTTCGGTCAGCCCCGAAACCCCGAAGCGTCGCCGCAATTCGGCATAGATGCGCTCCGGCGGCAGATCGTAGTAGCCGAGCAGCACCAGCACGTGAAAAAACAGGTCGGCCGTTTCAGATACCACTTCTTCGGGATCGCCGCCCTTGCCGGCTACGACCGTTTCCGTCGCTTCTTCACCGATCTTGCTGAGAATCTTGTCGAGTCCCTTGGCAAACAGAGAGGCGACGTAGGACTGATCGGCAGGCTGGGTACGCCGCTGCTGCACAATGCGATAGACGGCCTGCAGAATATCGTCCGTGGCCGGTGTCCCTTGCGGATCCTGCCAGAGCAGGGTCGAAAAGCAGTCGCGGGCCGTATCCTGGACCTCGACGGACAGCAGCAGGCAGTCGCCGGAACAGCTCAGGCGCGCTTCACGAACCACCTCGGCCGTACCCTCTTGCGGCGCCACCAGCGCCCCCTTGGAGCGGGAATAACGATGCAACAGACCGCTGGCTTCGGTTTTGGCTAACGCCTCGGCGTTGAGGTGCGACAGCATCAGCACCGCGCCGCTGGCGGCATCGCGCACCACAGCCGGCACCAGGCCGTCCTTATCGAATTGAACTTGATCCACAAGAGCCATGGTTCCTCCCCGGGCCGCTACAAACGGGCCGGCACGCCCCGCTTGAGCAGATATTCCTTGCACTCGCGGATGGTGTATTCACGGAAATGAAAGATGCTCGCCGCCAGCGCGGCACTGGCCCCGCCTTCGGTCAGTCCCTGGTAGACGTGCTCGAGATTCCCGACCCCGCCCGAGGCGATAACCGGAATCTGCACCCGGTCGCTGACCGTACGGGTCAGGGGCAGATCGTAGCCGTCCTTGGTGCCGTCGCAGTCCATGCTGGTGAGCAGGATCTCGCCAGCGCCGTAGGCCTCCATGCGTTCCGCCCAGTCGATGGCGTCGATGCCGGTCGGGGTGCGGCCGCCGTGGGTGTAGACCTCCCAGCGCTGGGGCTCGGATCCGGCCACCCGGCGGGCGTCAATGGCCACCACGATACACTGGGAGCCAAACCGCTCGGCGGCCTCGCGAACAAATTCAGGGCGGTAGACGGCGGCGGTGTTGATGGAGACCTTGTCCGCCCCGGCATTGAGCAGGTTACGGATGTCGGCGATTTCGCGAATGCCGCCACCCACGGTGAGGGGCATGAACACCCGCTCGGCAGTGCGAGACACCACATCGAGAATAATGTTGCGTTGGTCACTCGAAGCGGTGATATCGAGAAAGGTCAGTTCATCGGCGCCCTGAGCGTCGTAAATCTCCGCCGCTTCCACCGGGTCACCGGCATCGCGCAGGCCGACGAACTGGACCCCCTTGACCACCCGGCCGTCCTTGACGTCAAGACAAGGTATGATTCGTTTATTCAGCATCGGTTATCCTGCAAAGATAAGAATAGCTTGCCGCCATTACAAGGGGTGCGGGGATTTTTTAATCAACGCCCGCGGCGGGTCAAGGCGACCGCCTCGCGCAGGTTGAGGCTGCCGGTATAGATGGCCTTACCGGTAATCACCCCGGTCACTCCGGCCTCCTCAACGGTCATCAGGCGGGCGATGTCGTCGAGGGACGAAACCCCGCCGGAAGCAATGACCGGCACGCTGATGGCTTCGGCCAGCTGGCGGGTGGCCTCGATATTCGGCCCCTGCATCATGCCGTCGCGGGCAATATCGGTATAGATGATTGCCTCGACACCGCAGCCTTCCATCTCTTTGGCCAGTTCCGTGGCCCGTTTCTCGGTCACATCGGCCCAGCCCCGCACCGCTACCAGGCCGTCCTTGGCATCGATGCCGACCACGATGCGGCCGGGAAAGAGTCGACAGGCCTCGGCCACCAGGGCCGGATTTTCCTTGGCCACGGTGCCGAGAATCACCCGGCTGACACCGAGCTCGAGATAGGCCTCGATGGTGGCCAGATCGCGAATGCCGCCGCCCAGTTCGGTGGGCATGGAGACCGCTTCGACGATGGCCCGAATCGCCTCGCGATTGCGCGGCACGCCGGCAAAGGCGCCGTCGAGATCGACGATATGCAGCAATTCGCCACCCTGCTCCTGCCAGGAAAGGGCCTGACCGGCCGGATCGTCGCTGTAGACGGTGTCCTTGTCCATGAGACCCTGCTCGAGACGCACGCAGCGTCCTTCTTTCAAATCGATGGCCGGAATAACGATCATTTACAGTTCTCCAAAATTTTTCAGAATATGCAGCCCCACCTGCTGGCTCTTTTCCGGGTGAAACTGGGTCGCCATAACGTTGTCGTGCCAGATGCTGGAACAGAAGCGCTGGCCATATTCGGTGGTGGTGGCCACCATCGCCGCATCGTCGGGATCGACATAGTAGGAGTGAACGAAGTAGACCGCCGCCCCGTCGACCACCCCGCGCAGCAGCGGCGATGGCCGCTCGATGGCGATCTGGTTCCAACCCATATGGGGCACCTTGAGCCGCTCCCCCGCCAACTGCATGTCGTCGGCAAAGCGCCGCACCTTGCCGGGGATGATGCCGAGCCCCTGGTGGCAACCGAACTCCTCGCTTTCGCTGAACAGCAGTTGCAGGCCGAGGCAGATACCGAGAAAAGGCCGACCGGTGGCGATATGGCCGTGAATGGCGTCGATGAAGCCCCCACTGCGCAGGTTGTCCATGCAATCCTTGAAGGCCCCGACGCCGGGCAGCACCAGCTTGTCAGCCCGCTCGACCACGCGCGGATCGGCGGTCACCTCGGCACTGAAGCCGACCTTTTCGAAGCCCTTCTGCACACTGCGCAGATTGCCCATGCCGTAATCGATGATGGTAATCATGTTACTCCAGCTTTCCCTTGCTCGACATGACCCCGACGATACGTCCGTCATTGCCGGTAGCCTCATCAAGGGCACGGCCAAAGGCCTTGAAGATGGCCTCGATAATATGATGCAGATTGCTGCCGTAGGCCAAGTTGACATGCAGATTGGCGCCGGCGTGGTTGCAGAAGGCGACGAAAAACTCTTCGGTCAGCTCGACATCGAAATCACCGACTTTGGCCTTGGGCAGATCGACGTTGAAGACCAGATAAGGCCGCCCGGAAAAATCGATGTCCACTGTGGCCAGCGCTTCGTGCATGGGCATGGTGCAGCGGCCGTAACGACGCAGGCCCTGTTTATCGCCGATCGCTTTTTTAAAGGCTTCACCGAGACAGATGCCGAGGTCTTCGACGGTGTGGTGAGCATCGACCTGCACATCCCCTGCGGCCTGCACCGTGAGATCGAAGAACCCATGGCGGGCCAACAGGACCAGCATGTGGTCGAGAAAGGGCACTGTGGTAGCGACCTCCCCTCGGCCGGAGCCGTCCAGGGACAGGGTCAGATGAATCCGGGTTTCTGCGGTCTGCCGATCGATGGTCGCGCTGCGTGGCATATCCTTCCCCCTTTTTCCGGTTGTGTCCGCCGGAGTACGGCAGACACCGCTGAGCTACTTGTTGATACGGATGGCCACCGAGCGAGCGTGGGCGGCAAGGCCCTCCAGTTCCGCCAGATGGATGATAGCATCGCCGACCCGCTGCAGACCGGCGCGACTCAAAGAGACCAGGCTCGACTTTTTGACAAAATCGTCTACCCCGAGAGGCGAAAAGAAACGTGCCGTGCCACCGGTCGGCAAGGTGTGGTTGGGCCCAGCCAGATAGTCGCCGGCCGCTTCCGGGGTATGGTGCCCCATGAAGATCGCGCCGGCATGGCGAATCATCGGCAACACGGCGAAAGGATCGGCAACCGCCAGTTCGAGATGTTCCGGGGCAATGCGATTACTAAAGGCGATGGCCTCGTCCAGGTCGCCGGCGACGATGATGGCACCGTAGCGAGCCAGGGCGCGGGCGGCGATATCGCGCCGGGGCAGAGCTGTCAACTGTTCGGCAAGGGCCTGCTTAACCGCCACGGCAAAAGCCTCGTCGGTGGTCACCAGAATACTGGCGGCCAGTTCGTCGTGTTCGGCCTGGGACAACAGATCGGCTGCCACGTGCTGCGGGTCGCCGCTGCCGTCGTTGATCACCAGAATCTCGCTCGGTCCGGCGATCATGTCGATATCGACCTGACCGAAGACCTGCTTCTTGGCCGTAGCCACGTAGATGTTACCGGGGCCGGTAATCTTGTCGACCCGTGGCACGCTTTCGGTGCCAAAGGCCAGCGCCGCCACCGCCTGGGCTCCGCCCACCTTGAAAACACGATCGACCCCGGCCAGGCGAGCCGCCGCCAACACATGGGGGTTTACTTCGCCGCCGGGCATGGGCACCACCATAATAATCTCGCTGACGCCAGCGACCTTGGCCGGCAGGGCGTTCATCAGCACCGATGACGGATAGCTGGCCTTGCCACCGGGGACATAGATGCCGACCCGGTCGAGGGGCCGCACCAGTTGCCCAAGCAGCATGTCCGGCTCGTCGGTGGACAGCCACGATTCCTGCTTCTGCTTACGATGAAAGGCCTCGATGCGATCGGCGGCTAGCTGCAGGCAGGCCAGAGACTTTTCGCTGATCGAAGCCAGAGCCTGGTCCAGTTCGGCCGCCGAGACTTCCACCGTCGCGGCACTGAGTTGCAGGGCGTCAAACCGGGCGGTGTAGTCGAACAGAGCTCGATCCCCTTGCTCACGCACCCGCGCGATGATCTCCGCAACGAGCTCCTCGACTCCAGCCGGCGGTTCCTCGCCGCGAGCCACAATGCGCTGCAGGGCTCCGTCGAAACCGGCATCGTCAAAACGCAGAAACTCAATCATGCTTTCTCTCCAGACGATACAGTGCCATGCTCAAGACCATTAACCGGAGATGGTCCGCTCGTTGCCGATCACCTCTTCCAGATCGGCGATGATCCGGCTGATCCGCTGGTGCTTGGTCTTCAGGCTAGCCCGATTGACGACCAAGCGGCTGGTGATCTCGGCAATGGTCTCCACTTCGACCATGTCGTTATCGCGCAGGGTGGCACCGGTAGACACCAGATCGACGATGCGCTCGGCCAGACCAACCAGCGGCGCCAGCTCGATGGAGCCGTACAACTTGATGAGTTCCACCTGCACACCACGGGCTGCAAAGTAGCGTTCGGTGACGTTGGGATATTTGGTGGCCACGCGAATGTTCGACCAACTGCTCGGATCTTCTTCCTCCAGCAGGGCTTTGGGCTCGGCAACCACCAATCGACAATATCCGAATTTGAGATCGAGGGGCTCGTACAGGTCCTTGCCCTGCTCCAGCAGGGTATCCTTGCCGACCACGCCGATATCGGCGCAGCCATACTCTACATAGGTCGGCACGTCGGTAGCCCGCACCGCCATAAAGCGAAACTTGCTCTCGCGATTCTCAAAAACCAGCTTGCGACTGTCGCCGGCCATTTCCGGGCAGGTGATGCCGATCTTGCCAAAGAGCTCCATCGAATCCTGCATGATGCGCCCTTTGGGCAAGGCGAAGGTGATAAAATCACTCATAGGTTGACCCCCGGTGAATCGTGATGGCGTCGCAAAAAGTCCGTCCTACTGCGTTGCAGCGCTTTTTCAGGACTTCGACATACCATATGTATGCCTTCACCCCTGAAAAACCACTACGCCTTGTAGGTCGAAAATTTTGCTTAGCCATCACATGACTTTTTGCGAGTCCATCAATCGTGGACGGTAATAAAAACAAAACAACAATCGGCAGGAAGCAGGTAATTATGGCGTCGCCATCTCATGACTTTTTGCGAAAGCATCAAGTAATTGCTTCATTACCGATGCAGGTCAGTCGTTTACGACTCTTCCCTGACCCGCTCGATACGGGCACCGAGCTGCTGAAACTTCTCTTCGATGCGCTCGTATCCCCGGTCGAGATGGTAGATGCGCCGCACCTCGGTGGTATTGTCCGCCGCCAGCCCGGCCAGCACCAGACAGGCGCTGGCCCGCAGGTCGGTGGCCATAACCGGCGCGCCGAACAGGCCCTTGACCCCCTTGACCGTCGCCTGGCCTCCTTCGATGGAGATATCGGCCCCCATGCGCTGCAATTCGCAGACGTGCATAAAGCGGTTTTCAAAGACGTTTTCGCTGACCACGCTGGTACCGCCGGCCAATACCATCAGAGTCATAAATTGAGCCTGCATGTCGGTGGGAAAACCGGGATGGGGCCGGGTCTTGATATCGACCGAGGTAAGGCGGCGCGGCCCTTTGACCCGCAACCCATCTGCTTCTTCGAACACCTCAACACCGGCTTCGCGCAATTTGCAGATCAGTGCTTCGAGATGTTCGGCCCGAGCGCCAGCGACCAGCACATTGCCCCGAGTCAGGGCGGAGGCGACCATGAAGGTACCGGCCTCGATCCGGTCGGCCATGACCGAAAAGTCCATGGGCTGCAGCTCATCGACCCCCTCAATGGTGATTCGGTCGCTGCCGGCGCCGTGGATATGTGCGCCCATGGCACACAGGGCATCGGCCAGATCCACGATTTCGGGCTCGCAGGCGGCGTTTTCCAACACCGTGGTCCCCTTGGCCAGCACGGCGGCCATCATCAGGTTTTCGGTGCCACCGACGGTGGGAACATCGAGATAGATATGGGCGCCCTTAAGTCGCTTGGCTCGAGCTTCGACATAGCCGTGGTCAAGCTTGATACGCGCCCCCATGGCTTCCAGGCCCTTGAGGTGCAGGTTGATCGGCCGGGCGCCGATGGCGCAGCCTCCGGGCAAGCTGACCCGAGCGTGACCGAGCCGGGTCAGCAAAGGCCCCAGAGCCAGCACCGAAGCACGCATGGTGCGCACCAGCTCATAGGGCGCTTCGACACTCTGAATAGCCGTGGCATCGACGGTGCACAGATCATCCTGACGTTCAACCTGAGCTCCGAAACCACTCAACAGACGCGCGGCGGTGGTGATGTCCCGCAGGTTCGGCACGTTGCCGAGACGATGGACGCCGGGGGCCAACAGAGTAGCAAAGAGCAGCGGCAATGCGGAATTCTTCGCCCCACTGACCTGAACGCGGCCGGAAAGCCGTCGACCGCCATGAATGATGATTTTTTCCAAGAGTCGCTTGCCTGTCGAAAATGAGGTTTATGCTTCGGCGGTGACCACGCGACGGCCCCCGACTACCCGCGCCACGCCGGCATAATCGTTACGGCAGAAGACCTCAACCAGCCCCGCCGCTGTCAACAATTGCTGCACGTCCCCTGCCTGACCGATGCCGACCTCCAGTAGAATCCAGCCGCCGACGGTCAAGCACTGGCATGCCTGAGCAGCCAGGGTCCGATAACAATCGAGGCCATCGCTGCCACCGGCCAGGGCCAGCTGCGGTTCGTAATCGCGCACTTCGGGCTGCAAGGAAGCCAAATCCCCCTGGGGAATATAGGGCGGATTGGCCACAATCAGCTCAAAGGGGCCGGTCGGCAACCGCTGCAGGTCCGCCTGCTGAAAAATTATCCGCTCGGCCACACCGTTGCAACGGGCATTTTCTTGCGCCACTGCAAGGGCCGCTTCGGAAAGATCGATGGCGACCAGCTCAGCGTTCGGCAATTCATGGGCCAGGGCAATGGCGATCGCGCCACTGCCGGTGCCGACATCGAGGATGCGGCTTTCGGCGACGGCCCGCTGCAATGCCTCTTCCACCAGCACCTCGGTGTCAGGCCGAGGAATCAACACATCGGGCCGAACCACCAAAGGTAACGACCAGAATTCGCTACGGCCAAGAATATAAGCGACCGGTTCACGGCGGGCGCGCCGGCCAACGAGTTGCCGATAGGCGGCCAGTTCGTTCGCCTCAAGGGGTCGGTCATAGTTGACATACAGACCGACCCGATCGAGCTGTAGCACCTCGGTAAGCAGCAATTCGGCATCGAGCCGCGCGCCTTCGATACCCTGTTCCTGCAGGTAGCCGGCCGTCCATTGCAATACCTTGAGCACCGTCCACGGCTCGGCCAAGATCAGTGCTCCTGACCGGCCAGAGCCTCACTCTGGAAATAGGTGCTGATGGCATCGACCAGTTCGTCGAGATCGCCCTGCATAATACTCTCCAGACGGTAGAGGGTCAGCCCGATGCGATGATCGGTGCAACGCCCTTGAGGAAAGTTGTAGGTGCGAATCCGCTGAGAGCGATCGCCACTGCCAACCTGGGTCTTGCGGTCGGCGGCCATCTGCGCCTGCTGCTCGGCCATCAGGCTGTCGAGGATGCGGGACTTGAGCACCTTCATGGCCTTGGCCTTGTTCTTGTGCTGTGACTTTTCATCCTGGCAGGAAACCACCACCCCGGTCGGCAGATGGGTGATGCGTACCGCCGATTCGGTCTTGTTGACATGCTGGCCGCCAGCCCCGGAAGCGCGATAGACATCGATGCGCAGATCACTCGGATCGATATCGACGTCGACGTCTTCAGCCTCCGGCAGCACCGCCACGGTACAGGCCGAAGTATGAATGCGTCCCTGGGTTTCCGTTTCCGGCACCCGCTGTACCCGGTGAGTACCGCTCTCAAACTTGAGACGGGAAAAGACCCGCTGGCCGCTGACCATGGCGATCACTTCCTTCACGCCACCGGCATCGGAATCGGAACAGCTCAGCATCTCGACCCGCCAGGCCTGGCGTTCGGCATAACGGCCGTACATGCGGAACAGCTCGCCGGCAAACAGGGCCGCTTCATCTCCGCCAGCCCCGGCGCGAATCTCCAGAATAACGTTCTTGTCGTCGTTAGGGTCCTTGGGCAGCAACAGCAGCTTGAGCTCCTGCTCCAGTTCGACGCGCCGCTCTTCCAGCGCCGGCAATTCCTCCCGCGCCATCTCCTTGAGTTCGGCGTCGCTGTCCTGCAGCAACTCCCGATGTCCGGCAATCTCATCGCAGAGCTGCCGATAGCTGTCGAAGGCCTCCACCACCGGAGACAGATCGGCATGCTCCTTGGTCAGCCCCCGAAAGCGGTCCTGCTGGGAGACCACTTGAGGATCAGAAAGCAACCCCTCGACCTCGCGCAGGCGATCAACGACCTCTTCCAACTTTTTAAACATGGGATCCACGACCAACCACTCCTTACCCGCCGCCCGAAAACCTGCTCAGAGCTCGGAAAATTCCCGCCGCACCTGGTCAATGGCGCCGCATGCCATAGCGCCTTCGGGACAGGGGCCGGCCAGACAACCGGGACCGGCGCCGGCAAAGAGCAGGGGTGCGGCAACCCGTGCCAGACGCAACATTTCGATGGCCAGGGCACGAATCTCCCACTGGGCCCGACGACAACAGCGCAAACCGAAAAAGTGCAGCAGCTCCCGCGCATTCATGGTCAACACCAGCTTGGTCTGAGCGGCGTTGGGCAGCACAAAACGGGCATCTTCAGCCGGAACGCCGGCCTCCAGCAGTTCACCATACAGGGCATGCACCTCATCGAAGAGCTGTTCGTATCGTTTCAACAGCTCGGGGCGGCCGGCAATCGTCGGCGGCACCACGGCGGCAAAGCGCTCCTGATGGGAAACATAGCGCTGACTCTGTTGCGAAAAGGAGGCCAGACGATGGCGAACCAGCTGATGGGAACAGGCGCGACTGATCCCCTCGACACCAAAGGAAAAAGAGGCGTGCTCAAGAACCGACAGATGCCCCAGGGAGAGGATTTTTTCCAGCAGCCGGGCGCGCTCCTGCGGCCCCTGTTCCAGCAGCTGCTCAATGGAAGACGCCGAATAGCAGAGCCGGGCCGCTGCCGCCACCACCCGTTCGGGTTCGGGAGTATGCTGCAATAGCTGAACGAACATGGCCCCCTCCGTCAATTCCCGGCGCAACAGGCCGGAGGCACCCCGCAGCAGGCGAATGCCCGATGCGGCAGAAAAACTCGACAAGCCGCAGCGCACGGGCGCTGCGGCTCAATAAAAAAGAAACGGCCCCGGAAGGCCGTCCCCGGTATCTACTTTTTCTGACCGTATTTTTTGCGGAACCGCTCAATTCGACCCGCGGTGTCCAGCAGCTTCTGCTTGCCGGTATAGAAGGGATGGCAAGCCGAGCAGACCTCCGTGGTGATCACGTCTTTCTTGGTGGAGCGGGTCTCAAAGGTAGAGCCACAGTGACACTTGACTGTGACCTTATCGTAGGCAGGATGGATTCCGTCTTTCATAACTCTTGTTCTCCTTGATGCCCTGGCGTTGTACAGGGCTAGACATTGGCGAAAGGGGCTAAAAAGCAAAGCCTACTTGATAACACCTTAACACAAGTTCCGCAAGCACTTTCTCGACGGGGTCGGCTATTGATTCATGGAATCGAGAAACTCCTGGTTGCCCTTGGAGGCGGAGAGCTTTTCCAGCAGAAACTCCATGCCGTCGACCACATTCATACTTGACAGCACCTTGCGCAGCAGCCAGGTGCGCTGCAGGGTGGTGGTATCGAGCAGCAGTTCTTCGCGGCGCGTACCGGACTTGTTGATGTCGATGGCCGGAAAGGTCCGCTTATCGACCAGACGCCGGTCAAGCTGCAGCTCCATGTTGCCGGTACCCTTGAATTCTTCAAAGATAACCTCGTCCATCTTGCTGCCGGTATCGATCAGGGCGGTGGCGATAATGGTCAGACTGCCACCTTCCTCGATGTTGCGTGCGGCACCGAAAAAGCGCTTCGGCTTGTGCAGCGCATTGGAATCGACCCCGCCGGAAAGAATCTTGCCGCTCGGCGGCACCACGGTATTATAGGCGCGAGCCAGCCGGGTAATGGAATCGAGCAGAATAACCACATCCCGCTTGTGCTCCACCAGGCGGCGCGCCTTTTCGATGACCATCTCCGCTACCTGCACGTGGCGGGTCGCCGGCTCGTCAAAGGTCGAAGAGATGACCTCGCCGCGCACCGAGCGCTGCATGTCGGTCACCTCTTCCGGGCGCTCGTCGATAAGCAGGACGATAAGGTAGACTTCCGGATGGTTGGTGGTGATGGAGTTGGCGATATTCTGCAGCAACATGGTCTTGCCGGTACGGGGCGGCGCAACGATCAGGCCGCGCTGACCCTTGCCGATCGGGGACGCCAGATCCATCACCCGCATGGAGAGATTATCCGGCTCGGTCTCCAGCATGATCCGCTCTTCCGGATAGAGGGGCGTCAGGTTGTCGAACAGGGTCTTGTCCCGAGCTACAGCCGGATCCTCAAAATTGACTTCCGCCACCTTGAGCAGCGCAAAATAACGCTCCCCTTCCTTAGGAGGCCGAATCTGGCCGGCCACGGTATCGCCGGTGCGCAGATTGAAGCGGCGAATCTGCGAAGGTGACACATAGATGTCGTCCGGGCCGGGGAGATAATTGGCGTCGGGCGCCCGCAGAAAACCGAAGCCATCGGGCAGTATCTCCAGCACACCTTCACCGTAGATGGCACCGTTTTTCTCCGCCGTGGAATTGAGGATAGCGAAAACAAGATCCTGCTTGCGCATCCCCGAAGCTCCCTCCAGCTTCAGTTCCTTGCCAATCTGGACCAGATCGGCGATTTTCTTTTCTTTCAATTCTTTCAGGTTCATACGTTCTCCTCACCCGACATGGGGTGCAACGAGCGGGATGCCGGCCCTGTCGCGGCTACTTACCACGCTGCATTTCCGGCCACCCTTTTGCGGCAACATCGTGCTTTTTAGCCTTGACTGTTAATTTATATCGATAGTGGAATGCTTGTAGCTGAAGGAAGGGGAATTATTCCTTGCCAATCCCGGCCCGCAACCCAGCTGCAGTGCCGAAACCGGCCGTCAGGATACTCCGTTTCTATGTATAAAAATGACTTTGAGTAATGTGATTGTCTGGAATGAATTCTTCGAAGGGGCTCGAGGCAAGGACCGCCAAAGACTGAGGGGCAATCCGATTCTGCCCCCTATCTACCTCAGTTTCAGAGCCCGTGTCAATCGATTATTTGCATCATGACCCTCGCTACAGCCCCTAGCTCACACCCTAATCAACATCAACGGGCAGCACCGTTCCCCTTGAAGGGATTCAGCAGGCCGGGCTTCAACTCTGCCGCCAACCGGTCGAAAAGCTCCTGATAAGGTTGCGGCATCGCCGTTTCCCGCAGCCACTTGCGCCCCGACGCCTTAAGATGCCGCTCCAGCCCCGCCAGGGTGATGAAGCGGGTCGCAATCTCATCACTCTGATTGTAATAGGCTTCATCAAAAGCCGGGTACTGAAGGTCCAGAAACGGCTCGTCCCCCTGATACTCCCAAAGGATCTCGCCGGAGGGCAACACCACCGCGGCCGTAGCCAGAATGCTGTTGAAGGGTGCTTCCAGATAGCTCAAGCGGGTTCTGTCCCAGCGCTTACCGTTGCGTACCGCGCCATTAAGAACGATCACCAGCAGGGCATCAGTGCTATTCTGCCGAGCCAATTCGGCGACGGTCCGAGCATTGAAGCTGTAATGGTGATAAGGGCCGCGATCCCCCTCCTGCCAGGCACGCCCCTGAATCAGGCTACCGAACAAGGCTCCCCCATCGCCGGACACCGGGCGCACATCAAAATAGCCCTGCTGCTCTTTGAGCATATCGACCAGATGCTGTTGCTGGCCGACACTAGTGCGCCGCAGCAACCCGGCAACCTCCTGCGACCGAGGGTGCTCCAACTGTGAATTACCGTCAACCAGCAAGGGAACAACACCCAGGGTGCGAACTCGCTGCCGATATTCTTCTTTGTCGACCTTGAAGCTGCCAGCGCCGCAAGCCGTCAAAGAAACCGTCAAAACCGCCAACAATATAGCCCTGATCATGAACCATCCCCCTCCTCTTTTTAAACTGGAAAGCATTATACCATGATGGCGTCGCAAAAAGTCCGCCCTACTGCGTTGCAGCACTTTTTCAGGACTTCGACATACCATATGTATGCCTTCACCCCTGAAAAACCACTACGCCTTGTAGGTCGAAATTTTTGCTTAGCCATCTCATGACTTTTT
>JAUWLU010000314.1 GCA_030613545.1 Desulfuromonadales bacterium
TTGCGCGGAGGCGTACATCGGTACGCCGCACCATTCCGCAGGACAGCGGAATGGGACAGCCTCTGGCTGCCCGAAGGGCGAGGGCCATGGAGGGCCCGAGTCACAAGCAAGGCCGTAGATTGACGCAGAGATTGCGGAAAAGGGCCGTTTCCGGACAGAAACTAAGCTAGCGAAGCCCGGCACTTCACAATGGTGAGGTCGCCGGGCTTCAATTTGTGGTAAAGGGGGGAGTCCGGAGCGGATCTTATTTTTTCTTTTTGTTCTTGTCCTTGATCTTTTTTGCCTTGCACAGATCGCCCTTCTTTTTTGAAGCGGCCTCGCATTTTTCGCACAGGTAGGTACCGGGCTTCGGTTTGGTCTTTGATTTTCCCTTCAGGCAACCCATCTCGTAGCCTCCTTCACAAGTCAGTCTCTTACTCGGCGTTCCTTTTGGGATAGTCGTAAAAGACCAGTCTACTGCCGGCCCGATCGAGCTGCCGCCAGGTGGACACCTGTAGCTCGACGCTGAACAGGCCGCAGGTCGGCAGGTTTTCGAGCTGGCCGCCGACCAGGTAGTTGGCCAGATCGGTGATGCCGGGATTATGGCCTACCAATAGCACATTCTGACGGTCTTCGGCAATTGCACGCACCAGGCCGAGCAGTTCACGGACTGTGGCCAGATAGATGCGCTCGTCGAAGGTCAGACATCCGGCGTCGATGGCGAGCTGCTTGGCGACGGCCGCGGCGGTCAGGCGGCTGCGGAGGGCGGGACTGGCCAGCAGCAGGTCCGGCTGCAAGCCGCGCCCTGCGAGGCGCCGGCCCATAAGTGGTGCGTCGTGCCGGCCGCGGCTGTTGAGGGGTCGGTCGAAATCGTTCTGATCGGGTTCTTTACCGCTCGATTTGGCGTGCCTGAGTAGGGTCAGGCGTTTCACGGGAGGTGTTCCTGTGGCTGTTGCCAGCTCTGGTAGGGAGTCTGGGAGAGGCTGGAGTTGTAGTAGCGGTGATCTTCGGTGACCTCCTCGCCGGCCCAGGGGGGCAATTCGACCTGTTCGTCGCATGAGTCGAGTTCGACTTCGGCCAGGATCAGGCCGTTGTTGTCGCCAGCGAATTCGTCGATTTCCCAAAGGTGGCCGGCATAGTTTACGCAATAGCGGATCTTTTCGATCAACGGCCGCAGGCAGAGGGCGTCGAGAAGCTGGGTCGCTTCAGCAAGGGGGATGGGATACTCGAATTCGCTACGGGTCATGCCCTCGGTTTTGCCCTTGATGGTCAAAAAGCCCTTGTCTCCGGCGATGCGCACCCGCACGGTGCGTTCCGGGTCGATGGTCAGGTAGCCCTGGCGGTAGCTTGTGCCGACAGCACCTTTTCGCCAGTCGTCGCTACGGACCAGGAATTTGCGTTCGATCTCTACAGCCATTCTTTTGTCTGTCCTTTCACCCTTGTTGCAGATGGGGATATGTTTAAACATTTTGTTTGCCAGGGGTCATGCTCACCTAGTCCATCTCGGTCATTGGACGACAGCTCCCTTGCGGCCTGTTGAGCCGAACAGTTTTTGAAACAACTGGTGGTTTTTCGGCCGGCAAAAGGTCTTTAACCGATGAAGAAACTCCTCCCTGGTCTGCTGTTGCTGGTGCAGCAGGCTGCCGGCCAGGGTTCCCATGGCCAGCAGGGTGGCAGGAGGCGTCTGCTGGTTCTCGGCCATCTGCATGCCAAAGGAAAGCATGGCTTCGCCCTGTACCTGGTAATCCTGGAATTCGCCGAGATTGTCCTGCAGCCCCTTGAGGGCCTTGACCAGGGTTCTCATAGCATTTGACGGATAGAAACTCTGGAAAAACTCCAGCAGGTAACGGAGATTTTTACAGGTTTTGCGCAATTCGTGCAAGGCTTTAGCGGGGCTTTCGGTGCTGATGGCCCGGCCTTCTTTGAGGCAGCGTTTGTATAGTTTCCAGATCCGTTGACCGGCGACTGCTGTCGCCGGCAGCGGTCCGATCGCAGCAGGTCCGCCAGCCAGTTTTCGACCAGATCAGGGCTCTTGAACACATAACCGTAACTCTGCGTCAATTGTTACTCCAGGTGCGATGCTGTGCGCCAACGGTGTTGCCGATATCAGAGCAAGTTGCGATGGCGCGAGCCCTTTTTCCCTTTGCGTTCTTTTTGTCGAAAAAATTCCTTCTTGCGTTTTTTTGCCGCCAGAATGAGTTGCTCCTGGCTGCCCGGATGCTGGTCTTCCGCCGCCGGCTGCCGCTGGACATAGGTGCCGTCCCCCTGCAGAT
>JAUWLU010000288.1 GCA_030613545.1 Desulfuromonadales bacterium
TAAATTTTCTCAGATACCAGGAGATACAAGACGGGAGTAACATCGCCCGGACTGTCCTTGCAAACAATCTGAAACAACTTTTCGGACAACCCCTTTACTTCCCCATTGAACTAGATAAGATTGGGGCAGGCTCACAATCTGGATGGCTTCGGCAAAATAGTTATAGAACCAAACTGCCGGATAGATTCGCAGTACCACTGCCCAACGAATAAGGATAGATCGCGCGAGGAACGAGCCGCGATCTTATCCTGTGGTTGAACAAGCCCGGCCGCAATACAGATAAAGCAAATATGTCGGTTTGATTTTTTGGTTGCTAAGGAGTTGATCTTTTATGCACTTTTTTGAAGGCGAGCGAGGGCCTTCACCTACTGAAGAGGCTAAAATATCCGATCCTTGCGGCGGTCATAAGGACTGCAGATCCTCCTCTATTGGGATTGGCGCAAAGCGATGCCGTTTAGGCACACTATCCCGACAGCCATGCCGGTCGTCGGAAGGCCGTAATTAGCATGACCGCTTTACAACAAGGGCATTTAAACACCGGCCTCGGTCTCAATGGATTCGGTATCAGCATGACGCGTAAAATCAGCTGCACCAGCTTTAAGAGCCTTTTGGCGTTGCCGTGGAGAAAGCCATAATCCCGGACCCGACGGAAACCTCTGGGGAGGACGTGCTGCAGAACCAGCCACAAAAAGTCTTCCCCCTTTAGAGTGCGAGTGCGTTTTTGATCGGTACCGCTTTCGATGTAACTGAAGGTCACCTGCCTATCCCGACAGGCGAGGATTTTTTTCTCGGTGATGACACCGCGATAAAGATACCGGGACAGATATTTAAGGGCCGGTAAGCCGTTGCCGACATGGGCACAGTCGACCACCCATTTTTCGGGGACACCGCCCGGGATCGCCAGTCCCGCGTTGTTTGCCGCCTCAAGGAATCGGGCACGAAAGACACGGGCCAGGGCGAATGCGTTAAACAGGTACTTCCCCTTGACCTTTTTCCACTGTCGCCTGCGCTTATCGACCCCGCCGCCGGGCACAATGACATGCATATGCGGATGATAATCAAGGCGTCTGGTCTGGGTGTGCAGTACGGCCGTCATCCCCATATCCGCACCCAGATGTTTGGGCTTCAGTCCGAAATCCTTCAGGGTGCTGATGGTGCACGCGAACAGAATCGTATAAACCTTTTGCTGGAAATGCCAGGCCAGGGGTCGGAGTTCATAAGGCAGGGTAAAGGTCACCATGAAGTAAGGCGCTGGCAACAACTTGGCCTGTTGCCGATCGAGCCACCTGCTCGCTTCATGATTCTGGCATCTGGGGCAACTGCGATGCCCGCAGGACAGAGGCCGCCATTCGGCCCTGCCGCATTCGGTACAACGCACACGGAGCTCTCCCGAATCGGGCGTGCGACAGCGCTCTATGGCACGGAGCGCGTTCAGGTGACCAGGGAGCAGACGGTTCGCGTATTTGACGATAAAAGCATCCCGAAATTGCGCGACAATAGAGGCCATGTCCACCATCACAGCCTCCGTAAATCGACATGCAGGCCATTGATCAGGTTGTCGATGGCGGTCAGACTGTCTTGCTCCGTTACCTCGGTCAGGTGAGCATAGCGGGCGGTTGTGGTGGGACTGGAATGGCCGAGTAAGCCCTGGATATGGCGCAGGCTCAAGCCCCGTTCGAGCAGATGGGTGGCAAAACTGTGGCGTAGGGAATGGATGGAGATTTTTTTTTAATGCCGCACTCTTTAACGAGGACTTTCATGGCCACCTGAGTGCTGCCACGATCCATGTGGGTTGACGCCTGGCACACTGTTTCAAGCGCGCCCCGCGCACTGGGGAACAGCAAATAAGGGTGCCGATGCTTGCACCACAACGCACGTAAAGCCTGGCAGGTAAGACCAGGCAACGGGACCAGCCGATCTTTGTGCCCCTTGCCACGGCGGATATGCACCCGTCTTCGCTGAGCATCGATATCGCCAACTTGCAGCGACAGGGTCTCTTCCAGCCGGAGCCCCATGGAATAGGTGGTTAAGAAAAACACCCGGTAGCGCAATTTACGGGCCGCCCCGACAAGTCGCTCAACCTCTGCCAGCGTCAGAATGTCGGGTATCGTATGAACCTTGGGGGGCTTGATAATGTTGACCCATTGCCAGTCAACCTTGAGGACATACCGCCAAAAGAATTGCAAGCCATTGCGGTCTACTTTGACCGTACTCCAGGAATGGGATTCAACCAGCTGGCCAAAGTAGATCTCCAATTGATCGGGACTCAGCAGATCGGGACAGCAATCGAAATGCTTGGTAACCCGACGAACCGCACGGGCGTAAACATCGATGGTCTTGTCACTCTTGCCCTGCAGTTTCAGCATGCGCAGGTGGCGTTGGTACAGGTCGTCAAAGCGGGATTGTTCGGATGAATTCATGGCAAACTCCTTCCGTCAGAATGGGGCCCGGTATTGGACCATTCCAAGAAGTTATACCCTGCCTGCGAGATTGATAGTGATTGGGAGTTTGTTTTTTCCGCCGCGACAGCGGCTTCGTTCAACAATGGCTTTGAGAAGGATCGGCTTTTTCGCTGGTGCTTAAAAGCCAACCTCTCAAGCCAGCCGTTAACTTTCGGACCTACCCATGAAAAGTGGACACCCTTTGTCAGACACAGAAATGGCCAACTCGAAATACCGGGT
>JAUWLU010000149.1 GCA_030613545.1 Desulfuromonadales bacterium
ATCGGCATGGCCCGCGAAGGGGGGCTGGGCATCGTTCACAAGAACATGTCGCCGGCGGAGCAGGCCATCGAGGTCGACCAGGTCAAGAAGTCGGAAAGCGGCATGATCGTCGATCCCATTACCATGCGCCCGGAGCAGAAGATCTTCGAGGCCCTGGAGCTGATGGAAAAATACCGCATCTCCGGGGTGCCGATCACCACGGACGGCAAGCTGGTCGGTATTCTGACCAATCGCGATCTGCGTTTCGAGACCAAGCTGGAGCAGCCCATTGCCAACGTCATGACCAAGGAGAATCTGGTCACCGTGCCGCCGGGAACCACCTTGGAAGAGGCCAAGTATCATCTACACAAACATCGCATCGAGAAGCTGCTGGTGGTCGACGACAACTATGCCCTGCAGGGGCTGATCACCATCAAGGACATCGAGAAGGTGCGCAAGTATCCCCTGGCCTGCAAGGACGATCTCGGCCGGCTGCGGGTCGGCGCTGCGGTTGGGGTCGGGGGCGACTGCGAAGAACGCCTTGAGGCGCTGGTACGGGCCGGGGTCGATGTGGTCATTCTCGATACCGCCCACGGTCATTCTCAGGCGGTGCTCGACGCTGTTGCCGATACCCGGCGCAACTACCCCGAGCTCCAACTGATCGCCGGTAACATCGCCACCCCCGAGGCCGCCGAGGCACTGATTAAGGCCGGCGTTAATGCGGTCAAGGTTGGCATCGGGCCGGGCTCCATCTGTACCACCCGGGTGGTGGCCGGGGTCGGCGTGCCGCAGATCACCGCCATCATGGATGTGGCCAGGGTGACCCGCAAAGCCGGCATCCCGCTCATCGCCGACGGCGGCATTAAATATTCCGGTGAGCTGCCCAAGGCCATCGCCGCCGGCGCCGACGTCATCATGATCGGCTCCCTCTTCGCCGGCACCGGGGAGTCTCCCGGCGAAACCATCCTCTATCAGGGCCGTACCTATAAGACCTATCGCGGCATGGGCAGCCTCGGCGCCATGAAGCAGGGCAGCAAGGACCGTTATTTTCAGAGCGACGTCGACAAGGAGGTCAAGCTGGTGCCCGAGGGCATCGAGGGGCGGGTGCCCTTCCGCGGCAGCCTCTCGGACAATGTCCACCAGCTGCTCGGCGGCCTGCGGGCCGGCATGGGCTACGTCGGCTGCCGCAACCTGCACGAGTTGCAGACCCAGGCCCGTTTCATCCGTATCACCAACGCCGGTCTGCGCGAATCCCACGTGCACGACGTCAACATCACCCACGAGGCGCCCAACTATCGCCTCGAACGCAATTAAATGGCGTCGCAAAAACTTCCCCCTGCTGCGTTGCAGCGCTTTTTCAGGACTTCGACATACTGATGTATGCCTTCACCCCTGAAAAATCACCACGCCTTGCAGGTCGAACTTTTTGCTTAGCCATTACCCGATTTTTTGCGAAACCCTTTGGTTAAGGTGGCCATCTCGACCGCTAAAGCTATACTCGTTGCACGACGGAGAGCGCATGTCCCAGGATATTCATAGCGAAAAGATTCTCATTCTCGATTTCGGTTCCCAGTATACTCAGCTCATCGCCCGCCGGGTGCGCGAAGCCCATGTCTACTGCGAACTGCATCCCTTCGACATGGCGCTGGCAGCCATCAAGGCCTTTGCTCCCAAGGGGATCATTCTCTCCGGCGGGCCCAAATCGGTTTATGACCAGGGCGCTCCGGCTATCGCCGAAGAACTGTTTGATCTCGGCATCCCGGTGCTTGGCATCTGCTACGGCATGCAGCTCATGAGCCGCCATTTCGGCGGTGAGGTGGTGCCGGCCGGCAAGCGCGAATACGGCCATGCCGAGCTTCGGTCTCAGGGTACGCCCGGACCGCTGTTCGACGGTTTCTTTGTCGAGGGAAAGAGCCCGGTGTGGATGAGCCACGGCGATCACGTCGAGCGGCTGCCGGCCGGTTTTGAGGTGGTGGCCGCGACGGACAATGCGCCGGTCTGCGCCATTCAGAATGTGGCCCGTAACCTCTACGGGGTGCAGTTCCACCCCGAGGTCAACCATACCCCGCGCGGCGAGCAGTTCATCGACCGCTTCGTGCGCCAGATCTGCGGCTGCAGCGGCCAGTGGACGCCGGGTCATATCATCGAGGACGCCTTGGCCCGCATCCGCCAGCAGGTCGGCAGCGACCGGGTGATCCTCGGTTTATCGGGCGGAGTCGACTCGTCGGTGGCGGCGACCCTCATCCACCGTGCCATCGGCGACCAGCTGACCTGCGTATTTGTCGACAACGGCCTGCTGCGGCTGGGCGAAGGTGATCAGGTCATGGACACCTTTGGCGAGAACATGGGGGTCAAGGTGATTCGGGTCGATGCCGAGCAGCGTTTCCTCGACGGTCTGGCCGGGGTCACCGATCCGGAACGCAAGCGCAAGATCATCGGTGGTCTGTTTGTCGATATCTTCGAGGAAGAGGCGGCCAAGCTCAGCGACGCCAAGTGGCTGGCCCAGGGCACCATCTATCCCGACGTCATCGAGTCGGCCGGAGCCAAGACCGGCAAGGCCCACAGCATCAAGAGCCATCACAACGTCGGCGGTCTGCCCGACTACATGAAGCTGTCCCTGCTCGAACCGTTGCGAGAACTGTTCAAGGACGAAGTGCGAGCCGTCGGCGAAGAGATGGGCCTGCCCCATGCCATGGTCTGGCGCCATCCCTTTCCGGGGCCTGGCCTTGGCGTACGCATCCTTGGCGAGGTTAAAAAGGAATACGCCGATATTTTGCGTCGGGCCGACGCCATCTATATCGAAGAACTCTATCGCACTGGTCATTACGACAAGATCAGTCAGGCCTTCGCGGTTTTTCTGCCGGTCAAGAGCGTCGGCGTGATGGGTGACGGCCGTACCTACGAGTATGTCATTGCCCTGCGGGCGGTGGAGACCAAGGACTTCATGACCGCCGGCTGGTATCCGTTGCCCTATGCCGAGATGGCCCATATCAGCGGCCGCATCATCAACGAGGTCAAGGGGGTCAATCGGGTGGTCTACGATATCTCCAGCAAGCCGCCGGCGACCATCGAGGGGGAATAATAGCCGGTGGCTTCCGGCAAGACCGGCAAGGATAGCGGCCGCAAGGGGCCGGGCAAGCCGGCCAGAAAATACAGTCAGGCAGCCCGGCTGCACGACCTCATTCGCTTGCTTGAAGCCCGCCACGGTGCCACCGTGGCGGAGCTGGCCGAGGAGTGCGGCGTCACCCGCCGTACCGTCTATCGCGATCTGCAGGCCATCGAGGAAGCTGGCTACCCCCTGGTCAAGGAGGCCGGCGGCGATGGCAGCGTGCTCTATTCTTTTCTGACCGGTTTCAGCAAAATTCCGCCCATTACCTTTTCCCTGCCCGAGCTGATGACCCTGTTTCTCTGTCGCGGGCAACTGGCCTTTTTGCAGGGCACCCCCTTTGAGGACGATCTCGATGCTGTTTTCGGCCGCATTCGCGCCAGCCTGCCGCCCCGCAGCGTGGCTCATCTGGAGCGCCTGGCCGAGGCGGTGACCCCCCGCTTTCAGGGCCTGCGGGACTATAGCGGCAAGCGCCAGGTGCTCGAGGAATTGCGCCGTGCGCTGCTCTTTCAGTTGCGTTGCACCATTCGTTACGCTCCCGCCCAGCGCAGTGCCGCCGATTATCCCTTCGATCCCTACACCCTGCTGTTCTACAAGGATTCCCTCTATCTCGGCGGTTATGCGCACAATCGCCAGGCGCTGCGACTGTTTCTGGTCGATCGAATCGAGACGGTCATTGTCGGCGAGGAGCGTTTTGAGCTGCCGGAAGATTTTTCCATCGACCATCTGATCGGCGGTGCCTTTGGTCTGGTGGCCGACGAGCCGCAGTTGATTCGCGTGCAATTTGGCGCAGCGGTAGCCCATCTGGTGCGAGAGCGCATCTGGCACAGCAGTCAAGGGATCGAGGAGCAGGCCGACGGTGCCCTGATCCTGACCTTGCATGCCGGTGGCGAGAAAGAGATTCTGTCCTGGCTCTATTCCTTTTTGCCCCATGTTGAAGTGCTCGAACCGACCTCTCTGCGCAATATCTTCCTTCGCGGCCTGAGACAGGCTCTCGCTGTTGAAAAGGATGCTGACTGAACAGCTGTGACATATTCTGTCACGACTTGGCCCTAGACTCCTTGCTGAAGGCAACCCATCAGCAAAGGAGTCCTAGTATGATCGTTTTGCGTCTCGAGCAGGAAGTGGCCGCCAGTCCCTACTTTGTTATCCATCATCAGGAACCGAGCTCATCAGGAGGGCCCACCTGGGTCGTTTCCGGCATCCTGGGCGACGGCTGGTATGAAGGGGAGGTCGCGGTGGAAATCGGTGCCCGGCAAGGGGTTACTTTTGCCGATGAATGGTTCGATCGCCCCGCACTGAACGACTTTTTCAACCGGATCGGCCGTGACGAGATCTGCGCCGCTCTCTATCAGGCTCTGACTTCTACCGACACGGGAAGCTCTTTTGGCGGTGCAGCGGAAACGCAGCGGACAGCTCCTCATTATGCTGCAGGGTCCGGTCACGGGCTGATCGGCTCCGGTGAGCCGTGCTGGGCCGCGGTGGCCTGACGCCACTGCCGCAATGGAGCTAATCATTGCATTTCCCGCCCGTCTGCAGGTAAAATGGGCTGATTTGAACGGAAAGGGAAATGAGCTATGAGAACGGTGGTATTAGCCTCAACCAGCCCCTATCGTCTGCAACTGCTGCGGCAGCTGGGGATCCCCTTTCATGTGGCGCCGCCCCTCTATGAGGAGCAGATCGACCAGCAGGTGGCTCCTGAACTGCTGGTCAAGCATCTTGCCGCCCATAAGGCCAGAAGCCTGGCGGAGAAGTATCCCGATGCCCTGATTCTTGGCGCCGACCAGGTCTTTGCCGACCCCCGCGGCCATATTCACGGCAAGCCTGGGGGGCTGCCGCAGGCGGCGGCCCAACTGCGGGAGATGGTCGGTAAGACCCACACCTTTTACACCGGAATCAGCATCTACGATGCCGCCAGCGGCGAGGGGCTGACCGATTACGATAGTTATTCAGTCACCCTGCGCAAGCTCTCCTCCGAGCAGATCCATGCCTATCTGGAGCGAGAGCAGCCCTTCGATTGCGCCGGCTCCTTCAAGATCGAAGGGCTCGGCATCAGTCTCATGGAGCGGATGGCCGGCGATGACTATACGACCCTGATCGGCTTGCCGCTGATCAAGGTCGTCGATTTTCTTGCTCATTTTGGCGTAAGCGTGCTCGGCTGAGAGCGGTATCGGTTGACCCTTTGCCGAGGTCGGTGGTAAAATGCCGTCTAGATTTCAGTGAGCCGGTCATCGTCGCGCGTCAGCGCCTGCCGATATCGGTTTTTTTATTTGAGCCCCGGCTCCCGATCCGCTGCCGTCCTGACGACGAGTTGCGCTGGACATTGTTATGACCCCCCCTGGTTTTGTACATCTGCACCTCCATAGTCAATACAGCCTTCTCGATGGCGCCATCAAGATCGGTGACCTGGTCAAGCGCGCCGTGGCCTGCCAGATGCCGGCCCT
>JAUWLU010000230.1 GCA_030613545.1 Desulfuromonadales bacterium
CCATCTACTCGGCCAAATGGACCGTTACCGGCGGTTTCGCCATCGCCCTGGCGTTGATCCTTACGCGCTGGTTTCAGGTCTGCTGGTGGAAACTTGTATTGGCCGGCCTGCCGGCCTTGATGCTTGCCCTGCTGCTGCCCCAGACCCCGCAGGCGGCCTTTGTGGTCGGCGTGATCGGCCTGACTCTGGTCCTCAATAGCCAACAGGGCGAGATGCAGGAATGGTTCGCCTCCTCCTGGGGTTTCGCTAAACAGATTCTGCCCCTGCTGCTGATCGGGGTGATTATCGCCGGCGCCCTGCTCGGACGTCCCGGCGCCGAGGGACTGATTCCTTCGGCCTGGGTGGCCGGCTCGGTAGGCGGCAACTCCCTGGGGGCCAACCTGTTTGCCTCCGTAGCCGGCGCCTTCATGTATTTTGCCACCCTTACCGAAGTGCCGATTCTTGAGGGACTGCTTGGCGCCGGCATGGGAAAAGGCCCGGCCTTGGCCCTGTTGCTGGCCGGGCCGGCCCTCAGCCTGCCGAACATGCTGGTCATCCGCAGTGTCATGGGCACCAAGAAAACACTGGTCTTCGTCTTGCTGGTCGTGACCATGGCGACCATAAGCGGCCTTATTTTCGGCGCAATATGGGGTTGACCAATCAACCCAAACATCATCCCCCGTTGATCCCCAATTACGTACCAAAAACCGAAAGGATGGCTCGATGATAAAGATTCAGATTCTCGGTACCGGCTGTACTAAATGTCAGAAACTGCTGGAGAGCGCCCAACAAGCCGCGGACGAACTTGGTCTCGACTATCAGCTGGAGAAGATTTCGGACATTAAGGATATTGCTTCGTTCGGGGTCATGATGACTCCGGCCCTTGCCGTAGACGGCGAGGTCAAACTGGTCGGCAAGGTTCCAGGCCCTGAAGAGTTGAAAAAATACCTGGCATGATTGGCTTATTTCTGGAATGAGTCCGGAAATTTAAAAATCCTAGGAGGGTACGACCATGCGAATGCTTGCGGAGTTTTTTCCCGAATTCACCCAACTGCTTGACCAGATGGACGAACTCTACCAGGAGAAGCGCACCATCGACGAGAAGACCTACCAGTTCATCTGCTTCGCGCTGTCGATCAAGGCCCGCTCCAAACCCTGCGTACTCAAGCATTTCAAAGGGGCCCTTGATGCCGGAGCCACGGCAAAGGAACTGTCCTATATCTTTGCCCTGGTGATGCGTGAAGCGGCCGGCGCCGACGACTGCTGGACCCATGATGTGCTCGGCGACTGGAAAGAAATCGCCGCCGGCAAGGTGGATTGCAGCTGTCCGGAATAATCGCTCAACGCAGCATACTTATGCGAGGGCCTCCCGAACCGGGTGGCCCTTTTTCTTTGTCCACAAATGGCAGGTCGTGCCGAAAAGAATATTTTGGGACAAGCAGAAACTTTTCGATTTCCTGCTAGAATTGGCTGTCGAGGATTATAAACGTTGCGCGGGGCGCTGAAGCACCCCGAATGCAGCCTTTCCACAACAGCGACAAGGAGGAAGTGATGTTAAAAAAAACCTATTCCAAAACGGGCCAGATCTGCCGGGTAACCTTTAAACTACCGGCCGAAACCGCCGCCGAAACAGCTCTGCTGTGCGGCGAATTTACCGACTGGGAAGCCCAGGCCAAGCCGATGAAACTTCTGAAAAGTGGCGAGTTCAGTCTCACCCTGTCGCTGCCGGTCAGCCAATCCTACCGATTCCGCTATCTGCTGGACGGCGAACGCTGGGAGAACGACTTCCAGGCCGACGGTTACACCCCCAACGGTTTTGGCAGCGAAGACTCGCTGGTCAAACTGTAAACCGGAGTATCCTTTCAACATAAATTCGGCGAGGCTTAGAAGTCTTGCTCGCCACACTTGTGTCGGTCACAGCCTACGATGGGGCTAGTGGCGGGCGGCCAGGTGGCATACGGCTTTTTCCAGGCCGCACAGGGTCAGTTCGAACATGGGAAAGATAGCTCCCAGCAGGCCAATGGTCTGGCCGTATTTCCACAGGGATCGCGACTGGGGATTGATCCAGACCGCGTGACGAAAGGTCTTGGCCAAGGCCTTGAAATTTTCGATGCTGGGTCGTTCCAGCAATTGGCGCAGTTGCAACTTACCACCGGTGGTGAGCAACTCTTCCGGAGCCATGCTGGCATCGCCGACCACGATCAGGCGCGTCTCCGGGTCGGCGGCCAGCAGCTGCTCCAGAAGCAGCGGTTGGCTGCTGCGCTGGGGATCGCGCCACACCCGTTTGTAGATGGTGTTGTGAAAGTAAAAGATCTCCAGCTGGCGAAAATGGCTGCGAGCTCCTTCAAACAGATGCTCCACCATTTCGACATAGGTATCCATTGACCAGCCACCGTTGTCGATCAGCAGTATGACTTTCAGCCGGTCGGCCAGCCGCCGTTCGAAAATGATATCGATCTCGCCGCCGTTGCGCATGGTAGCGTGCAGCGTCTTTGGAATGCTGATCCGGTCACAGGGCCCGACCGGTTTGAGATGACGCAGGCGCTTTAACGCTTCGCCGAAATCGGCCCGCCGCAGGGGCGCGTCGCGACCGTATTCCCGATAGCGCCGCTCCGTGGCCACTTTGACCGCCGAACGACGCCGGGAGGTGCCGCCGACGCGCATGCCGCTGGGATGCTGACCGGAATGGCCGACGGGCGAGATGCCGCCGGTACCGATCCATTTGCGGCCGTGATGATGAGCGCCGTCCTGGTCCTGCAGTCGGTCAAAAAAATATTGTTCCAGCTCCTCGGCGGACATGCGGGCCATCTTGTCCGGGTCGAGACCCAGGGCATCGGCCAGCGATTCGGGCTCTTTGAGCCACTCCTCCAGCAAGGCCCGCGCTTCTTCCTGCAATTCCAGGTCCGTCCCTTCCGGCCACTCCTCACCACTGAAACAGGCGGCAAAAACCTGGTCGTACAGATCGAAGTCCCGCTCGCTCTTGATCAGAATGGCCCGAGCGACGGTGTAAAAATCGCTCAATGAAGTGACCAGGCCGAGACTCAAGGCGCGCTGCAGGCGCAAAAATGCGGTCGGCGTTACCGCTACGCCGCGAGCTCGCAAGGCATAAAAAAATGAAATAAACATGGGTCTCCCCCTCAATCCTGCAGCTGGGACATGACCCGTTCGAGATCGGGGCTCTTCTTGAACAGGATGCCGAGATAGGGCGGCGCCCCCTGCTGCAGGCTCTCTACCCGAAAGTCGGGGTCCGCCTTTAAGGCCCGCCCCCAGTTGAGCAATTCGCGCGTGGCCGGTTTCTTTTCCACTCCTTCGAGCTGCCGCAGGCGATAGAAGGCGGTGATACAGGATTCGCTCAGGTCGCGGTCCACCTGGGGAAAATGCACCGCCACGATGCGCCGCATCATTTCCTCGTCGGGAAAGGCGATGTGATGGTAGTTGCAGCGACCGAGAAAGGGATCGGACAGATCCTTCTTGGCGTTGGAGGTGATAATAATCACAGGCCGGTGGCGGGTACCGATGGTCTGGTCAACCTCCAGAATATCGAACTGCATCTGGTCGAGAACATCGAGCATATCGTCCT
>JAUWLU010000241.1 GCA_030613545.1 Desulfuromonadales bacterium
CAGGTACAATGATCGAGACTCTGTTCGCTGATGCAGGTCATGAAGCCCCCTACCCTATCCTAAAGTCGAAAACACCTGCGGGTCCTCCCGCCACTGCGACAACGCTCAGGGGAACAGGGGGAGTTGCTGAAGCCCACAGCCATCTTCCAACCCCAGCATCAGGTTCATGTTCTGTCCCGCCTGACTGGCCGCCCCCTTAAGCAGATTGTCAATGACCGAAACAACGATCACCCGCCCGGTGCGCGCATCGCTGACCAAACCGATGTTGCAGTAGTTACTGCCCCGAACGTAAGCGACGTTGGGCAGTTCACCGTCCGGATGGACCCGTACGAACGGTTCGTTCCGATAGTGTTGCTGATAGAGCTCGATCAGTTCAGCGGTGGAGTGGCTGTCGGTCAGGCTGGCATAGCAAGTCGACAGAATGCCCCGGTTGACGGGCAATAGATGCGGAGTGAAGGAGACCGCTACCGGTTTCCCGGCAAGTTGACCGAGGGTCTGTTCAATCTCCGGCGTATGCCGGTGGCTGGCGACGCCGTAGGCCTTGAAGCCCTCGTTGACTTCACAGTACAGGGAGCCGACCTTGGCCGAGCGACCGGCACCGCTGGTGCCCGACTTGCTGTCGATGATCAGACTGGCCAGATCGATAAGCCCCCCCTGAATCAGGGGAGCCAAGCCCAGAGCCACACTGGTGGGATAGCAGCCGGGGTTGGCCACCAGCCGCGCCCCTCTGATCTGCTCCCGGTAAAGTTCGGGCAGGCCGTATGCGGCCTCGGCCAGCAGCTCAACACTGGTATGGGGCTGGTACCATTGTTCATAGACGGCGGGGTCCTTGAGCCGGTAATCGGCGGACAGGTCGACCACCTTGCAGCCGGCCTTGAGCAGATCGGGCACCACCGCCATGGCCGCCTTGTGCGGCAAGGCGGTAAAGATCACCTCGGCCCGGGAAGCGATCAGCTCGACGTCGACGGGATCGAAAACCAGCTCGCTGCGACCAAGGAGCGACGGAAAGACACTGCTGATGGGCGAACCGGCGTTCTGCCGCGAGGTAACACAGGTGATTTCCACCCGCGGATGGTTGAGTAGCAGCCTCAGCAACTCAACCCCGGTGTAGCCGCTGGCTCCGACGATGGCAACCTTGATCATGATGGACTCCAATTATCGACTGACAGTTGGCTGAAAGACATCCCTCAGCGTCATTTTAGCATTGCCCATTTAGACCCTGCAGACTGCCGTTCAGCAGCCTGCAAAGCAAAAAGGGAACCCGTGGGTTCCCCTTGTGCGATCTTCTGTAAACAGGTCGCGCGGCGACCACAAGCTGCTTAACGCTTGGAGAACTGGAAACTGGCGCGGGCGCCTTTCTTGCCGTATTTTTTACGTTCTTTGATGCGGCTGTCGCGAGTGATGAAGCCGGCCTTCTTGAGGACGGCACGCAGCTCGGGATCGATAGCGAGCAGGGCCTTGGTGATGCCGTGCTTGATAGCGCCGGCCTGACCGGAGGGGCCACCACCGCAAACATTGACGTTGATATCGAACTTGCCGGAATTTTCGGTAAGTTCAAGGGGCTGGCACACGATCATCTTCGACGTGGCACGCCCGAAATATTCATCGAGGGGCCGGCGATTGATGACGATTGTGCCGGTACCGGGCTTAACCCAGACCCGGGCCACGGAAGTCTTCTTTTTGCCGGTCGCGTAAAACCTCTGTTCTGCCATCTTTATCTCCTGATGCGAATCTTAACTTTTAAATGACCAGTTCTTTGGGCTGCTGAGCGGCATGGGGATGCTCGCTGCCGGCATAGACCTTGAGCTTTTTCAGCATTTCACGGCCCAGCGTATTTTTAGGCAGCATGCCCCGAACAGCCTTCTTGACCAGTTCTTCGGGCTTCTTTTCCAGCAACTTGGCGGCATTGATGGAACGAATTCCGCCGGGATAACCGGTGTGGTGGTAGTACTGCTTATCGGCCATTTTGTTACCGGTCAGTTTCAGCTTGTCGGCATTCAGCACAATGACAAAATCACCGGTATCGACACTCGGCGTATAAATGACTTTATGCTTGCCGCGCAACACACGAGCGATCTCAGTGGCGGTACGACCCAGAACTTTACCCTTAAGGTCAACAACAAACCATTTCCTGGTCACTTCGGCTTTCTTGGCTACTTGGGTGCTCATCGAGTTCCTCTCTATATATCGCAAACTGTGATTGAATAACGGGGCTCACAGAAGCCAACAAGCTAGCCGAATGATTCGAAGATGTCAAGCACTTTATTGCTCTCGGCGGCGTCATACCAGACCTCCATCAGACAGAGTCCGTGGGCCGGTGCAGTGTGGGCCGAACCGCCCCCGTCCCGTCCCGCCAGCAACTCGGCGAGCGCCTTCGGCGAACGTTTGCCCTGCCCCACCTCGACCAGGGTTCCTGCCATCATGCGCACCATGTTGCGCAAAAAGCCACTTCCCTTGACATCGATGGTCAACAGATGCTCGTGACACTGCAGATCGACAGCAAAAACATCACGGATGGTGGTTTTTGCCGCGCAACCACTGGTGCGAAAGGCTGCAAAATCGTGACGGCCGACAAAAAGGGCGGCGGCCTCTTTCATCGCGTCTAGATCAAGGGTCGGTCGCAGCCACCAGGCACTGCGGCCATGCAGAGGCGTTCGCACCGGGGCCAGGTAAATGCTATACCGATACCATTTGCCGCGCGCGTCGAAGCGGGCATGAAAGCCGCCCTTCATCTCCTCAACCTGCTTCACTGCCACCGTCGGAGGCAAAAAACGATTGGTCCCATCGCGAAAGGCCCGCAAAGGCAGGAAACGCTCGGTCTGCAGATGGGCCACCATACCCCGTGCATGAACCCCGGCATCGGTTCGACCGGAAGAGAATAGCGTTACTGCCTGTCCCAACAACTGGGTCAATGCTTCTTCCACCACCTGCTGCACCGACAGGCCGTTGGGCTGCCGCTGCCAGCCGACATAGCCGCTGCCATCGTATTCGAGAGTCAATTTGATGGTTCGCATATCCATCGATTCCGTTAGGAGGGTGTCGGGCTTAACGGGCCGAAACGAAAAATTGGCTGTTCGAGGCCAGATTTTCGAGAATTTGAGAGCGAATAGCAGGGGTATTTGGCGAAAATCATCGGAAACATGGGCCGATCAGACGATTTTGCAGTCGGTTCATGGCAAGTCCGACACCCTCCCAGTTAAACGAAACAGGGGGCCAACGGCCCCCTGCACGATCTATCAATAATGCTGGTCTGGATCGGCCAAAACGGCTCAGAGATATTTCTCCAAGACGATCTCGGCGATCTGCACCGCGTTGGTGGCCGCCCCTTTACGCAGGTTGTCG
>JAUWLU010000283.1 GCA_030613545.1 Desulfuromonadales bacterium
GAAGAGGACAATCGCCCGCCTGATGATCCTGTTGCTGAGCATGCTGCTGATAACCGTGGGCTGCCAGTCGGCGCAGCCGACCACCAGACAACTGCTGCAAGAGGACTACGTTCAAATGACGGATACCGACCTGCTTGCCTACTATCAGCAGTTGGTTGAGAGGATCGAAGAACCGACCTCCGGAGGAGGGGGGTTCGGTTTCGGGATGGGGGTGGGAATCGGCGTGGGCAGCGGAGCGGTGAGCCTCGGCGCCAGCAAAGGACCGGAGCGGGAATATTCGACGGAAGCCCTGCAGCAGCGGCGCAACCAGATTCGCCTGGAACTGGCCCGCCGCGGCCTGGAACCGGCTACTTCATACTGAATTTCTGCAATACCTCGTCCGGCGCCTGATCGTACTGGGAAAATTCCATACTGAAGGTGCCGCGTCCCTTGGTGGCGCTGCGCAGTTCGGTCATATAATCGAACATTTCCGTCAGGGGCACCCGGGCTCGAATGGTCTCCATCTCTCCGTGACTCTCCATGCCGTCGATGCGGCCGCGCTTCTGCTGCAGCGAACCGAGCACCTTGCCGGCGCTTTCCCTCGGCACCATCAGCTCCAGGGCCATGATCGGCTCCAGCAGGGTCGGCCGGCCCTGGCGGGCGGCCACCGCCAGTCCCCGCTGGGCGGCAGCCAGCAGGCCGACTTCGGTGGTGGTGCCCGCCTCGCAGGGCGCCTCGACCACCGAAATACGCAGATCGGTCAGGGGATAGCCGGCCTGCACCCCGGCGGCACAGCCCTGCTCCAGACTGGCCAACAGCGCCTGACGCCATTCCGGCGGCAGTCCCCCCTCTTCTTCTTGCGGCAGAACCACGCTCAGCCCTTCGCCCCGCGGCAGCGGCTCCAGGCGCAGCAAAACCTCGCCGCTCTGCAGCTTGCCCTCGGCTTCACGATAAAAGGTCTCCCGATGTTCCACCGGCTGCCGCAGGGTTTCGCGGTAGACCACCTGGGGCCGGCCGGTCACCACCTCGACACCGAACTCTCGCGCCAGACGTTGGGTCAGGATATCCAGGTGCAACTGGCCCATGCCGGCAAGAATCAACTGACCGGTCCCCGCATCCTCACGAACACGGAAGGTCGGATCCTCCCACTGCAGCTTCTCCAGAGCCGGCAACAACTTCTCCCGGTCGTCAATCCGTTTCGGCTCCACCGCCAGAGAGACTACCGGCTCGGGGATGGTCAAGCCTTCCAGCACCAGCGGCTCCTGTTCAGTGCTCAGGGTGTCACCGGTCAGGGCGTCCTTGAGACCGACCGCGGCGGCGATATCGCCGGCCCGGGCCATCTCGATCCGCTCCCGCTTGTGCGCGTGCATGCGGAACAGCCGAGCGATCTTCTCCTTCTGACCGCGAACGCTATTGAACAGTTCGTCGCCGGCATGCACGGTGCCGGAGTAGACCCGCAGATAGGTCAGCTTGCGCCCGGCATCGGAGAGCACCTTGAAGGCCAGTACACAGAGTGGGCCATCGGGATCGCAACTCAAAAACCGCTCCTGCAGACCGTCCCCTTCCACCAGGGCCCGCACCGGTGGCGCTTCCAACGGCGAAGGCAGAAAGTCAGCCACCGCATCAAGCAACGGCTGAATGCCCTTGTTGCGCAAGGCCGAACCGAGCAGCACCGGAAACAACTGGCAGTCCAGCACCCCTCGACGCAACGCGGCCCGCAGGCGGCCAGGCTCTACGGTACGGCCTTCGAGAAAATCGTTGAGAATCTGCTCGTCGAAATCGGCGGCCGCCTCGATAAGCGCCTCGCGGGCCTGCCGCACCTCGTCGAGGCGTGCGGCGGGCACGGCTTCGGCCGTCACCGTCAGCCCCTGGTCGGCTTCGCTGAAAAGCAGGCTTCGTTCGCCGATCAGATCGATAACCCCGGCGAAGTCTCCCTCTTCCCCCAGGGGCAGCTGCAGCAATACCGGCCGGGCGTCAAAGCGCCTGGCGATCTGCTCCAGCACCCGGCGGTAATCGGCGCCGATGCGATCCATCTTATTGATCAGACAGAGGCGCGGCACTCGATAGCGATCGGCCTGATGCCAGACCGATTCGCTCTGCGACTGCACCCCTTCCACCGCACTGAAAATGGTCACCGCGCCGTCGAGCACCCGCAGGGACCGTTCGACCTCGATGGTAAAGTCGATATGGCCGGGGGTATCGATGAGGTTGATCCAGTGGTCCCGCCAGCGGCAGCTGGTGGTGGTGGCGGTGATGGTGATGCCCCGTTCCCGCTCCTGCTCCATCCAGTCCATGACCGCGGCACCGTTATGCACCTCGCCCATCTTGTGGCTTTTGCCGGTATAGTAGAGCACCCGTTCGGAGACGGTGGTCTTGCCGGCATCGATGTGGGAAATGATGCCGATATTGCGGATGGCATGCAGGGGGGGATGTTCCATGTCCTGTCACCTCCAGAAAGAATCAAATAAACAAGCGCCTACTATCTTTTAAATAGCGGTTAGTCCTGCTGCAGAGTCAGAGAAAAACGCTGGCCATCGTAGGCAAATTCCACCCCATCGGGAAGCTTGGCGCTGTCCCGCCGATGCTCGACTTCATGACAGATATGGGTGAGCACGGTGCGCCGGGCACCGAGCCGAGCTGCCACGGCAATGGCTTGGTCGATACTGAAATGGGGGGGGTGGGAGCGGAAGCGCAGGCCGTCGATGACCAGCAGTTCCAATTGCCGCAGGCGGGCCATGGACGGTTCGGGGATGCCGTT
>JAUWLU010000359.1 GCA_030613545.1 Desulfuromonadales bacterium
GGGACGACAACTGGCAGGAAATCAATGCCAAAGATCTGGTGCCGGGTGATATCATCCGTCTGCGACTGGGAGACATTATCCCCGCCGACGTCAAGCTGTTCGACGGTGAATATCTGAGCATAGATCAGTCCGCCCTTACCGGTGAGTCCCTGCCGGTCAATAAGAAGACGGGCGAGATCGCCTATTCGGGCTCAGTAGCCAAACAGGGGGAAATGGTTGGCCTGGTCACAGCAACCGGCAATAATACCTATTTCGGTAAGACGGCAAAACTCGTGGCCAGTGCCGAACCCGTCTCTCATTTCCAGAAGGCAGTGCTTCAAATCGGCGACTACCTGATTTATCTCAGCCTTTTCCTAGTTGCGGTCCTCATACTTGTACAGCTATTCCGTGGTACCCCCTTTCTCGAACTGGTTCAGTTCGCCCTCATCCTCACCGTGGCGTCCATTCCGGTGGCCATGCCGGCGGTGCTTTCCGTCACCATGGCCGTGGGTGCACTGGCACTTTCCAAGCTGAAGGCCATTGTCTCCCGCCTCGAGTCCATCGAGGAGATGGCAGGGATGGATATCCTCTGCTCCGATAAAACCGGTACCCTGACACAGAATAAGCTGACCCTGGGAGACCCCATCACCTTCAAGGCAAAAAACGCACAGGAATTGATTCTTGCCGGGGTATTGGCCTCAAAGGCCGAGAATCAAGATCCCATCGACCTGGCGGTGATCGACGGGCTTGAGGACCAGGGGGCAGTCAAGCCATTTCAGCAGATCAAGTTCGTGCCCTTCGATCCGGTCAATAAACGCACCGAGGCCATGGTCAAGGACCCTGTGGGACAAATCTTCAAGGTCACTAAAGGCGCACCTCAAGTTATTCTGGAGCTTGCTCAGCTCAACGAAAGCACCAAGGCCGAGGCCAACCAGGCGGTCAACAATTTTGCCGCCAAGGGCTACCGCACCCTGGGGGTAGCGCAGGCCGAGGACGGCGGTCCCTGGCAGTTTCTGGGCATTCTACCCCTGTATGATCCGCCCCGGGAGGACTCGGCCGAGACCATCACCCAGGCCCGGGCCCATGGCATTGCAATGAAAATGGTGACCGGAGACAACCTGGCCATCGCCAGCGAAATTTCCGGCCAGCTGGGGCTGGGAAAGACCATCTACGCTGCAGACAAGCTCCTGGGAACCGGCAAGGAAGCAGGACAAATGGCCGCCGATACGGCCGAACAGGTCGAACATGCCGATGGCTTTGCCCAGGTCTTTCCTGAGCACAAGTATGGCATTGTCAAGGCGTTGCAAGCCCGCGGCCACATCGTCGGCATGACCGGTGATGGTGTCAACGACGCACCGGCCCTGAAGCAGGCCGATATGGGCATCGCCGGCAGCGGCGCCACCGACGCCGCACGCGCAGCGGCAGCTCTGGTACTCACGGCGACGGGGCTCTCGGTCATCATTAATGCGGTGGAAGAGGCGCGCCGGATCTTCGAGCGGATGAACAGCTATGCCATCTACCGCATCACGGAAACAATTCGCATCATGGTCTTCGTGGTACTGGCGATGATCGTATTCAACTTCTATCCTATCACCGCCATCATGATAATCCAGCTGGCCTTTCTCAACGACATACGCAAAATGACCATCGCTTTCGACAGGACAGGGCTCGATCCAAAACCTGCCCGCTGGAACATGCATCGGGTGATTGTCGTTTCCACAGTCATGGGCTTGACTGGGGTTGCCGGTAGTTTCCTGATGCTTTACCTGGCCGTTGACTGGCTGCA
>JAUWLU010000392.1 GCA_030613545.1 Desulfuromonadales bacterium
GGCATTGAGCGGCGCCGCCGATATCCGCGACGGCATCCGCCTCGGCAAGCGCGGCCAACCGGTCGGCTATTTCCTCGCTGATCCCGACGCCGGCCGCATCTTCCCCGGCCTCGACCTGCGCCACTACCGCGAGCTGCCGCCCCGTATCGGCCATCGCCCGGTGGTCATGCACCGCTTCCAGGCCAAATCGCCCGAGCAGGTGCGCGGCGTCAGTGTGCTGGCTCCGGCCATGAAGTTCTTTCGCGATGTGTCCGACTATCTCGACTATGAGCTGGTCGGCGCCATTGTCGCCGCCAGTTTCCCGGTCTTCATCGAGAAGAGCACCCCCTACGACGCTGCCGGCCTGCCCGGCGTGCAGTCGGTGCAGAACGCCGCCGGCGAAACCACCAACTACCGCAACTACCACCCCGGCCAGGTACTGTACGGCAACGGCGCAGAAAAGCCCCACATTCTCAAGAGCGACCGCCCCGGCAATTCCTTTCCGGCCTTCATCGAAACCGTGCTGCGCGCCGCCGGCGCCGCCGCCGGCATGCCCTACGAGATCATCAGCAAGGATTTCTCCAAAACCAACTACTCAAGTGCCCGCGCCGCCCTGCAGGAAGCCTGGCGGGTCTTCGAGCTCCATCAGGACTGGCTGGTGGGCGGTTTCTGCCAGCCGGTCTGGGAGATGCTCCTCGAAGAGGCCTTTTTGCTCGGCCGCCTGCCCATCCCCAAAGGCGCGCCCGACTTCTACGCCGCCCGCGCCGAATACTGCGCCGCCAGTTGGGTCGGCCCCGAGCGCACCAACGTCGACCCGGTCAAAGAGATGGTCGCCGACATCATGGGCCTCAACATCAACGCCACCACCCTGGCCGACATCGCCGCCAAGCGTAACAAAGACTGGGAGCAGCAGCTCAGGCAGCGCGGCCGCGAACGCCAGGCGGCCCGCGACAACAACCTCAGCCCGGATCCGCCCAGCGTCAGCCGGGCCAAGGATCCGGCCACCGTTATGGAGTAGCTCATGCCGAAACCGGCCCCCTGGTACGACATCAAGGCACAGTCCGGCACCAACGCCGAAATCTTCATCTTCGGCGTCGTCGTCGACTACAAGTGGGACGAAGACGATGTGGCCGCTAAGGAGTTCATCGACGCCATCAAGGGGCTCGGCGACATCGATCTGCATATCAACAGCCCCGGCGGCAGCGTCCCGGCCGGCAACGCCATCTACAACGCCCTGCGTCGCCACAAAGGCGACGTCACCGTCTATATCGACGGCATGG
>JAUWLU010000059.1 GCA_030613545.1 Desulfuromonadales bacterium
GATGCCCGACACGCCGGGATCGAGATATTTGCTGAAATAGCTGTTTTGCGCCACCCGCTCAGGGTTGATCAGCCGCTCAAGCATGCCTGCGCTGCGCACAAAGGACGTCGAGGCGCCCAGAAACTTGCCGGTGAAAAACACTGAGATTACCGCGACTAGGCCGGTCAGCGCACCGGCCAGATAGGGATTCCAGCGGCCTGGATCGTGTGTCTGTTTCACTGCATGCCTCCGTTAGCTAGGAGGGTGTCGGACTTGCCATGAACCGACTACAAAATCGTCTGATCGGCCCGTCAAGCCCGCCAGCCTCCTAGAAGTGGTTGGAATCGCTCGCCTTCAGGATTCTGCTGCAAAATGCTCTTTCTTTTCTTTAAGCAGAACGTGCCAGCCGTCGATGACGGCGGGACTGGCTGGCGCTTCGCCCGAATGCCCGGCCAATACCGCAACCTGGGCCGGCGGCACCAACTCCCGTCCATGAACAAAGGCAGCGCGGCCCAAGGAGACGGCATGCAGCGTACCGGGGGTCTCGAAGCGCTGCTCAAGATAAAGATATTTTTCATCCCAGGCCACGATGCGGGTGACGATATCGAACTGCTTCAAGGGGGGCAGCGGCCGAATGAAGGTGATTTCGGTGGCGTTCAGAACCGGCAGCCAGCGTTTTTTCAACAGCGGACCGATCAATTTCAAGCGGGCCAGTTGCTCGACCCGGGCCACATCGATCAGGGCGAAATAGCGGCTGTTGGTCAGATGCAGATTAAAATCGCAGTCGGTGGGCAATACGCGAAAGGATCGCCGAAAGGGCTCAGTCAGCGATACCGAACCCGGCCGTAACCAAAGCCGCAGCATCATCCAGAGCAGTCGAAAATAGAGATTCATGCCTTCCTCCGCAGGTTCTGCAGGCGCATAACCGTACCCTCTATGCGCCTACATTATACTATATGTCAACGAGAGAACCCCCAATGGTTGCCATTCAACCCTGAGGGAAAACACGGTCCGGATCGGCGAAATACTCCCGGCTCTTGCGCCACACCAGGGGGCTGAGGAAAAGCAGACCGACCAGATTGGGCCAGGCCATGAGGGCATTGAAGATATCGGAGATGGTCCACACCAGTTCCAGCTCAATCGCCGCCCCCACCGGCAACAGCAGGCAGAACAGCACCCGATAGGGAAGAATCAGCTTCGGCCCGAACAGGTATTCCACCGAGCGGTCGCCGTAGTAGGACCAGCTGATGGCGGTGGAAAAGGCAAAGAAGGCGATGCCAATGGCGACGATATAACCTCCCTTGCCCGGCATGCCGAGGTTGAAGGCTTGAGCGGTGAGATCGGCGCCGCTCAGGCCGCTCTGGTAGGCACCGGTGAGGATGATCACCAGGGCGGTCATGGTGCAAATGGTAATGGTATCGATAAAGGGGCCGAGCATGGCCACCAGCCCCTCGCGCACCGGTTCCTCGGTCTGGGCGGCACCGTGGGCGATGGGGGCACTGCCGAGCCCCGCTTCGTTGGAGAAGACCCCCCGTGCAACGCCGAAACGGATCGTCTGGGCCACGGCCGCTCCGGCAAAGCCCCCGGTCGCCGCGGTGCCGCTGAAGGCACCGCGAAATATCAGGCCGAAGGCGTCGGGCAACAACTGATAGTGACGACCGATCACCAGCAATGCCCCTAACACGTAGAAGACGGCCATGCAGGGAACCAGCTTGCTGGCCACCCGGCCGATGCGCTTGATGCCGCCGACGATGACGGCAAAGACCAGGGCAGCGATAACCAGACCGGTCATCATCTTGGGCACCCCGAAATAGCTCTGCAGCGGCTCGGCCACCGAGTTGGCCTGGGCCATGTTGCCGATGCCGAAGGAGGCGATCATGGCGAAGAAAGCGAACAGCATGCCGAGCCACCTCTGGCCAAGCCCCTTCTCCAGGTAGTACATCGGCCCGGCACTCACCGAGCCGTCTTCGTGAACGGTGCGAAAATGGAGAGACAGCAGGCACTCGGCATATTTGAGGGCCATGCCGAACAGCGCCGTGACCCACATCCAGAACACCGCCCCCGGCCCGCCAAGAGCCACGGCGGTGCCGACCCCGGCGATATTGCCGGTTCCGATGGTGGCCGACAGGGCGGCGCTCAGGGCCTGGAAATGGGTAATCTCCCCCCGGTCGTCGGGATTGTCGAATTTTCCGGAAATCAGTTTCCAGGCGTAACCGAAGCGACGCAGCTGCACCAGGCCGAGCAGCAGGGTGATAAAGACCCCGCTGCCCACCAGCAGTACAATGGTGACCGGGCCCCAGACCCAGCCACTCAGCGCATCCATCAGCTGGCGCATAATTTCCTCCCTGTATTCATGAAAAATAATGCCTGATTAATAACCGTCTTTGCCTTGCAGTGCAACCCCCACCACGCCAGCCGGGCCGCCCAGCACCAATTCCTGCAGAGCCGCTTGTGCGAATGCGGTCAGGGCTACCTCTTCTCGCCGCCCCTCGCACCGCCAGAGGCGGACCGTTTTCTTGGCCAGGCACTGGCTGAGTTCAGATCCCAAGCGGCTCTGCCGAATATACCCATTTTGACAAATTTCGGTTAGCTATATACATTTAGATAAAGCAGAATAAATATTGCAGCGACACCGCATAAGGCGGCGCCCACTGCATCCGCTTCACCCCGACCAACAGGAGATGACTCGATGTGGGATTATACCGATAAAGTCAAGGACCACTTTCTGCATCCGCGCAACGTCGGCGAAGTCGAAAACCCCGACGCCATCGGTGAGGTCGGCTCGCTGGCCTGCGGCGACGCCCTGCGTCTGACCTTCAAGCTCGACGAAAATCAGCGCATCAAGGAGATCAAATTCCAGCCCTTTGGTTGCGCCAGCGCCATCGCTTCGTCCTCGGCCCTGACCGAAATCGCCAAGGGCAAGACCCTGGAAGAAGCGGAAAAGATCTCCAACCTGGATCTGGCAGAATTTCTCGGCGGCCTGCCGGAAGAGAAGATGCACTGCTCGGTAATGGGCAAGGAAGCTCTGGAAGCGGCCATCGCCAACTATCGGGGCGAAGCAGCGGTCAAGGAGGATTTCGAGATCGTCTGCAAATGCTTCGGCGTCACCGACAAGGAGATCGAACGGGTCGCCACGGAAAACCACCTGACCAGCCTCGAGCAGATCACCGATTTTACCAAGGCCGGCGGCGGCTGCCAGACCTGTCATCCTAAAATCGAAGCGATCCTCGCTAAACTGTGGGGTAAAAAGCCCATCGAACCGGCGGAGAAGGCCGTTCCGGCTGGCCAGAAGCTGACCAACCTGCAGAAGATTCGGCTCATTCAGGAGACCCTGGAGCGGGAGATCTTGCCGCCGATCCGCTCCGACGGCGGCGACCTGGAACTTGTCGATATCGTCGGCGACACCATCTATGTGGCCCTGCGCGGCACCTGCTCCTTCTGCCCCCAGTCCCAGTTCACCCTGAAAAACTTCGTCGAGGCCAAGCTCCGTGAATTCGTCAGCCCCGACCTGGTGGTGGAGGAGGTGAAGGGATGAAAATCGTCTATCTCGACAACAACGCCACCACTCGAACCGCCCCCGAGGTAGTGGAAGCCATGCTGCCCTTTTTCAGCGAACTCTACGGAAACGCCTCGAGCATGCACAGCTTCGGCGGCCAGATCGGCAAGCATATCGCCCGCGCCCGGGAACAGGTCGCGGCCCTGATCGGGGCCCATCCCTCGGAGATCGTCTTCACCAGTTGCGGCACCGAAAGCAACAATGCCGCCATCATGGGTACCCTCTACTCCTATCCGGAGAAGAAGCATCTGGTCATCTGCCGGGTCGAGCACCCGGCGGTGCTCAACGTCGGCCACCACCTGCAGGCACGCGGCTACCGCGTCACCGAACTGGGGGTCGACCGCGCCGGCAACCTCATTCTCGACGAGCTGCGCGCCGCCCTCAAGGACGATACCGCCCTGGTCAGCATCATGACCGCCAACAACGAAACCGGGGTGCTGTTTCCCGTCGATGAGATCGCCGCCATCGCCAAGGAATGGGGCATCCCCTTTCACACCGACGCGGTGCAAGCGGTGGGCAAGATCCCCATGGACATGCGCAAAAGCCCCTTCGATCTGTTGTCCCTGTCCGGCCACAAGCTGCACGCCCCCAAGGGCATCGGCGCCCTCTATATCCGCAAAGGAACCAGGTTTTCGCCCTTTATGATTGGCGGCCACCAGGAGTCCGGCCGGCGCGGCGGCACCGAAAACGTGCCCTACATCGTCGGCCTGGGGCGAGCCGCCGAGTTTGTCACCGAGCACATGGAAGAGGAAAACACCCGGGTGCGGGCCATGCGCGACCGCCTCGAAGCGGAACTGCGCAGCCACATCCCCAACACCCTGATCAACGGCGATCCCGTCAACCGCCTGCCCAACACCAGTAACCTGAGTTTCGAATATATCGAGGGGGAATCGATCCTGATGCTGCTCAACGAAGAAGGGATCTGCGCCTCCTCCGGCTCGGCCTGCACCAGCGGCTCGCTGCAACCCTCTCATGTGCTACGGGCGATGGGCGTGCCCTTCACCGCCGCCCACGGCTCGATCCGCTTCAGCCTCAGCATCTACAACAACGACGCGGACATCGATCACGTCATTCGGGTGATGCCACCGATCATCGAGCGCATCCGCGAGATGTCGCCCTTCTGGAAGGACTACCAAGCCGGCAAGCCGCCGAGCAGTTTTCTCACCGGCGGCGACGTCGAACACCACCTGCACGGCTGAAAAAAGGCCCGCTGCCAACGCAGCGGGCCTTTTTAGTTTTGCCCCCCTCAAGTTGCTAAGCAGTCAAAATGTCCCGCAAAAAACTTGGCCTTCAGCAAATAACCAGCTATAATTGGTGGCGTCGCAAAAAGTCCGCCCTACTGCGTTGCAGCGCTTTTTCAGGACTTCGACATACCATATGTATGCCTTCACCCCTGAAAAACCACTACGCCTTGTAGGTCGAATTTTTTGCTTTGCCATCTCATGCCTTTTTGCGAGGCAATCATAATTGCTGGCAATCGCGCGATCGGCAGGCTTTTTCCAGGCAGTATCAACGGCGCCAAGGAGCAACTTCATGGCTGGCAACCCCAAGATCCTTATCTCTGCGGAGATCATCCCTTCTCTCGATCTAGATGACGATTTTTCCAGCCGTGAAGGGTTCGATATCCTGATCGCCCGCGACGGTCAGCACGCCTGGGACCTGATCGAAAAGGAACGCCCGGACCTGGTGTTTCTCGACCTCTACAGCGGCGGCCTGGCGGGAGATGCCTGCTGCGAAATGATCCGCCAGGACCTGACCCTGCAAGCCACACCCGTCATTCTGGTCATCGACAGCCAGCGCAAAGAGGACCTGGCCCGCTGCCTGAAGGTCAAATGTACCGACGTGATCTTCAAACCCCTCAGCAATCATCTGCTGCTGGCCACCTCCCGGCGCATTCTCGGCCTGGCCTATCGGTCCTTTCCCCGCGTTCCGACCCGGCTCATCGTCCGCTACGGACTCGATTCGAAAAATCTGTTTCACGCCTTTTCCGTCAACCTCAGTTCCGGTGGCACCTTCATCGAAACGGACGAGCCCTATCCGCCGGATCAGGAACTATTTCTCGAATTCAGTCTGCCCAATGCCAGTCAACCTATCGTCTGCAAGGCCTTCGTAGCCTGGATCAATACGCCGCAGCAGCCGGTCAATCCCGGCATGCCCGCCGGCATGGGGCTGCAGTTTCTGTCCCTGAGCCTGCCCGACCTGTTGGCGGTGTGGGAACATATCTCCCACGACAACGACCCAAAGCCCGACCTCAAACAGGCCAGGAACCAGCGACCTGTGTAGAGCTAACCTTCCGGAGAGGGGGCTTCGGCCTGCCATTTCCGCACAGGATACGCCGGTCCTACGCTTCCCCCCGGCCGCCAGGAAGCCGTACCGCCATGCTTTCTATCCCGTTACGCAAATTCGCTTCCGCGCTGCTCCTTGCAGCCACCGGTTTGATCGGCTTCTGGCTCGGGGAAGGCTTCCTTCCTTTGATCTCGAGTTGGGTGCTGCTGGCCTTTATTGCCCTGCCCCTGGCCACCGCGGCCCTGGCTCCCCACCGCGACAGCTTCCATGTGCGCATCACCCTGCTGGCAGCGGCGCTGCTCTTTATCGGCACCTGGTTCGCTGGCCAGAGTTCCGCCGGCCGGGCCTTTGACGACTGTCTGGCGCGGGGCGAAGAGGTTCGCCTGGCTCTGCGCAGCTATCGCCTGCAGCAGGGCCGGTTTCCCCTCCAGCTGACCGATCTGGCCATCGATCTTCCCGGTCAGCGCCTGCTGCACCCCTCCCTGATGACCTACCAAGCGAAAGAAGGCGACTATCGTCTGTCCTTCGCCAATGCCTTGGTCCAGCATGTGGCCAACGCCCGCTACCCCTTCCTCTTGCCCGAAATAGACCCTACCCCCGAATCGACCACCGCCCTCGAAGCGCCATTCCAAAACAGCCCTGCATTTCTTCCTTAACCTCCCCGACATAACGGTCGATCTGAATAGCAAGCAATCCCGTATACACCATTTTGGGGAAAGTTCTGGGGAGGCGGCTTATGACGATCCTGATTACCGACAGTGTCCTGAAGAGACTGGTCAATATTAACAATGTTGTACAGCAGCAATGCAAAATGGCTGCAAAACGCCAGTGGCTGTGCATGACCCTGGAAAACATGCAGGCCTATCAGCAGGCACAGGAACAGGCAAAAACCCATGCGGCCCTGGCCGGTTACGGCCTGTATCTCTACAAGGAGCAGAAGGGCTTGGGCGAAAAACGACCGATCTATGGCGAGCCCCTGTTGCACAACGCTCTGCTGTGCAAAATGCAGGAGTTATGGATTCCGATCTACCAGGTTGAACAGTGACCCTCCAGCGGCAATCCCTCCCTTGAGCAGCCCTTCTGGGCGAATGGATACGGCCGCATAGACCCCGTTGCGACCTATAGCTCGTCTCCGCCATGGGCGAGATCCTGCAGCCGCCAGAGACGGGCGTAAAGGCCATTCGCCGCCAGCAGTTCAGCGTGACGGCCGCTTTCGCGAATGCGGCCGTGGTGCAGAACGTGAATCCGGTCGGCAGCGCTCACCGAGCGCAGCCGATGAGCGATAATCAGCGCGCTGCGCCCCTTTCGAGCCCGCTCCATCTCTTGTTTGACCAGCGCCTCGGTGCTGGCATCGAGACGGCTGGTGGCTTCATCGAAGACAATGATGGCCGGCTGCTGCACCAGCGCCCGCACCAGGCAGAGCAATTGCCGCTCGCCGGCGGAAAGATTTTTTCCCCGTTCCTCGATGCGGCCCTGCAGCCCGCCCAGCCGTTCCACCGCCTGGCGACAGCCACTGCGCTCGATGAGATTCAGCAGGGCGCTAGCGTCGAGCAACTGCTGAGGATCGAGATTGTTGCGCACCGTGCCCGCAAACAGAAAGGGATCCTGGGCCACCCAGCCGATGCGCTGCCGCACCAGCACCGGATCGAGGCCGGCCAGGTCGACTCCGTCGAACAGAATACGCCCGGAACTCGGCTGATAGAAACGCAGCAGCAGGCGACCGATGGTGGTCTTGCCGCTACCGGTATCGCCGACCAGGGCAACGGTCTGGCCCGGTTCGATGCTCAGGTTGATATCCTGCAGCACCGGGGTCCGGCCGTCGTAACTGAAAGAGACCTGCTCCAGCCGCAGGGCGCCTCCGCCCCTTGGCGGCAGAGCGTCCCCGGTCGCTTCCGGCGGCTCGTCGAACAGTTGAAACAGCCGTTCCAGGGAGGCGTTGCTCGACTGCAGCAGGGAGTATTGGGCCGACAGTTTACGCAGCGGAGCGAAAAATCGCTGCACATACTCGACAAAGGCCACCATGGTGCCGAAGGTCGCGGTGCCGGCCAGCACGCCGCTGCCGCCGCGCCAGAGAATGCCGGCGATGGCCAGGGCGCTGAGGGTTTCCAGAGCACTGAACAGGAAGGCGTCCCAGTGAATGGCGCGGAAAGAGCTCTGCCGATAACGCTGCTGCAGGGCGCCGAATTCCTCCAGGGTCCGCTGCTCCTGGCCGAACAGCTGTACCTCGTGAATGCCGGCGAGGCGTTCGGCGAGGTAGCCGTTAAGGTCCGCCACCCGCGACCGCACCTGGCGCATGGCGCCGCGCATTCTGCGGCGGAACAGCCACAGAATCAGCAGCAGCAGCGGTATCAGGGCGAAAGCCACCAGAGTCAGCTCCGGATTGAGCCACCACATGAAAGCGACGATAAACACCAGTGAAAAAAGCTCGCCGAAGGCGGCCGCCACCCCGGAGCCGAACAGTTCGCCGACGTTCTCCACATCGCTGCTCAGGCGGGTCACCAGCCGCCCTGAGGGATGGCGATCGAAGAAGCTCACCGGCAGCCGCAGCAGCCGGGCAAAACCCTTTTTACGCAGATCCGCCATGATCCGCTGACCGACCCCCTGGGCCAGGTAGCTTTGGCCGAAACCGAGCAGGCTTTCGCCGCACACCGTGAACAGAAACAGGGCCACGATCCATTCCAGGCCGGCCAGCTGCCCCGGCACGATATGCTTATCGATGGCCACCTTGACCAGATAAGGCTGCACCAAGCGGGCGGCGGTGGCCAACGGCAACAACAGCATGGCTCCCGCCGCGCTGCGCCGATAGGGCACCACCAGGCCGAGAAAACGCCGAAACAGCGACCAGTCGAGGGAACGTCCGGTCACCTCGTCCATATCGAACATGCCCCGCCTCATGCCAGCCCCTCCAGTTCCTGCTGCAGGCGCTCCTGCTCCAGCAGTCGCGCATAGCGGCCGCCCCGCGCCAGCAGCTCTGCATGAGAACCCTGCTCCGCAACCCGCCCCTGATCGAGAATGACGATGCCATCGGCCATCTCCAGCAGCGACACTCGGGCCGAAACCAGCAGCACCGTTTTGTTCCGCAACAGGGGCCGCATAGCCTGCCACACCTGGCGGGCGGTGGCCGCATCGAGATGGCTGAAGGGATCGTCTAGCAGCCACAGGCTGCCGTCGCGGGCCAGGGCCCGGCCAAGGGCGACCCGCTGCCGTTGACCACCGGACAGCGCCTTGCCCCCCTCGCCGACCCGGGTGGCAAAGCCCTCTTCAAAAGCGGCCACCTCGTCGCTCAGGCAAACCGCGTCCGCGACCCGCTGCAACAGCTCTCGACCGCCGGCGGGCTCGCCGTAGAGCAGATTGTCTTGCAGGGTTCCGGAAAAGAGTCGGCCCTCCTGAGGCACCACCGCCAGACGGCTACGGTGCTCCGCCGCATCGAGAGCCGCCAGGTCCTGACCGGCGATGCTGATTTCGCCGGGCCTTGTCGGATAGAAGCCGGCCAGCAGTTGCAGCAGGGTGCTCTTGCCGGAACCGGTCGCCCCGCTGATGCCGATCAGGCTGCCGGCGGCTAGCGACAGGGAGAAATCCTTCAGCACCGGCTGGTCATTGTAGGCAAAATTCAGCCGCTGAATATCCACCGCCGGCGCGGCCGAGGCGGACACCAGCGGAAGTCTGGCGGCAGAGGGTGGGTGGGTCAGCAGACTGCGCAGCCGCTCGACGCTGGCCGCGGCCCGCTGGCCCAGGCTCAGCACCCAGCCGAGCATCAGGGTCGGCATGGCCAGCTGCATGAGATAGGCGTTAAAGGCTACCAGCTCGCCGAGGGACAGGTCTCCGGTCACGACCCGACCCCCGCCGACATAGAGGATCAGCAGGGTGCTGACCGGCGCGATCAGGGCCATGACCGGACCGATCAGGGCACGCAACCGGGCCAGATTGAGATTGCTGGACAGGTAATCACCGTTGAGCTGCTCGAAATGGGCGCAACGTACCCCGTGCAGACCGTAACTGCGGATTACCGCCTGGCCGGAAATCCCTTCTTCAAGGGCTTCGCTGATGCGCCCCAGGCCCTTCTGCACCGCGGACGAAGCTGTCAACAGCCGGCCGCTGAGATATTTAACCAGCACCAACAGCAGCGGATAAGGAATCAGGGCGAGTAGGGTCAAAGACGGCGACAGGGAAAAGAGCAGGGAGAGGGTCAGCAGGTAGACCAGAACGGTGTTGATCAGGATCAGCAGGCCGAAGCCGGCCATGGTGCGGATATTGGCCAGATCGTTGGTACAGCGGGACAGAAGGTCACCGGTGCGGTGCCGGTCGAAAAAGGGTCCTTCCTGGCACAGCAGGCTGGACAGCAGATCCCGCCGCAGGTCGAGCTCCATACGGCAGGCGCTGCGCAAAAAAGCAAACCGTGACAGCAGCCGGGTAGCGAAACGCAGCAGCGCTCCGACCGCCAGTACCGCCGCCGCCAGCAGCAATTGCTGGGGTGCACCCTGCTGCGCAGCATCCACCCCGACCTTGAGCATCCAGGGCAACAGCAGCCCCAGCCCGTCGGTGAGCAACAGCCAGCCCAGCCCGACCAGCAACAGGGAGCGGTAGGGGGCGAAATAGGGCAGAATCAGACGCAGGCGGGACAAGGGCGCTCCGTTTCGAAGGAGTCCGGCCGGGCAGAAGCTTATTCGGTAGGCAAGGGCTCGGACGGGTCGACAATCTCGCCGATCAGATCGTAATCGGAAGAGTCGGTAATGCGTAGCGGCACGATATCGCCGACCTCCGCCTGACCGGCGGTGATGTAGACCTGACCGTCGATATCGGGCGCCTGGCGGACGCTGCGACCGCTGAGCAACAGTTCGGTCTCCTCGCTGTAGCCTTCCACCAACACCGGTTCGATGCGGCCGACCAGCGCCCGGTTGCGGCGGAAAGAGACCCGCTGCTGGGCCTTCATCAGTTTTTCCAGACGGCTCTTTTTGATTCGCTCGGCCACCTGGTCGGGCAGAGTGGCAGCCGGCGTGCCCTCTTCGCGGGAATAGCGGAACACCCCCACCCGGTCGAAGTGCCCCTCCTTAACAAAGGCCAGCAACTCGGCGAACTGCTGCTCGTTCTCACCGGGAAAACCGACGATGAAGGAGGTGCGCAGGGTGAGATCGGGAATGGCCCGGCGCAGACGTTCGACCAGGCCGCGAATGGCCTGTTGGTCGATACGCCGGTTCATCAGACCGAGAATGGTATCGTCGATGTGCTGCAGAGGCAGATCGAGGTAGTTGCAGATCTTCTCTTCCCTGGCCATCAACTCGATGAGTTCGTCGCTGATACCCTCGGGATAGGCGTAGAGCAGGCGCAGCCAGCGCAGCCCGTCGATCTTGACCAGCTCCCGCAGCAGGCCGGCGAGGGTAGAGCCGTCGTTGCGGTCGGCGCCGAAGGCAGTGATGTCCTGGGCGATGAGGTTGATCTCCTGCACGCCGTCGGCCACCAGCCTTTCGACCTCGGCCACCACTGAGGGGATACTGCGCGAGCGCAAGGGACCGCGCAATTTGGGAATGATACAGTAGGAACAGCGATTGTCGCAGCCTTCGGCGATTTTGACATAGGTCGAGTAGAAGGGCGAGGACTTGACCCGCGGGGTGGTGTGGTCGTAAAGGTACTGGGGCAGGCCGATGGCCTGCAGGGTGCCGCCCTGCTCCTGGTGGGCGTCGATGAGCTCGACCAGGCGCGGCAGTTCGCCGGGCCCGAGAAAGATGTCGACCTCCGGCAGATCCGCCGCCAGTTCCTCGGGATAGCGCTGCGGCAGGCAACCGGTCACCACCAGCAGCCGGCAGTTGCCGTGCTGCTTGTGATCGGCAACCTCGAGGATGGTTTCCACCGACTCTTCCTTGGCGTCCTCGATAAAGGCGCAGGTATTGACGATGATGATCTCGGCCTGGGACTCGTCGGTAACGATTTCGAACCGCTCGGTGGGCAGATGACCCAGCATAACCTCGGCATCGACCAGATTCTTGGCGCAGCCGAGGCTGACCATGGTGACTTTCTGTCTACTCAAAACGATCTCTTTCTCAATGGCAAAGGGCCGATAGTGCCCCGTGCGGTTAATCGCGCTATATAATTCTGAGTCATTTTGGCTGCTGTCAAGGCGGGCCGATGCAGGCACAGCCTGCGTTAAACCAAAGAGGCACAACGTAGACAGCGGGCAAAAGGGCCAGAATTAACAGATGGGACTAGCCGTACGGGTCACTAGGCCCTATGAACGCATATTGACGAATTGCAGCTCAATCCCCAGATCCTGGCCCTTGAGCAGCTGAATAACCTGCTGCAGGTCGTCGATCTTCTTGCCCGACACCCGCACCTGGTCGTCCATGATCTGCGCCTGGACCTTAAGTTTGGCATCCTTGATCCGCTTGACGACTTCCTTACCCTTATCCTTGGAGATGCCCTGGACGATGGCCACCCGCTGCCGTACGGCACCGCCGGAGGCCGGCTCTTTAGTGCCATAATCCAGGCACTTGGGCGACACGCCGCGTCGCACCAGCTTGCCCTTGAGGATGTCGACCACCGCCTGAAGCTTGTAGTCATCGGCTCCCAGCAGCACGATGGCCTCCCCTTCCAGGTTAATCTCGTTATGAGTGCCCTTGAAGTCGTAACGCTGGCCGATCTCCTTCAAAGCCTGATTGACAGCGTTGTCGATTTCCTGCATGTCGACCTTGGATACGATATCGAAACTTGGCATCTTTTATCCCTTCTCTGTTACGTCGCCTGCCGACGACGAATATTTCTTCATCGAAACAAGGACTTATAGCATAATGGTGAGCGCAGGGGAAGTTTAAACAGCGCACCTGCTGCGCCATCTGCGCGACTTTTCGCGGGACAGAACCGAAAAATCCGGGTTGCAGAAGACCGGGGCATTAATGCCGTTCTGCAGCCGACGACCCGAAAATACGTCTAACAACATCGAAGTTAAAAGCCGAACTGCTGCTGATCCGGCCGCAACACCTCAACCCCCTCCGGCACCTTAAAATCAAACAGGCCGTCGCTCAGCCCCTGGTTAACACGGACATTACGAAAGGTAATGGTGGTGCGGCTTTCGTTGGGGCCGAACACCGTGGCGACTCGCACCGGATAGACCGGCTTGCGGCCGTTCTCTTCGTGGGCCAGCACCGCCCGGTCGATGACCAGTTCGAGCCGCTCGATAATAGCGGAAGGCTTGCGGGGCTTGAGCAACAGCCGGTAATGCCCTTCGCCATCGCGGGCCGGACTGGCCCAGGCGACGGTAAATCGTTTAGACAGCTGCCCGAGCCCGGTCAGAAACGCCAGCGGATCGTCGACACCATCGTTGCCATCGGCGGGCAGCGGCGACTCCACTACCTGCTGGTTCTCCGGCAGGTAGACCCACACCGTGCGGCCGTCGGAAATGATCTGCTGCACGCTCGGTGTCTGGTACTCCCAGCGAAAGCGCGGCTGCAGCTGTTGACCACGGCGATCGAAGCGAACCGCCACCCGGCCCCGGCCTTCTTCAACCCGATCGAGGGATCCAAGATAGGCCTGCTGCAGAAAATCGGCCTGCAGGTCTTCGATGGAGGCACCGGGCGCAGCATTGGCGCGGAATTGATATTCCAGTCCTCGAACCACCTTGTCCAGCAGCTCGTCGCTGCCGTTGGCCAGGGCGCCGCTGGTCAGCAGCGTTACCAGCAGAAGGACGAGAAAAGATAGATATTTCATAGAGAATCTTCTCCTTTACTTAAAAAGCGTAAATAGATTTGCCGGCAACCTCCCCTGTGACGCAGCGCAGGGTACCCGCCGCAGGCGGGCAAGGAGCCGG
>JAUWLU010000093.1 GCA_030613545.1 Desulfuromonadales bacterium
CGACGGTGATCTCGACGGCTTCATCGAGGCTTATCTGCTAAGCGATAAATAGCCGCTCCCCTAGTGTCTTGCTTCGTGGAATCGGACCTTTTTCGGCCGCTGGAAACGCTTGTCCAGGGGGCGGAAGAGGCCGTCAGGACGGGCTTTTCCCTTGACTTGCCTGGGGCCATTGTTTAAGGTGCCTTGTTTTGGACCTGGGATAGAAAGGGCTTTGAATTCATGGAAGAACTGAACGATATACTGTTGCAACGCCGGGCCAAAGTCGATGAATTTCGCCAGCAGGGGATCAATCCTTATGCCAACGATTTTTCCGTCAGCCACAATGCGGCGGAGATCAAGGAGGCTCATGCCGAGCACGATGCCGCTGCGCTGGAAAACTGCGAGCAGTATTATGCTTTGGCCGGCCGGATCATGGCCCGCCGCAATTTCGGCAAGGCAGCATTTATTCAGATTCAGGATCGTACCGGCAGGCTGCAGGTCTTTGTCCGCCGTGATGAGATTGGGGACGAAACCTTTCAGCACTTTCGCAAGCTGGATATCGGCGATATTGTTGGCGTAACGGGTCGCATGTTTCGCACCAAAACCAACGAACTGTCGCTGCGGGCCGATTCCCTTCGGCTATTGACCAAGTCGCTGCAGATGCTGCCTGAGAAATGGCATGGTCTGACCGATGTAGAGACCCGCTACCGGCAGCGCTATCTCGATATGATCGTCAATCCCCAGGTGCGCGACACTTTTCAAAAACGCAGCCGTATTGTCAGTCTGATTCGCGACTACATGGTGCAGAACGATTTTCTCGAGGTGGAAACCCCGATGATGCAGCCGGTGGCCGGCGGGGCGACTGCCAAGCCTTTCGTTACCCACCACAATACCCTGAAGATGGATCTCTTTTTGCGCATCGCTCCGGAGCTCTATCTGAAAAGGTTGGTGGTCGGTGGCTTTGAACGGGTTTTCGAGATCAATCGCAATTTCCGCAACGAAGGCATTTCTATTCAGCATAATCCCGAATTCACCATGATCGAATTCTACCAGGCTTATGCCACTTACCATACCCTGATGGATTTCACCGAGAACCTGATCTGTCATGTGGCGCAAGAGGTGGTCGGCGATCTGGTCATTCCCTACGGTGGCAAGGAGGTCGATCTGACGCCACCCTGGGACCGGCTGACATTGAAGGAATCGATTGTCAAGTACGGGGATGTCGAGCCGGCCCTGCTGGAGGATAAGGGCCAGGCCCTTAACTACGCTCGCAGCCTCGGTCTCGAACTCGACGATAGCATCGGTCACGGCAAGCTGCTCACCGAGATCTTCGATGAGGTGGTGGAACCGAAATTGTGGAACCCGACCTTCATTACCGAATATCCCACCGAAGTGTCGCCCCTGTCGCGGAAAAACGATGCCAACCCCGAGGTCGTCGACCGTTTTGAGCTCTTTATTGTCGGGCGCGAACTGGCCAATGCCTTCTCCGAGCTGAACGATCCCATCGAACAGAGAGAACGGTTCAACGGCCAGTTGGCTGAAAAAGAGGCCGGCGACGAAGAGGCTCACGCCATGGACGAGGACTACATTCGCGCTTTGGAGTACGGTCTTCCGCCTACCGCCGGTGAAGGGATCGGTATCGATCGATTGGTCATGCTGCTGACCGATTCCGCCTCGATTCGGGATGTTATCCTCTTTCCCCAGTTGCGGCCCGAAAGCAAGTAACAGTCGTATCAACGTTGATGGACTCGCAAAAAGTCATGAGATGGCTAAGCAAAAAGTTCGACCTACAAGGCGTAGTAGGACGGACTTTTTGCGGCGCCATCAAAGTTCACGGCAAGGATGGGCTGTGGGGGTCATTGTCACGCCTCACCTGTCATGCCTAACGGGGTTCTATGGGCTACGAATGGTTCGTCAGTCTGCGCTATCTGCGTGCCAAGCGTAAGCAGACCTTCATATCGGTCATTTCCTTTATTTCCATCGCCGGGGTAACCCTGGGCGTAGCTGCGTTGATTGTCGTGCTGGCGGTCATGACTGGCTTTCATGATGGAGTGCGGCAGCAGATTCTGGGTAATGTACCCCATGTGCTGGTGCAGCGGCAGGGCGGGAATATTCCCGCTTATCAAGAGCTGGTCGCCGAACTACGCCAGGCGACGCCAGACGTTCTTGCCGTGACGCCCTATGTCGCCAAGGAAGCCATGTTACTCGCCAAACGTAATGTGGCGGCCGTTAACGTCAAGGGCCTGCCGCGGGGACACAAGGTCTTTCAGCAGTCGTTTCTGGCCGCCGCTGGCAACGAGGTCGAACAGGCCCTGTTTGCCGAGGGGGAAGGGCCGCCCGGTTTGGTGATCGGCCTCGACACCGCGGCGACCCTCGGGGTGACCGTCGGGGACACCGTCAATGTCATCCCCCCCATGTTCACCATTACCCCCTTCGGGCTGATTCCCAAAATGAAGCCTTTTCGGGTGGTCGGCATTGTCAGCCATCGGGGCGGCTTTCTCGATACCTATTTTGCTTACATCCCCCTGACTGTGGCACAGAACTTTTTTGATGCAGCAGATCAGGCCAGTGGTATTGAAATTGAGGTTGCTTCCTATGATAAGGCCAGGCCTCTAGCGGCGCAGTTGCGTAGCCGGTTGGCCTTTCCTCTGGTGGTACGCTCCTGGGAGGATCTGTTCGGTTCTTTTCTGTCCGCCCTTAAGCTGGAAAAGCTCGGCTTATTTATTGTGCTTGGCATTATCGTGCTGGTGGCTGCCTTTAATATTGCCACCACACTGATCATGGTGGTCATGGAAAAGCACAAGGATATCGCCATTCTGCGCTCCATGGGCGCGACCTCACGCAGTATCATGAAGATATTCGTGCTCGAAGGGTTGATCATCGGCTTCCTGGGAACCGGTCTCGGCACTTTATTGGGTGTTTTGCTGGCCAAGCAGGCCGATCCCATCATCAAGGGGCTGGAAGGAGTCTTAAAAATCAAGATCTTCGATCAAGCGGTCTACGGCATGGATCGTTTTCCTTCGGTGGTCATCCCTGAAGATGTGGTCACGGTGGTACTGGTTGCCATGACCATCTGTCTGTTGGCAACGGTCTATCCAGCCTTTCGCGCGTCGCGTATGGACCCGGGGGAAGCACTGCGTTATGAATGATTCCCGCAAAGAAACGCTGATTGAGGTCCAGGGGCTCAGCAAACACTATGTCTGCGGGGAGCGGCGTGTCGAGGTTCTGCGGGATGTCAGTCTGCAGGTCGATAGCGGAGAGCAGGTGGCGCTGGTGGGCGCTTCCGGAGCGGGTAAAACCACTCTGATGCATATCCTTGGCGGTCTCGATCGCCCGAGCAGCGGTACGGTGCGCTATCAGCAGCAGGACATATTTACGCTGAAAGGGGAAGCTCTCGATATTTTTCGCAACCGGACCATCGGTTTCGTATTTCAGTTCCATCAATTGTTGCCGGAGTTCACCGCCCTGGAAAATGTCATGCTGCCGGCATTGATTGCCGGGCGGGGCTTTCGTCGGGCCCGAGGTCCCGCCGAGGCGATTCTGCAGGAAGTCGGGCTGGGCGAGCGGTTGGAGCATAAACCGGGGGAACTGTCCGGTGGCGAACAACAGCGGGTCGCCATCGCCAGGGCTCTGGTTATGGAGCCGCAGTTGCTGCTGGCCGATGAGCCGACCGGCAACCTGGACAGCGCCACTTCCGACGAAATCTATCGTCTTTTGCAGCAGCTGCATCGGGATCGGGGCTTGACCATGATTATCGTGACCCACAATCGGTCTCTGGCCGCCCGCATGGGGCGCACATTGCAGATGGTGGACGGGGAAATCGTATCCTGATTTTGGTTTACAGGTTTTTTGCATTTACCTATAATTGCGCTTTTTATATGCCATTTCGACGGAGTCGTTCAGCTTATGTCTAGGGTGTTGTTGTTTGTGCTTTTATTGGCGATGCTGGTCCCGCAGGGCGTTGCTGCACAATTATATCAGGTCGGGCAGGTCGTTATCGAGGGGAACCGACGGGTCGAAAGCCGCTATATCGAATCGGTTTTAAATATCAGCGAGGGACAAACCGTCTCCGCGGCCGACATCGATCGCGGTCTCCGCAACATCTATGCAACCGGCCGCTTTGATAATGTGACGGCTGAAACGGTTGTCGCCGGCGAAGGGGTGCACCTGGTCTACCGGGTCGCCGAACGGCCCTTGTTGCGCGAAGTTGTTTTTACCGGTAATCACGAAATCGATGCCGACAAGCTCGGGACCATTATCAGCGCCAAGGGCATCGACTTCTTCCGTCCCCAGGTTCTTGCTCCGGCGATTAAAAAGATTAAGCAGGCCTATGTACAGGAGGGTTATTACGCGACCGAGGTCGTACCTCAGATCGATATCAACGATCGCAACGAGGTCACCCTTACGCTAAAGATCGACGAAGGCGAGCGGGTTTATGTCACCAGCATTCGCTTTGAAGGCAACACGGTTTTCAGTGAGAAAGAGCTGAAAAAGTCGCTCTTTTCCAAGGAAAAATGGTTTCTTTCCTTCATCACTGAGCGGGGCGCCTACAAAGAAGATATGTTGCTCGCCGATCGGGAGGTGATTACCGACCAGTATTACAACCGAGGCTACATTCAGGTCAAAGTCAAAAAGCCGACAACGACCCTGCTTGATGACAAAGAATCGATGGAGGTGTGGTTCGAAATCGAGGAGGGCAAACAGTTTCGGATCGGCGAAGTCGGCGTTCAGGGTGACCTGCTAGGCAGTAAAGAGGAAATGCTGTCCGGCTTGACTCTGCATTCGGGTGAGGTCTTCAGCCGCAAGACTTTGCGGGAAAACATGATGCACCTCAACGATCTGTACGCCGATGAAGGCTATGCCTTTGTCAATGTCTCGCCGGTGACCGACGTCGACCCTTTTTTGCAGCAGATCAATATCGTACTCAATATTGAGCGGGGGGTGCGGGTCAGTATCGGCCGCATCAGCGTAGCAGGCAACACCCGCACTCGGGATAAGGTGGTTCGGCGTGAAATGCGCTTCACCGAAGGTGATTTATACAGCGCCAGCAAGATGAAAAACAGCCGTCGCCGAATCAACAATCTGGGCTTTTTCGAAGAGGTGAACCTAACCACCAGTCGCGGCAGCGACGACGCCCATATGGACGTCGAAGTGGATGTGCAGGAGAAGGCCACGGGATCGTTCAGTATCGGGGCGGGCTTCTCTTCTGCAGATGGGCTGCTGCTGCAGGGTTCTGTGTCTCAGGAAAACTTTCTCGGTCGTGCTCTGCGTTTCGATCTGTCGGCGGCGCTGGGCGGCAGCAGTACCACCTATCGGCTCGGTCTGCTCGATCCTTACTTTCTGGACCGGCATATCGCCTTCGGCGGTGATATTTACAACACCGAACGGGAGTGGACCGATTTCACCCGCAAGACGACCGGTGGTGATATTAAACTCGGCGTGCCGATTAATGAATCGCTGCGCAGCTTCTTTATCTATCGCTACGAAAAGAAGGATATTCTGGATGTTGACGAAGAAGCTTCCTCGACCATAAAGAAGCAGGAAGGCAAATCGACTCTGTCGTCTTTCACCGCTTCGTTGAGTCGCAACACCACCGACTATCGTCCCGACCCGACCCGCGGCAATATTTCCGAACTATCCATCGAGTTTGCCGGTCTCGGCGGTACCGAAAAATTTATCAAATATATCGTTGACCACCGCTATTTCTATCCCCTGCCGTGGGGCCTGGTTTTCTCCGCTCATGGTCAGGTCGGCTACATTCAGGAGATGGATGGCCAGGAGAGCCCCCTTGACGAACGGTTCTTTCTCGGCGGCATGAACAGCCTGCGCGGCTTTGATTCCCGCGAGGTCGGGCCGCGAGAAGAGGAAGCCGACGGAACTTGGTCCTTCATTGGCGGAAACAAAGAGGCCTATTTCAACCTCGAGGTGTCCTTCCCGTTGGTCAAGGCGATGAAGATGAAAGGACTGGTTTTCTTCGATACCGGCAACGCTTGGGCTGAGGAGGAAGAGTTTTTCAGCGACATGCGTTACAGCGTCGGCGCCGGCATGGCCTGGAACAGTCCCATGGGGCCGCTGCGGTTTGCCTGGGGATACAATCTTGATCCCAAGGATTATGAAGAGGCGTCGGTTTTTGATTTTTCTGTAGGCAAGATGTTTTAGATCGTTCATATCCACGTAAAGGAGAAGGTCATGAAAAGACTTTGGATAGGTTTAGTGGTAGTGCTGATGATGGTTGCAACCCCGGTTGTCGCCGCGGAGATGAAAGTCGCTTTTGTCGACTTGCAGAAGGCACTGATGGAATGTGATGCCGGCCTGGCCGCGAAGGTCAGCATGGGCCAGCGGGTCAAGGAGTTTCAGGCCACCGCTCAGGAGCGCCAGCAGAACCTCAAGAACCTGAATGAGGAACTGGAAAAAAAGAAACTGATGCTGTCGGCCGATGCCAAGGCGGAGAAGGAACGGGACTATCAGCAACAGAGCAAGGACTTTCAACGTTTTATCAAGGACGCTCAGGAAGAACTGCAGCGTGAAGAGGCTCGCCTGGGGCGCAGCATTCTTGAAGGTCTGAGCAAGGTGATCAAGGATCTTGGCGACCAGGAGGGCTACACCCTGGTGCTGGAACGATCCAACGGTGCGCTGCTGTATGCCGACGATTCCATCGATTTGACGGACAAGGTTATAGCTGCTTACAACAAGGCGTACAAAGCCAACAACGGCAAATAAGGAGCGCCTGTGAAAACCCTCAAGGAATTGGCAGAACTGATCGGTGGGACGGTGGTTGGCGATGGCGAGGTGGAGATTCATCGGGTGGCAGGCATCGACAGTGCCAAGTCGGGTGAAATCACCTTTCTGGCCAACCCCAAATACCTGCCGCTGCTGCAGACCACTCAGGCTTCGGCGGTGATGGTCAAGCCGGGGGTCGAGGCGCCGGGTGTGTCGCTGCTGGTTTGCCCCAATCCCTATCTGGCCTTTGCCAAGGTATTGACCGCTCTGCACGTAGCCAAGCCGGAATGCCGCGGCATCATGGAGGGGGCATTCGTCGACCCCGAGGCAAAAATCGCCGACGGAGCGACCATCTATCCGGGCTGCGTTATCGGTAAAAACGTGGCGGTGGGTTCAGGAACTACCCTCTACCCCGGCGTGCTACTGTATGACAATGTCACCGTCGGCGAGGATTGCCTGATTCACGCCGGCACCGTGGTGCGTGAGGGGTGCCGCATCGGCAATCGAGTGATTGTGCAACCCAAGGCCGTTATCGGTTCCGACGGGTTCGGTTTTGCCCCCGACGGCAGCGGTTACTTCAAGATTCCCCAGGTCGGTATCGTGGTGATCGAAGATGATGTCGAGATCGGCGCCAATAGCTGTCTCGACCGCGCCGCCCTGGGTGAGACGCGTATCGGCCGCGGCACCAAACTCGACAACCTGGTACAGATCGCCCACAACGTCAAGATAGGGGCTGACAGCATTATCGTCGCCCAGGTGGGCATCGCCGGCAGCACTGCGATCGGCAAGCACTGCACCCTGGGTGGTCAGGTCGGTGTGGCAGGTCATATTAAAGTGGGGGACAATACCATGGTTGGTGCCCAAAGCGGAATCGCCGGCAACCTGCCGAGCGGCGAAGTTTTCTCCGGTACGCCAGCTATTCCCCATCGCAACTGGCTGCGTGCATCCACAAGCTTTGCCAAACTGCCGGAGATGCGCAAGGAGATCGGCAAACTCAAACGCCAGATCGAAGAATTGCAGGAGCTTACCAAGGAAGGATAGCTGGCATGGAGCTCAACATACAGGATATAATGAAGATTCTTCCGCATCGCTACCCCTTTTTGCTGGTAGATCGCATTGTGGAATTGGAGGTCGGGACCAGAGCGGTCGGCATCAAGAACGTGACCATCAACGAACCCTTTTTCCAGGGCCATTTCCCCGGTCATCCGATCATGCCGGGGGTTCTGATCCTCGAGGCTCTGGCCCAAGTCGGCGGGGTGGCTGCGGCGCTGGCGGAGAAGGATGTCGATGACAAGGTGACTTACTTCGTCGGTATCGACAAGGCCCGTTTTCGTAAGCCGGTAATGCCCGGTGATGTGCTACGTCTGCAGATGGAGATCATATACTGCCGCCGAGGCATCTACTGTTTCGCAGGCAAGGCCTTTGTTGACGACAAGCTGGTGGCGGAGGCTGAGCTCAAAGCGACCTTCGCTCCGCGCGAAAAATCTTGAGGAAATATGATACATCAAACAGCAATAGTTCACGAAGGGGCGCAGATTGCCGAGGGCGTCAAAATCGGACCCTATGCCATTATCGGTGAGCATGTGACCATCGGTCCCGGCACCACCATCGGTCCC
>JAUWLU010000207.1 GCA_030613545.1 Desulfuromonadales bacterium
CGGTCTGATCCTCGCCTTTGTCGGCGCCGTGCAGCTCAAAACCTTCGGCGCCCAGATCTATATTGCCGATCTGGTCGGCATCGCCATGGCACGAGAGATGGGGGCCCTGATGACCGCCATCATCATGGCCGGGCGCACCGGCGCCGCTTTCGCCGCCCAGATCGGCACCATGGAAGTCAACGAGGAGATCGACGCCCTGAAGACCCTCGGCTTCTCCCCCATGGAGTTTCTGGTGTTGCCGCGCATGCTGGCCCTGATCCTGATGATGCCGCTGCTCTGCCTGTACGCGGACCTGATGGGGATGCTGGGCGGGGCGCTGGTCGGGGTGGGCATGTTCGACATCTCCCCCCTGCAGTACTTCGAGCAGACCCGTTCGGCCCTCCACCTGAGCGACTTCGCGGTCGGCTTGTTCAAGAGTTCAATATTCGGCGTGCTGGTTGCCGTAACGGGCTGCATGCAGGGCCTGCGCTGCGGCCGCAGCGCCTCGGCCGTTGGCCTGGCCACCACCAACGCCGTTGTAATGGGCATCGTGCTGATCGTCGTCAGCGACGGCCTGTTCGCCGTGATCACCGAGGTGCTCGGCATCTGACAAAAAAGGGCAGCAGCTATGGCCGCACACCGCAAGCCCCACATCACCGTGCAGGATCTGACCATGGCCTACGGCAGCTACGTGGTCATGCGCGATCTCAACTTCACCATCAACCGGGGGGATATCTTCATCATCATGGGGGGCAGCGGCTGTGGCAAAAGCACCCTGATGAAGGCTCTGGTCGGCCTGAAAGGACCGGCCAAAGGTGCGGTGTTCTATGAGGGCCTCGACTTCTGGGCCGCAAAGCCGCAACAACGCGAAAACATCATGCGCCGCATCGGCATCCTCTATCAGAGCGGCGCCCTCTGGAGCTCCATGACCCTGGCGGGAAATGGCGCTCTGCCGCTGGAGGCATATACCGACCTCAGCCCGACCCGGATTCGCGAACTGGTGGCCCTGAAGCTGGCTCTGGTCGGCCTGGCTGGATTCGAGAACTTTTACCCGGCCGAGATCAGCGGCGGCATGCGCAAGCGGGCCGGGCTGGCTCGGGCCATGGCCCTCGATCCGGAGGTGCTCTTTTTTGACGAACCTTCGGCCGGCCTCGACCCCATCAGTGCCCGGCTACTCGACGATCTGATTCTGGAATTGCGGGACAGCCTGGGGGCGACGGTGGTGGTGGTGACCCACGAACTGGCGAGCATCTTCGCCATCGGCGACAACTCGGTGTTTCTCGATCCGGACAGCAAAACCATGATCGCCGGCGGCGATCCCAAGCAACTGCGGGCCGAATCGGGCGACCCGAAGGTACGACGCTTTCTCACCCGGGGTGCAAGCAATGGCGAGGGGCATGCTTAACTCAACCGCAGCGGGAGATAACTAAATGGCGGCAAAGGCAGATCCCAGAATTATCGGCGGCTTTGTGATCGGCGCGATTGCCCTGCTGGTGGCCGGCATCTTGCTGTTCGGCGCTGGTCGCCTGCTCGGCGAACGGGAGACCTTCGTCATGTATTTCGACGGTTCGGTGAAGGGCCTGAGCATCGGTGCGCCGGTGGTCTTTAAGGGGGTCAGACTCGGCACGGTGAAAGAAATCCTGCTGCGCTTCGACCCCAGCGACATGTCGGTACAGATTCCGGTGTTCGTCGAGTTCGAGGAAAAACGCATCACCCGGGTCAAGGGCCCCGCGAAGCAAGAATCCTATACCCAGGAACTGATCGATCGGGGCCTGAAGGCCCAACTGCAATTGCAAAGCATGGTCACCGGCCAGCTGATGATCAACCTCGACTTCCACCCGGACCAGCCGATTCGACTGCTCGGCGCTGACCCGGAGTTCACTGAAATCCCTACCATCTCCACCGGTCTCCAGGAGCTCGCCAAAACCATCCAAGATCTTCCTTTGAAGGAACTGGTGGAAAAAGTGGTCTCGACCGTCGACACGATCGATCGCTTCGTACAATCACCCGATTTCACCGATACCGCTCGCAACCTGAATCAGACCCTCAAGAGCCTGCGGCAACTGGCCGCCCGCCTCGACCGCCAGCTTGGGCCGTTGCTGACCCATGTTGACGGCACCGTGCAGGATACCCGGCACCTGGTGCGCAATGCCGATGCCCACCTGGCGGTCATGGCCAGCGACCTGACCAGTGCCACCGAAGCGGCCAAAAAAGCGGCAGCCAATCTGGAAAGCACGTTGAACAACCTGGAAAACGTCACTGGCGAAGATTCGACCTTGCTCTACCGGCTGAATACGGCCCTGGAGGAAATTTCCGCCATGGCTCGTGCCGTCCAGGTTTGGACCGATTTTATCGAACAGCAGCCTGAAGCCCTGCTGCGCGGCAAAAGAAACCCCCAAGAGAGGTGACCCGATGAGCCGAACCTCATTCGCCCTTTGCTGGACAATACTCTGCTTGCTTTTGCTGGTTGTGGGGGGATGCGGCACCAGCGCCCCGGCTAAGTTCTATCTGCTGCAGCCGCGGCCCGAATTCATCGCCGAACCGCCAGCTGCGGTGAGCCCCACGCGCTTGGCCATCGGCGTCGGCCCCATCGAAATCGCCGAATATCTGGACCGTCCGCAGATGGTCACCCGCATCGGGCCCAACGAACTGTTTATCGATGAATTCGAGCGCTGGGCCGAACCGCTGCGCGACGGCATCTCCCGGATTGTGGCCACCAACCTCGCCTCGCTACTGCAGGCAGACGGCATTGCCGTACATGCCTGGCGCAGTCCAATACAAATCGATTATCGGGTTGCGCTGACCTTGACCGCCTTTGAAAGCACGCCGGCAGGCGAAACCACGCTAGCCGGTTGGTGGACCCTCTACGATGCCAACAATCAGATCGAAGTGATCAGGCGGACCGTGAGCATGAAAGAACAGGCCGCGACCACTAATACCGCCGCCCTGGTGCAACTCCAGAGCCGCCTTCTGCAACGGCTGTGTGAGCAGATTACAGCGGCCATCCGCCAAACCGCGCCAACGGGAGAGGAACAACCGTCTTCCTAGGAGGCTGTTGGGCTTAACGGGCCGATCAGACGATTTAGCAGTCGGCTCATGGTAAGTCCAACAACCTCCTAACCTCGGAAACCATCGTGCGGAGCAGGTATGATGCTTTCGCAAAAAGTCATAAAATGGTTAAGCAAAAATTTCGACCTACAAGGCGTAGTGATTTTTCAGGGGTGAAGGCATACACAGGGTATGTCGAAGTCCTGAAAAAGCGCTGCAACGCAGTAGGGCAGACTTTTTGCGACGCCATCAAGTATCGTCAGCAACGGATCGACTTTAATAGGGAGAGAACCTCATGAGAGCAGCATCGGTATTGACAGCGCTTGCATTATTTCTGACCACCATCTGGGCCGCAACTGACGCCGGCGCCCAGGACCCCTTCATCTACCCCGCCCAGGGCCAAAGCCAGGAGCAGTTGGAAAAGGACAAATTTGAATGCTATTCCTGGGCCAAACAGTCGGCCGGTTTCGACCCCATGGCCCAGCCCACCGCATCGGCCCCACCACCGGCGCAGGAGGCGCCCAAGGGTGGACTGTTGAGGGGAGCCGCACGCGGTGCGGCGACAGGGCTGGTCGTTGGCGCCATTGCCGGTGATGCCGGCAAGGGAGCTGCCATCGGCGCCGCCGGGGGAGGATTGGTCGGAGGCATGCGGAGGAGGGACCAGGGACGCCAGCAGCAACACGCGGAGGAACAGTGGGCGCAACAGCAGGCCGCCGAATATCACAGCAAACGGAACGCATACAACCGCGCCTTTGGCGCCTGCCTGGAAGGTCGCGGCTACACCGTCAAATAAGATGCTTTCGCAAACAGACATGAGATGGCTAAGCAAAAATTTCGACCTACTGCGTTGCAGTGGTTTTTCAGGGGTGAAGGCATACATATAGTATGTCGAAGTCCTGAAAAAGTGCTGCAACGCAGTAGGGCGGACTTTTTGCGACGCCATCAAATAACCGGGGGAGGAGGATATTATGCTGAAAACCACTATCGGTCCG
>JAUWLU010000278.1 GCA_030613545.1 Desulfuromonadales bacterium
ACATGGGGATGCGGAACGGCGGCGGGTTGCAGTAACCGTTGGCAGCGGCCCACTTCCACAGACTGCTGAACCAAGTCAACTCTTTGTTGATGGTACGCTTGCCGACGCCTTCCTCGAGGCGCTGGGCTTTGTATTTTTCAAAGAGGACCGGGGCCAGGCCGGTCCAGAGTTTTTGACCGAAGAATGGGGTCAGTTTTTTGATGCAGTTCAGTACGTCGCGGTAGGTGCTGGGCTGATAGTTGTTACGCCCGGCGGCCAGCCAACCGGGCAGGGCGTCGGCCACCTTGCCGTTGATGGGCGCGGTGCCGCGGTACTGGCGGCGCAGCTGCAGCTCCAGTTCATAGGCCTCGGCTTCGTTGATGTCGCTGACCACCTGCTGCACCCTCTGGCCTTTGCGGCCCTGGGGGTAGTAGTCGATCACCCATGAGCGGGGGATGATGTTGCCTTTGCGGTCTTTGTTGGGTCGGATGGCCATGGGTCTATATTAGCCTGGAAGGGATGGTGATTGTTTTAGAGTTTTTGCCGCTCTGCTAGAATTAAGGCGGCGATGAAGGGTTGGTTTGTCAGAAGACAGGAGGCTCTGCCATATTGCTCCGGACTGCCTGAGAGACCTTCAAACCGTGACTGATTCGCGATGCCATGCGGGCAGTCCATAATAGAGTCTGGCGCGCCTGCACGCAGGACAGGCGCATGCGCCAGACGACTTCAAGCTCTTGCCTGGTTAATTCCAATATCACGGTTCCCTCCTAGATTTGAATTACGAAATTAGGAGAGATTATATTTTGTGATTGGAATATTTTGAACCTTTTTTAATTTTATTGATTTTGGCAGGATGCGGGGGACCAGGCAGAATTCATTTACGCATAAAAAAACCGAGGCGAATGCCTCGGTTTTTTACATTGAATCAGGTGGGGGGCTTAGGGAAGATCGGCTGCGAATGGCGGGGTGGCGATTCAATCTTCCCCCCTACCCATCCCAGGTAAGGTAAAGGTCACTTTTGTTCCTTCTCCAACTTCGCTTTCGACCCATATTTGGCAACCATGAGCTTCGATGATGCTCTTTACAATGGCCATCCCCAAACCAAGCCCCTCTTTTGCCGTATTGGAGGCATCGACCCGGTAAAACTTGTCGAAGACCCTCTCCACCTGATCGGACGTCATGCCGACCCCTTCATCGCTGACGGCGATACGAACATCTGCTTCGGACACCTCACAGGCCACCCGAATCAGGCTTCCCGCCGGGGAGAATTTTACCGCATTGCCGAGCAGGTTTTCCATCACCTGGAAGAGCTTTCTATCATCCAGGAAAGCCACCACCGGCTTTTCGGGAAGAACTGTTTCAAAATGGTGACCGGGACAGGCTCTTTGATAGTCGGCGGTGCAACGCCCGATTAGCGATCCAATCTCAGCCCAATCCTTTTTCAGACGGATAACCTTGCCGGAATCGACACGCGAAAGGTCCAGGAGATCACCAACGATTTTTCCAAGGACTTCAGACTTTTTGTGGATGACAGAAAGATACTCCGTCTGCTGACACTCATCGAGATCCTTTCTGCCCAGCAACAGCTCGGAAAAACCCATGACCGCAGTTAAGGGAGTGCGCAGTTCATGGGCAGCGGTGGCGATAAACTCTCTTTTCATCCGGTCGAGTTCCCGCTCCTGGCTCACATCCCTCAGGAGGGTGATTATCCCGACTTCCATACCGTCCGCGGCCCTCACAACCGCGGGCTTTGCCTGAATGGTTCGAGTCTCGCCTTCTTTTTCGCCAGGCAGTTCCAAGTCAACCAGAGATTCTTCCTTGGCCCCGGATTGAATCGCGACCAATTGCTCCGCAAGATTCTTGTTTTCAATAGCAGCATCTATGGGCTTGAAATAGACGCTCTCTAATTGTTTGCCAAGCATTACCTCCGCAGAAGCACTCATCAGAACAATCCGATTCTCCATATCGGTGAAAATCAGGCCATCAGCCACCGATCTGAGAATCACCTCGTTTTTCGCCTGGGCTCGCTGCGCATCAGCCAAAGCCTTTTTAAGCGCCGCCTCGTCTCTTTTTCGCTGGATGATACGCCACATGCCATTCATTATCAGAAACAACTGTCTTGTGTCTTCTTCCGTGTATTCCCCCTCTTTGTTCCCGACTCCGGCGAGGAGGACAATCTTGCCATTGTCTTCCACGGGCAGGTTCATATGCCTCTTCACGGCCACGTGGCCCTCTGGGCACCCCCGCTTCAACGGACTGGCTTCATAGTCGTTTGTAATGACCGGCCGGCGTTGCCTGACCGCCTCGCCCCATAACCCCGTCTCGGATACCTTGTAGGCGTCAGGGTAGCTTTGGACTGTGCATTGAGACATTACGTCCTTGGACCAAGCATGAAGAGTGAACTCCGATTCATCCTTGTTCACGAAATAGATGTATCCGATTTTGCTGTCGGTGACCCGGACGCCGGCTTCAAGTGCGTAGTCTAAGATGTCCTGTTCGGGCTCATTAATCATCTGACTGAGGTTGTACAAGGCCTCGAATCTGATTTCGTCGAGCTCGAGGGCCTTCTGGGCTTTTTTTTGTTCGCTGATGTCGACGAAGCTCTCGAGAAGAAGCTTCTTGCCGTTGTGGATAACCGTAGTCCCGGTCTTATGAATGGGAATCGTTTTGCCGTCACTCCTCACCAAGACACACTCGCAGGTTTCCAACTCCTGGCCTAGGTCGGTGACCGGACATCTGCCTTTTTCCGCCGGGCAAACATAGGTGTGGCAGATATGTCCGATCAAGTCTTCTTTTGGCCGCCCGATCATTTTTGTTGCATAAGGGTTGGAATCGACAATGCGATGCGTTTCAG
>JAUWLU010000220.1 GCA_030613545.1 Desulfuromonadales bacterium
GATCTCGCTACAGCCAGGGGCTGGTGGAGCAATCGTCTGACCCGGGTGCTACTGGTCTTTTTCTTTTCCTCCCTCGGATCCTCCCTCGGAACCCTGCTTGCTTTCTCCTGGCTTAAAAATCTGATCTGAATTCTGCTTTAATAAAAAAACCATCGCCCGAACAGGGGCGATGGTTAAGAGTATTGCAATCTGCAGCGTGGCATGCCCCAGACTGGGGCGCCCCAATTGTGTGGCAAGGCACACTTTTTCAAACGCCTGAAAGCCTACTGTGAAATCCCAGACCTGCAAGCCACCAGAACGACTGTTTTGCGATTGTGGCGACGCAGGGCGGTATAGAGTACCGCGTCGCGCTGATAGATGTCATTGCGAAACTGCAGCCCTCCTTCCCCGTCGACCCAGGCGGTACGATAGAGAATGTGCACCGGAAGCGGCTCGTCCAGCAGAACCCGCAAGGTTTCGTCTTCGGCCATAGCTTCTTCGATACGCTGCGCATCCCAGCCTTCCTGGTGCTGCAGCAGATAGAGAGCCAGGTCGAAAGGGCGCTTGACCCGAATACACCCCGAACTGTAGGAACGCCGTTTACGATCAAACAGGTGACGCTCCGGGGTGTCGTGCAGATAGACATAAAACTTGTTGGGAAACATGAATTTGACCCGCCCCAGCGGATTCCAGGGACCGGGCTTTTGACGCAGCATACCCGGAAAGGTTTCTGCCGTCACCCCGTCCCAATCAACGGTTTCTGGCTCGATTGGCTCAACCACTCTGTTGCGCCGAGTGACGATCTCGTAATGATGGGATGGCAGATAGTTGAGGTCGGCTTTGATCAGGGGTAGCTTATCTTCGCGCAGAATGGTTAGCGGCACATTCCAGTAGGGGGCAAAGTCAAGGTAGCGCAGTTGTGCGGAAAAGACCGGGGTGCGGCGATAATCGGTGCCCACCACCACCGGCATGGTCAGCACCGCTTCCCCTTCTTCCACCATTTCGAGACTGAAATCGGCGATATTGACCGCCAGGTAGCGGCGGCCCAAGTCCCGCGACAGCCAGCGCCAGCGCTCCAGGTTGATCTCGATCTGGCGGATCCGCTCCTCCACCGACACATTGAGTGCCGCCCGGCTCTCAGGCCCCAGCACGCCATCGCTTTTCAAGCTGTGGCGAGCCTGAAAATGCCACAGGGCATCCGCCGTAGCCTGGTCGAAGTAGCTTTCGTATGACCCATAAGCAGGATCCAGGTCTCCGACCTGAATCAGATGCTGCCGCAACCAGGGCAGTCGCCAATCGCTCTCACCGGGCCGGACCAGTGGGCCTTTAGGAAGTTGCGCCCAGCCACCCTCAGCGGCCAACTGTCGATAGGCCGCCAGATAATCGCGCAACCGCCGATAGCCCCTGTCGTTCGGCAGCATATCCCGCAATGCTTCCACCGCCTGACCGTACTCCAGACTTAACTGCAGAGCCTCGACCAGATCGGTAGTGCGAGGTGCGGCGCGCCATTCCTTGGGATAAACCTTGGCCGCCTCGACCCGGCCACCGGTCACATCGCCGGCATAACGCAAAAATGCATCGGTCAGCAGGATATCGAGCCGGGCCAACTGCAGGGGCTCTGCCGGTTTCCCTTGGCCAGCAAAGATCCGCAACTGCTCGGCAAAGATGGCAATGGTCGTGACATGATATTCTTCCGGTCGCAGCCCCTCCTGGTGCGCCGACTGTAAAACCGTCAGCAAGCGCCGGCCCTGATCGCTAAGGCCCTGCAGCGAAAGCCAAGCCGCGGCAAAATGCCGCTGCCGATAAAAGCGGAAGGTTTCGTCGGCCAGGGCCAGGCCGCACCCGCCGACATTGAGAACCGCTGGCTGCCCGCTATCGCCTAACAGCTGGCGAAGCTGGCCCGTCAAGGGATCGGCCTGCTGGTGTTCCTGCGCTTGCGGAGCGGTTGCAGTCAACATCACAAGCAGCATTGCCAGCAGCGACAAAGCATATCTACTAATCATCAATGCCATATGTAAGAAACACACCTCCCCGACTCTGTTTTTTAATATAGCCCAATATGCTGGCCGGGCGCTAGCGAACCCAGACGGTCTGGACATTAACGAATTCACGAATCCCGTAATCGGCCAACTCTCGGCCGTAGCCCGACTCTTTAATGCCGCCAAAGGGCAAGCGCGGGTCACTTTTGACCATGCCGTTGACAAACACCGCCCCCGCTTCGATCTCCGCGGCCAGAGCCTCGGCCCGCCGACTGTCGCCGCTCCAGATGGAGGCACCGAGACCAAACAGGGTGTCGTTGGCCACCGCCAGAGCCTGGGCCTCGTCGGCCACCCGAATCACCGCCGCCACCGGCCCGAACAGTTCCTGGTCATAGGCCGGCATGCCGGGCGCAACGCCGGACAGAATGGTCGGTGGATAGTAATAGCCGGCCCGAGGCAAGGGCTGCCCGCCGAGAACCAGTTCCGCTCCTGCAGCCAGGGAGGCCTGCACCTGGCCGTGTAACTCATCCCGCAGATCGCCGCGGGCCATAGGACCGACCTGGGTCGTCTCCAGCAGCGGGTCACCCACCTTCAGCGCCGCCATGGCTTGTCGCAACAGGTCGAGAAATTTCCCGTAGACCTCGTCAAAAACGATAAAGCGCTTTGCCGCGATGCAGCTCTGCCCCGCATTAAGACAGCGGGATCGAGCCCCCTGAGCCGCTGCTTCGGCCAGGTCGGCATCGGGCATGACGATAAAGGGATCGCTGCCGCCCAATTCAAGAACGCTCTTTTTCAGCATGGCGCCGGCCTTGGCCGCCACCTTGCGGCCGGCCAGATCGCTGCCGGTCAGGGTAACGGCCCGTACCGCCGAATGGGCAATCACCCCATCGACCTGTTCCGAACCGATCAGCAGGGTACGAAAGACCTGGGGGGGAAAACCGGCACGCTCAAAGAGTTTTTCGATGGCCAAGGCGCAGCGCGGCACGTTGGAGGCATGCTTCAGCAGACCGACGTTGCCGGCCATGAGGGCCGGAGCGGCAAACCGAAACACCTGCCAGAAGGGAAAGTTCCAGGGCATCACCGCCAGAATCGCTCCCAGGGGCCGAAAGGCGACCTGCGAACGGCCGGCATCGCTGACCACCGACTGGGGCGCCAGATAGACGCCCGCATGCTCGGCGTAATGCTCGCAGACCCAGGCGCATTTGTCGATTTCGGCGCGGCCTTCGCCCAGGGGCTTGCCCATCTCCTCCGCCATCAGACAGGCCAGACGCTGCTGGTCGCGACGCAGCTCGTCGGCCAGAGCCCGCATCCGTTCGCTGCGATTCTTTATGGACGTGCGCCGCCAGGCCGGCCAGGCATCCTGCACCTGTTCAATGATCCGAGCAACCTGTGCGGGAGAATATTCAGCAAAACGTTCCAGCACTTGCCCGGTAATCGGGCTGATCGATTCTATCGCCATCGTTTCAATCCATCTCAGTCGTTGGAGCTATTCGATACGTATCGCGCTACTCTTATCGCGAGGCATTGGGTCAACCAAGGGCCCAACCTTCTTTGATGATCTCGCAAAAAGTCATGAGATGGCTAAGCAAAAATTTCGGCCTACAAGGCGTAGTGGTTTTTCAGGGGTGAAGGCATACATATAGTATGTCAAAGTCCTGAAAAACCACTGCAACGTAGTAGGGTGGACTTTTTACGACGCCATCTTCTTTGGACCATCCATTGTCCAGATAATCGGCCGGACAGTCAACCGTCAGCATGATTTTCCCTCTACCCGGCGAATGTCCCGTCAGACCGGCAGTCATTCTGCGGTTGATCACCG
>JAUWLU010000110.1 GCA_030613545.1 Desulfuromonadales bacterium
AAAAAGTCATGAGATGGCTAAGCAAAAATTTCGGCCTACAAGGCGTAGTGATTTTTCAGGGGTGAAGGCATACATATGGTATGTCGAAGTCCTGAAAAAACGCTGCAACGCAGTAGGACGGACTTTTTGCGACGCCATCAAAACATGCCGAACTCCATTACAACGAGCTCTATACAGCGAACAGGCCATCCCACAGGATTAAAGCTACAGAAAACCAGTTAAACTCCGTCATTTTTCACTATAAATTACGGATTCCATACTTGTATAAATCGTCTCCATATGATAAATCATTAAGCGAATCGCTCGACACTCCATATCCGTCGCCGCTGCTATTAAATTTTAATGCGTTTTCCCAGGTGAGGGTTGCGTAAAAACGGCCTGATCCTTTCCCGGAAAATTGCTATAAAAAGATGGGTCGCCTCCCCATGGAATCCTGCAAAGGGACTGTTACCGAACTTCAGCAGTCACCAACCGAAGGCTGTCCTGCCCCCAGCACAACACCTCCCAAGACCCTCAATTTAAAGCCTCTCATAAACAAGCTCAACTATATACACTTCCTCGACGGCACCATTACTGCGAACTTCCGTCATAAACGTTACGACACCGTACTTTCGCTGTTGATCAAACCGCAACCCTGCGCGGGCGAAGAACTGGTCTGCACTTGGGAGAGCACCGCTGACTTGCAAGGCAAATTGCTGTCTCACCAATTTGAACATTTACTTGTAAACGATGGCAAAAAGGTTCTTCTAGTCAAACCTTCGGTTGTCGAAATCAACCGCGAAGCTCTGCATTTTATCTTACCTAAAAAATGTTCGGAACTGCATTCGCGAAAAACTCGACGTCACTGCTGTATCGACATCACGGCTCAACTGATTCAAAACGGAAGCAGCTTTCAAGGCTCTCTGATAGAATTTAGCGCTACTTCACTGCACATCAGTGTAAAGGCAGCCCCTCCACAGACATTTCAATGGCTGAACCCTGAAGCTTCGGCCGCCCTGATCCTTTCCCGGCAGGGCGAAACAATTTATTCTACCGAAGGTACCATCCTAAAACAGTCCTGTGGACAATACATGCGATCCATCGTGCTGACCCCAACCAGCGATCGTATATTAAAATTTAAGTCCAAGAAATATCGCAGCACCCGCCAGCGCCTAATACCATCGCCAAATATCAATTTCCGTCACCCGTTAACAGGCAAATGGATCGATCTGGACGTTGACGACCTATCCGGGTCGGGCCTTTCGGTGGCAGAGAATGCCCGCGACTCTGTCTTACTACCAGGCCTGATCATACCAGAGCTTTCGCTAACCTTCGCCAACAGCGACAGCCTGCAATGCAAAGCTCAAGTCGTATATCGCATTCAAGCCGAGAAATTAGCGCAGCAGAATACCGTAAAATGTGGAATCGCCTTTCTCGACATGAGTATTGAGGAGCAGTCCAGGCTCCTGGCCATGCTGTATCAAGCCGACGACAAGCGCTCGTATCTGAGCAATCGGGTCGATCTTGACGCATTATGGAAATTCTTTTTTGATTCTGGCTTCATTTATCCCGAAAAGTATTTCCATCTCAAAACAAACAAAACTGCATTCAAAAGAACCTACCAGAAGCTATACAAAGAAAAACCAAATATTGCCAAACACTTTATTCACCAGGAAAATGGAACTATTTTGGCCCACATGTCCATGATACGCTTTTATCGTAACTCATGGCTTATTCACCACCACGCTGCCAGGACATCAGAAAATAGAAAAGGTGGTTTATCTGTTCTTAGTCAAATCAGTCGCTATGCTAACGAAGCCCACAATCTTTATTCAGCACATCTAGATTTTGTTTTTTGTTACTTCCGCCCCGAGAATAGATTTCCCCGCCGCGTATTTGGTGGCGTTGCAAAGCATATCAATGATCCTAAAGGGTGTTCAATTGACAGTTTTTCTTATTTCCATTTCAAAAAGTCGTTCAGCGATCAATGGAACATGGCACAGCCTTGGAGCTTTAATCGTGCCAACACTGAAGACCTTCAAGAGCTAAAGCGTTTTATTGAGCACTCATCCGGTGGCCTTATGGTGCCCGCATTGGACTTGGTCCCAATAGCCCATGATAAATCTGAGCTGTTTGATGAATATCGAGCGCTTGGCATGAAAAGGGAACAACACCTTTTTTCCATAAAGGTCAAAGGGTCTCTTAAAGCCATAGTAATCTTGAATCTTTCAGAAATCTTCCTCAACATGTCAGATCTAACTAATTGCTTTAAAATAATAGTTATTGACCAAGAAGGTTTGACGCGGGACGTTCTATTCTTGATGTTATCGATGCTATGTGTAAAGTTTGACCTTGATGAGGCACCGACACTGGTCTATCCCACAAGCTTTGCTGAGGAAAGAGACATCCCGATCGAAAAAGTATATAATTTGTGGATCCTAAACTTACAGCATCTTGATAGTTATTTTGAATTTTGCTCCAAAATTATCCCCAATTTTACTCATCCACTTTCTGCTTCTTCGGATCACGGCTTATGATAAATCCCGAGCAAAACAATAACCCGCTTTACAATAGTCGAATAATCGATAACTATCTAAAACTCGTCAAGAAAAGGTACCCCGAAGTAGACCTCCGCGAATTGCTTTTCTACGCCGACATGAAAACTTATCAGGTCGCAGATCAAGCTCACTGGTTTACCCAGAAACAAATTGATCGTTTTTATGAAAAACTTGTACAAATGACCTGTAACGAAAGAATAGGTCGTGAAGCTGGACGGTATTCCGCCTCCCCCGATGCGCTAGGCATCATGCGACAATACGCGCTTGGATTGGTCGGTCCCGCAAATGCTTTCAAACTAATTGGTCAGGCATCCTCAAACCTCACCAAATCAGCCACCTATCAATCAGAATCTCTCGGTCCCAATAAAGTTAAAATTACAGTGACGCCACACCAAGGAGTCCAGGAAAAAAGTTTCCAGTGTGAAAACCGTTTTGGTTTTTGGGAAGCCATTGTCACGATGATGGGCTATAAAGCCCCTCAGATAGAACATCCAGAATGCCTTTTTAACGGCAATTCTCGTTGTACATATATTGTTTCTTGGGAAAAAACTATTAGCCTAATATTAAAAAAAATTCGTCTTTATTTGGGAACAGCTTGCCTTCCAGCGACCATTGTTGCTTCTCTATACAAACCTGAATTTACAATAAAATACCTTGCACCTATTTTAATAATTTTTTTTGCCATCCTCTCTTTTTTAATAGAAAAAAAGGAAAAACAGGAAATACTTAAAAGCGTCGGTGGCATTAAAGATTCTACCGATGAATTACTCGATCAAATAAATAGAAACTACAACAATGCTCTGATGGCCAACGAAATTGGTCAAGCAATCAGCAATCAAACAAATTTCAAGCATCTAGAACAATCCATCGAGGACACCAGCAACATTGATGGCATATTGAAAGATGTCATCCAAACACTACAAAAGCGCCTTGACTATGATCGAGGCTTAATCCTGCTGGTCACTCCCGACAGGTCAAAACTCGCCTTTCGCGCAGGGTACGGCTATTCTGAGAAGCATCAGGGCATGTTGCGAGGCACTGCCTTCCATCTCGACAACCCAGAATCCAAAGGGATGTTCGTTGTTGCATTCCGCAAGCAGGAACCTTTCCTTATCAACGACATCAATGAGATGGAAAACAGTCTCAGCCCTCGCAGCCGAGCGTTGGCAGAAGCACTTGGGGTACATTCCTTTATCTGCTGCCCGATCATTTGTGATGGGGAAGCTATTGGCATTCTGGCGGTGGACAACATTCGCAGCAAGCGTCCACTGGTACACAGCGACCTGACCCTGCTGATGGGCATCGCTCCGGTTATCGGCATCAGCATTCGCAATGCCGACTTGCTGAACGCCCGTCGCAAACAGTTTCACTCCATCCTAAAGGCATTGGCCAAGTCTATCGACGCCCGCGATCCCATGACTGCAGGCCACTCGGAAAAGGTCACAGATTATGCCCTGGGCATCTGCAAGGAGCTTCAGCAGCCCAAAGAGTTTTGCGAGATGATTCGCGTGGCTTCGCTGCTTCATGACTACGGCAAGATTGCAGTACCCGATGCCATCCTTAAAAAACCGGGGCGTCTTTCCAGCGAAGAATACCAGATCGTCAAGACCCACTCGCAGAAAACCCGCGAGATTCTCGATCAGATCAATTTTGAAGGGATCTACCGTTGCGTTCCGGAAGTCGCTGCCGGTCACCACGAAAAACTCGACGGAACAGGCTACCCGAACGGCCTTAAAGGCGAACAAATTCCCTTTGGATCAAAAATAATTGCCGTCGCCGACTTTTTTGAAGCAATTACGGCCAAACGTCATTATCGCGAACCGATGCCACTTAAAGTCGCCTTTCAGGTTCTGCGTGAAGAGAGCGGCAAGCATTTTGAAGAAGAAATCATTGAAGCCCTGATTCGCTCCTTTGAAAAGAACCACGCCCAGGACTTTAAGGATAGATGGAAAGACCTTGAAATACCCGAACGCAAAAGCTTGCGTGTTCCCTGTAAAGCGCAGGTTTCGTACATCATGGACGGCACCCTCGTAGCGGGCACTAGCGCCGACATCAGCGCCAAGGGAATTTTTGTCGCCAGCGAGCGGGATATCAACGAAGGCGAAAAAATCCAACTCTCATTTACACTCCCCACCATCACTTCCGAAATGTATGAGACCAGTGGTCGCGTGGCCTGGGTTAACCACAAGGCCATGCCGCGCAAACGAGGCCTGCCAATGGGTTTCGGGGTGGAGTTTCTTGATCTCAATAAAAAGACTTTCGACGCCGTACTTAGTTACGTTATCGCGAATCATCTCCCGGCATTAGCAAACCAGCCTTGCTGACCCCGATATTTGCAACCAATAAAAAAAGGCGTACAAACAGATGTTTGTACGCCTTTTAACGTTGCTGCCAAAGAGACATTAAATTGCTGGCTTTATCCCTCGCGCACAGAGCAAAGGGGTATAAGTGAAACGCCTGGGATCAGCAAAAAACTTTTCGAATTCTTCGACAAATTCATTGAACCCGCCTGGATATTCGGAAAAGGAGTAATTGGAATTCTTTGCTGCCACCTGCACTTTTTGATTCCAGTTATAGGCGTCGACCTCGTTGAGTTGGCCACTGATCAAATGGTGGGCCGACAGATCGACCGCAATATCCTGAAAATCAAGATCGTACAAAAACGAGTAGAGCTTTCTCCCCATATAGGGATCGAAATCGGCCTCAAGCTCAAGCTTTTTTGTGATATTGGCGATGGCCTTTTCAAGTCGTGTCGGAATACCAGCATGGGTCAAACAATTATAGTCGAGATCAATGAGACAAAGGATGCCGCCAGGCTTTAGAACACGACTGAGATTCTGAACGATTTCAAAGGCCTTCTCTCGATGGTACTCCAGGACAAAACGCACCCATATAAAGTCGAAAAGGCCCAGGTCGTCAAGGGGGTTATAAAAGTTTCGACAGCAGTATGAAAGGCCCGGCGCCTTGTATTTATTTTGAGCATGCGTGATGCGTTCTGAGGACCCGTCTACACCAACGGCCTGGCCGAATGGTTGACAAAGTTCGTTGAGCATTGAAGTTGTTTTGCCACTGCCACAACCAATATCCGCCACGCGCATGCCCGGCACCAGTCCGGCCCAACGGGACTGCTTTTCAACAGCCTCGCGACCGGTTTTCAAATCGAGGCGCAAAGCCTCATCAGCGTGCTCCATTATATAGTTGGCCCGTACCGTCATTGCATTCCTGTCGATAGAATAATTTTATTTATACAAACAAGATTGAACCTATAACACATAAAATAATTTAATTCAACAGAGCGATAAATACGATACCCGTTCAAACAAGGCCCTATTTCTTTGGCAGGATTAATCCTGTATTGTTTGACTTGATTTGCCATTCATGTTTAAAGATGTGACTGAAGCTGTAGTATTTTGCGCCTTGGCCGCTGTCTTAGTACGGGTCCACGGTGTATTTGGCAACATCTGGAGGGTCCATGAATAGGGTAACGAGATTCCTTTGCCCGTCATTGTTTTACTGCCTTGCATTGGCAGTGCTTGCTTGCCTGGGTGTCTCTCGAAGCCATGCTTCCGGCTTCGGAATTTTCACCCAGGGAGCCGATGCCCTCGGCCAGGCCAACGCCACCGTGGCCCACAGCGATGGGCCGTCAGCGGTCTATTTCAACCCGGCCCTGCTGCCGTCATTGCCCGGCACCCAGGTCGAGATCGGCACCACCGCAGTGCTGCCTTCGCGTAAATTCAAAAGCGACCTGGATGGCCACACCGAAAAAACCGAGGATACCGCCTACTTCCCCAGCACCTTTTATCTGACCCACCAGTTCAACGAGCGCTGGAGCGCCGGCCTGGCGGTATTCAATCCCTTCGGCCTTGGCACGGTCTGGGACAGCGACTGGGAAGGACGTTTCATCGCCACCAAATCGCGTATCACCACCTTCAACATCAACCCGGCTGTAGCCTGCCAGATCACTCCGAAACTGGCCATCGGCGCCGGCCTCGACATTCTACTACTCGATGCCAAACTGAAGAACAAGATCGACCTGTCGGGCTTTGCGCTGCCGGAAGCTGACCAGAAATTCACCGGAGATGGCGAGGGGGTCGGCTTCAATGTCGGCCTGCACCTCCAGATCACCGACGCCCTCTCCTTCGGCGCCGCCTACCGCAGCGAGATCAAGGTCGACATCGACGGCAAAGCTGATTTCGACCCTCCGGCAGCGGCGGCCGCCTTCTTCCCCGATACCGACGGCGATACATCCCTTACCCTGCCCGCGCAGTTCACCGCCGGATTGGCCTACCACTTCTCGCCAGACTGGATCGTCGAGGCGGGAGTGCGCTGGGAGGACTGGTCGTCCTTTGATGAACTCAAGATCGAACTCGACCAGGCCGTGGCCGTACCGCCGACAACCAGCGTCAGCTATCCCCGCGACTGGGACGATACCTGGGCTTTCAACATCGGCACCAAATACCGACTCAACGACCGCGTCGCGCTCATGGCCGGCTATCTGTACGGCGACAACCCGGTCCCCGACAGCACCTTCGAGCCGGCCATCCCTGACTCGGACACCCACCTGTTCACCGTCGGCAGCGAACTGACCTTCGACAAACTCAAGGTGGCACTGGCTTACGGTTTTCAACTGCAGGAAGATCGCGATAAGGACACTAACGAATACGGCGCAGTCGCCAACGGTAGCTACGAGAACTATATTCATCTGGCGGCCGTCAGCCTGAGCTACGCCTTCTAGACGCCGA
>JAUWLU010000384.1 GCA_030613545.1 Desulfuromonadales bacterium
CAGGGTGAAGGTCCGTTGACGTAACTGACAGTCGTCAACCAACCGATTAACACAAACCACGGGCAGACCGAACTCCGGCCCCGTGGTTTTCTTTTTGTTCTTTGCAGGTGAAAAGGGCGCGGCTGAGTCGGACGGAAAGCCACAGCTCGCGTCTCGAAGTCAGGCAGTCCGACTTGACGGCGCTCACCAGGAGGAGACAAAGATGATCATCGTCATGAAGCATGGGGCCAGCCGGGAGCAGTTGCTGGAGGTCAAGCAGCGCATTCGCGATCTCGGCTACAAGCCCCACGTCATTCACGGAGCGACCTGTAATGTCATCGGTGCCGTAGGGGATGATCGCGGCAAGGCCGTGCTGCAGTCCCTGGAGTCGATGGACGGCGTCGAAAACGTGATGCCGATTCTGCAGCCCTACAAGCTGGCCAGCCGCGAAGTCTGCCCCGAGTCGAGCATCATCGAGCTGGCGCCGGGGTTGACCATCGGCGGCGAGCAGCTGGTGGTGATGGCGGGACCCTGTTCGGTGGAAGGGGAAGAGCAGCTGATCGAGACCGCCCGCGCGGTCAAGGCGGCCGGCGCTACGGTGCTGCGGGGCGGGGCGTTCAAGCCCCGTACCAGCCCCTATGCCTTTCAGGGCCTGGAGGAAGAGGGCCTCAAACTTCTCGACCTGGCCCGCCAGGAAACCGGCCTGCCCATCGTCACCGAGGTGGTTAATCCGCGGGATGTGGAGCTGGTGGCCCGCTACGCCGACATACTGCAGGTCGGGGCGCGCAACGTGCAGAACTTTCCACTCCTCAAGCTGCTCGGCCAGCAGGACAAGCCGGTGCTGCTCAAGCGCGGCATGGCGACCACCATCAAAGAGTTTCTGATGAGCGCCGAATATATCCTGTCCGAAGGCAACCGGCGCGTAATTCTCTGCGAGCGGGGCATCCGCACCTTCGAAACCGCCACCCGCAACACCCTCGATATCTCCGCCGTGCCGGTGCTCAAGGAGCTGACCCATCTGCCGGTGGTGATCGATCCGTCCCATTCCACCGGCCATGCCAGCCTGGTGCCTGCCATGTGTTATGCGGCGGTGGCGGCCGGCTGCGACGGTCTGCTGGTCGAAGTGCACAACAGCCCCGAAACCGCTTCCTGCGACGGACCCCAGTCGTTGCGGCCGTCCGATTTCGCCGCCACCATGGACAAGCTGCGCAGGTTCGCCGCGGCCGCCGACCGAAAGCTGTAGACCGATTGGCTGCTGGCTTTCCGGTTGCTGGTCACGTATTACGGATTACCCTTCACGGATTTTAAAAAGGAATCAGTAGATGTTTTTTATCCCCCTCAATCAGCCGGAAAGCGTTGCCCTGGTCATCCATTCTCTGCGGGTTGCCGGCGGCGAAGCCGATTGTTCCACCTGTCCGGTGCAACGGGTCTGTATGAA
>JAUWLU010000403.1 GCA_030613545.1 Desulfuromonadales bacterium
CCGGAACTTAGCAGGTGCTGGGCATAGGAATGGCGCAGCCAATAAGGCGTTGAGCTCAGTCCAGCCTTGTGCATCGCCTCTTGAATGTAGCGGCCCACCAGGCCGGGGACAATCGGTCCATGCGGGGCCGACAGGCTTAAAATAAGATGACGGTCTTTGCTGTTGGGCCGGCCGCCTACCATATAAGCGACGATGGCCTTCAGGGTTTTCTCGGGGATGGGAAGCGTCAGCGGTTGTTTGTTTTTGCGATCCTCGACGCTAACTTGTTCTTTTTTAAAGGCGATATCATCAAGGGTGATGCGGCAGATCTCACAGGGTCGCAGCCCCAGGGTATAAGCCATATGAACCATGGCATAGGTGCGAAGCTCTTTGGGGCAAGTAACCGACAGGCTCTCAAACAACTGCTGCACTTCATGGAGCCGCAAAAATTTGGGGGGCTTGGCTTTGGCAAATTGGACGGCTCCGATCAGAAGCGGCGCCAGGTCTTTTTTTAAGATGCCGTGTTGCTGATGCAGGTAGCTCAAAAAGCCACGCACAATGGTTCGATAGTTGCCGCAGGTGCCCGGCGAGAAGGGCTGGCAAAACTCGGCCATAAACGCATCGAGATCTTCGATGCGAAGCCGGCCCACTGTGATGCTGTGCTCGGTGAGGTAATCACAAAGGGCAGACAGCACCCTGCCGATACAGTTTAACTGGCGGGTGTCTGTCTGATGGCCATCTTGGCGATATTGCAAATAGTCTTCAAAGATGCCGGTCAGTTTTCTTTGCTGTGGACGGTGTGGCAGCGGCGTCTTTAATTGGCCCTGTTCAACCAGATACCGTGACAGCCCATTGACAGCTGCCGTGGTCAAAAGTCCGCTGATTTTTTTAAAATGCTCCCGGGTCGTTACGGTAAAAAGCTGCTGCCAGCCAAAGCGCCTGCTTTTGACAAAATCCAAAAACAGCTCTAACTGCATCCGGTGCAGGTGCCGGTTGGCAGCGGTGTAGTTGACAGATTCCATCCACTGAAGGTAATCAGCGAT
>JAUWLU010000309.1 GCA_030613545.1 Desulfuromonadales bacterium
GTCCGTCTTTTCGGCCACCACGATCTGGACCTGGGTGGTCATTTCCGGCCGTAGCAGCTCGGCCTGCTCAGCGCTCACCGCTACCAGGGCCCGGTAATAAACGATATTCTCCCGCACGTCCGGTTCCGGATAGACAGCGGCTACAGTGCCCTTAAAGATCTGCTCCGGCCAGGCATCGACGCGAAATTCCAGCGGCTGACCGATCTTTACCTGGCCGACATCCGTTTCGTCGACATAGATCCACATCTCCAGACGACTGGTATCGAGCACCGTAATCAGATTGGCGACCTGCAGGCCGGAGACGATGGTTTCCCCCTCCTGGGCGGTGACCTGGCTGACCGCCCCGGCCAGCGGGCTGACAATCCGCGTGTAGGAGAGGCGGATATTCACCGCCGACCGTTGCGCCTTCGCCTCCTCCATGGCGAGGGCCGCCTTGCGCCGCTCTTCGACAAACTCGCGGCTTTCCCGCTCAAAGGCCGCCCGACGCGCGGCCACCAGGCGCTGTTCGACTTCGGCCTTCTGCCGAATATTGTCCAGTTCGTCCCGCGAGATGATGCCCTCTTCGGCCAGGCGGGCCAGGCGCTGGTAGTTGCTGGCCAGATAATCCGCCGCGGTTTCGGCCAGGGCCAGCTGTGCTTCGGCTTCTCGAATACGCAAGGGGTAGACCTGCTCGACACGGGAAAGTTCTGCCCGGCGAGCCTGATAGCGGGCTCGAGCCTCGGCCAGCTGGGAACGGATTTCCCGGCTGTCGATTTGAGCCACCAGCTGCCCGGCGGTCACCCGATCGCCGACCTTGACCAGCATCCGTTCGATGACCCCGGTAGCCCGGGCGCCAATCTTGACGATGGCGCCGACCTGCGGCTTGACGATACCGGTCTGCTCCAGGACCTGGCGCACCGGACCCCGCGTCACCTCCTCGGTCGCCAGCACCCGCACCGCCTGGTCGCCGCTTCCCGGCCACCAGAGCAGATAGCCGGCCAGGACCGCGAACAGGACCGCTCCGAACAGCACCTTTTTCTTGTTCCGCATCTCTTTATCCTTCGCTAAAACCCGCTCGACCAGCGGGTGAGGCCAGCGGGACTAGAAGCCGTCATCGGAGTCTGGACGGCCGTTTTTGCGGTCGCTGAACCAGGCCAGCAGCGCCGCGATCCGCCCCCAGAACCATTCCCTCAAGTGGCGCAGCCAGGAGCGCTGCAGCCAGTCCTGGTAGCGGATCTCCTCGCTGGCGGCAAAATCGGTCGCAAACAACTCTTCGGCCTGCTGCTGCAACTGGCGATCCTCCAATTCCTGATTGGCCTCCAGACTCCAGCGGTAGTTCCAGCCGTCGGCATTACAGGAGCCGATACTGATCCAGCCATCGCACAACAACAGCTTGACATGCAGAAAGCGTGGCTGGAATTCGTAGATCCGCACCCCACTGCGCAGCAAACGCAGATAAAAGCGCCGCCCCATGTGGCGCACCCCGGAATGGTCGGTGCAGGGCCCCGGCAACAACAGCCGCACATCCCGCCCCCGGCGAGCCTGCCGGCGCAGGGCCCGGCGCAGCTTCCAGGGCGGTACGAAATAGGCGGTGGCGAACCACACGCGCTTGCGGGCGCGCCGGATGCGCTTGACATAGGAGCGCATGATCTCCGAGCCGGCCACCGTGCGGTCCTGAACCGCTACCCGCCCCGCCCCTTCCCCCGCCGCAGCCGGCGGGGCCGGGGGCAGCAGGGTGAGGGGCTGCTGCGCCCAGCGGTCCCAGGTTTTGGCGAACAGCGCCTGCCAGTCGCGAACGCAGGGGCCATGGAGCTCCAGCATGGCCTCGTGCCAGTAATGATGTGGGCGGATCGCCGGGTCGAAAAGATCGGTGATGCCGGCGCCGCCGGTGAATACCACTCGGCCGTCCACCAACAGCAGCTTGCGGTGATTGCGCAGCAGGTTGCGGGTCCAACGACTGAGGCGCAGCGGATTGTAGAAGGTCAGCTCGACCCCCGCCGCCAGCAGCCGCTGCCGGTCACGCCGACACAACGCGCGGGCACCGTAGGCGTCGAGCAGCAGGCAGACCCGCACCCCCCGGGCCACCGCCGCCAGCAGCCCGTCGATGATGCGCTCGGCCAACCGGCCCGACTCAAATAGATACATCTCCAGCAGCAGGTAATCGCGGGCCGCGGCGATCTGTTCCTCCATGGCGGGGAAAAACTGGTCGCCGTCCACCAGCAAGCGGCTGCGATGACCAAAACGGCTCGGAAAGCGGTACTTTTGCATGGGGTTATCCGATCGACGGCCGGCATTCCCGGCCGCAGGCTCTGCCTACCCTTACAGCATAACCGGCGGCGGCCCTCTTTGCAGCGCGGCCTCAGCCGCCGACCATGCC
>JAUWLU010000232.1 GCA_030613545.1 Desulfuromonadales bacterium
CAAAAAGTCATGAGATGGCTAAGCAAAAATTTCGAGCTACAAGGCGTAGTGGTTTTTCAGGGGTGAAGGCATACATATAGTATGTCGAAGTCCTGAAAAAGCGCTGCAACGCTGTAGGGCGGACTTTTTGCGACGCCATCAATTGTGTCGGGGACGGCAACAGCCGTCCTCGACGCTTGCAGGTTATTGAATCTTGTCCGTTTCTTCTGACCAATCCCAGGCTACCTTTTCCAACTTGGCGGCGCAGGACTTGTACTCGGGGATCTTGGCGATCGGGTCAAGTACCGGGTTGGTCAGGGTGTTGGCCGCTCCGTCAGCAAAGTGGAACGGCATGAAGATGACGTTCTCCTTCAACTTGGGCGTTACCTTGGCCGTTGCCACAACGGTGCCGCGGCGGGTGCTGACCTTGACCTTGTCCCCATCAACGATGCTCAGTTTGTGGGCCGCATCGGGATTGATCTCGACGAAGGCTTCGGGGGACATCGCGTTCAGGCCCTCGACCTTACCGGTCATGGTCCGGGTGTGGTAGTGGTAGAGCACACGACCGGTGGTCATGACCAGCGGGTAGTCGGCGCAGGGCACCTCGGCGCTGGGCTTGAACACGGCCGGCTTGAACAGACCCAGACCGCGGGCACACTTGCCGCTGTGCAGGAACTTGGTGCCGGGATGATCCGCCGTCGGGCAAGGCCACTGCAGGCTGCCCAGTTCTTCCAGGCGGCCATAGGTGATGCCGCCGTAGGAGGGCGTCACCGCACAGATCTCGGCGAAAATATCCTCCGGAGTGGCGTAGGTCTTCTCGATGCCGAGTTTGTTCAGCAGATCCATCAGGATCTGCCAGTCGGGCTTGCAGTCGCCGACCGGCTCGATGGCCTTGCGGACCATCTGAACACGCCGCTCGGTATTGGCGAAGGTACCGTCCTTCTCGGCAAAGGTGGCCGCCGGCAGGACCACGTCCGCCAGTTGGGCCGTTGCGGGGAGGAAGATGTCCTGCACCACCAGGAACTCGGTGTTCTTCAACGCCTCTTCCACGTGGGTCAGATCCGGATCGGAAACCATCGGGTTTTCGCCCATGATGTACAGGACCTTGATGTCGCCGTGACCGGCTTTATCGACCATCTCGGTCAGGGTCAGACCGGGCTTGTCGGAGAGCTCGACGCCCCAGGCGTTCTGGAACTTGGCCTTCACCTCGGCATCGGCGACCTTCTGGTAGCCGGGGTATGTGCCTGGCAGACCGCCCATGTCGCAGGCGCCCTGAACGTTGTTCTGGCCGCGCAGCGGGTTGATGCCGCCCGATTCGATACCGATATTGCCGCACAGCAGGGCCAGGTTGGCGAGGCTCATGACCCCTTCGGTGCCGGTCGAATGCTGGGTAACCCCCATGCAGTAGACGATGGCGCCTTTGCCGGCCTGGGCATACATGCGGGCGGCGGCCTTGATGTCCTCGGCGCTGACGCCGCAGATTTCAGCCGCTTTTTCCGGGGTGAAGTCGGCGACGGTTGCCACCAGTTCGTCGTAGTTTTCGGTGCGCTCTTTGATGTACTCGGCAGCGTCCAGGCCTTCGCTGATGATGCAGCTCATAATGCCGTTGTACAGAGCGATGTTGGTTCCCGGAGTGATCTGCAAAAAGATATCCGCATCGGCGGTCAGGTCGATCGCCCGGGGCTCGGCCACGATGACTTTCGCGCCCTTTTTCTTTGCCTGACGAATCTTTGCTCCGATGACCGGATGGGATTCGGTGGTGTTGGAGCCGGTGATGAAGATTACATCACTGTCGATCAGTTCGTTGATGCTGTTGGTCATTGCGCCACTGCCAAGCGTAGTTGCCAGACCGGCAACTGTCGAGGAGTGTCAAAGTCGTGCGCAGTGATCGACATTGTTTGTGCCGAACCCCGCGCGAACCATTTTCTGGAACAGGTAGTTTTCTTCGTTGGTGACGCGGGCCGAAGTCAGGCCGGCGAGGGCTTCGCTGCCGTATTCGGCTTTGGTGGCCTTGACCTTGTCGATAATCAGGTCGTAGGCCTCTTCCCAGCTTGCTTCGACGAAGTGGCCGTCTTTCTTGATCAGCGGGGTAGTCAGGCGGTCCGGGTGGTTGATGAAGTTGAAGCCGAACTTGCCTTTGACGCACAGCAGGCCGTCATTGGCCGCACCGTTAAGGGGCTCGACGCCTACCACCTTGTTGCCCTTGGTCAGCAGGTTTATCTGGCAGCCGACGCCACAGTAGGAACAGGTGGTCTCGGTCTTGGAAACTTCCCAGCTGCGGTACTTCTCTTTGCTCTTGGCCAGCAGGGCGCCGGTGGGGCAGACCGAAACACAGTTGCCGCAGGAGACGCAGGTCGACTCATCCATGCCGCGGTCGAAGGGCGCCACCGGGTGGGTGCTAAAGCCGCGATCGCCGAAGCCGATGGCCTTGGTGTGCTGGAAGCTCTGGCAGACGTTGACGCAACGACGGCAGGCGACGCACTTGTTGAGGTTACGGCTGTAAAACTGATTGGTCTCGTCCAGCGGGAAATCATTCTGCTGACCGGGGAAGGAGGTCTGCTCGATGCCGTACTGGTAGCAGAGGTCCTGCAGTACGCAGCTGCCGGCCTGCTCGCAGGTCAGGCAATCGAGGGGGTGATCGGAGAGCATCAGGTCGACGACCGTCTTGCGAGCGGCGTGAACACGCTCGGTGTCGGTCTTGATGATCATGCCTTCCATGACCGGGGTGGCGCAGGCCGGAGCCAGGTTGCGGCGCCCTTCAACTTCCACCACGCAGATGCGGCAAGCGGCGGCCTGCTGGTTGAACTTTTCTTCCATTTCCAGGTAGCACAGGGTCGGAATCTCCACCCCCAGCTGGTTGGCAGCATCGAGAATCGCGCTGCCGACCGGTACCTGGGTGGTCTGACCGTCAATGGTTACATTCAGCATAGACATGCGATATGTCTCCTTTCCTTATTGTTTGATGATGGCGTCAAACTTACACTTGTCGAGGCAGGCACCACACTTGATGCAAGCGGCCTGATCGATGACGTGAACTTCCTTGACCTTGCCGCTGATGCAGTCAACGGGGCAGACCTTGGCGCACAGGGTACAACCCACGCACTTTTCGGCCACCACGACAAACTCGAGCAGGGCGGAGCAGACGCCAGCCGGGCACTTTTTGTCGATGACGTGTGCCTTGTACTCATCTTCGAAGACGCGCATGGTCGACAGGACCGGGTTGGGCATGGTCTGACCCAGGCCGCACAGGGCGGTGTCCTTGATGGCGACGGCCAGCAGCTTCAGTTTTTCGATGTCGGCTTCGGTGCCCTGGCCCTTGGTGATCTTATCCAGGGTCTCGTAGATACGCTTGGAGCCGATCCGGCAAGGAGTACATTTGCCGCAGGTTTCTTCCATGGTGAAGTCGACGAAGAACTTGGCGATGGCGACCATGCAGTCGTCTTCGTCCATAACGATCCTGCCGCCGGAGCCCATCATCGACTGGCAGGCGATCAGACTCTCGTAGTCGATCTTGACGTCGAGGTCCTTGTAGGTCAGGGCGCCACCG
>JAUWLU010000219.1 GCA_030613545.1 Desulfuromonadales bacterium
GCATCGGCTGCTTTTGCTGCCAGGAGCTTTGTCCCCACGGCGCCCTGCAGACCCGCCAGGGTCTGCTGCTACGCCTGGGGCGCTTGCTGCAACGTCGTTGAACACCCCTTCCTGCCCAGAAAGGATTCGCCATGAAACGCAATATCGCCTTGGCCGCATCGACCAGACTACTTGCCGGCATCAGCCTGCTGCTGCTGACCGCCTGCGCCAGTGTCCGGCCCGCTCCGCCGGAAGTCAGCCTGCTCAGCTTGCAATTGGAAAACCTGACCCTCAGCCACGCCATCCTGAGCGCCGATCTGAGCCTTTACAATCCCAACGACTTTGCCCTCAACATCGAACGGGCCACCTATGCCCTGTCCCTGCAGGGTGTCCTGGTGGCCCGCGGCCAGTCAACACAAAAGATTCGCATCGCCGCCCACGACAGCGGCACATTGACCCTGCGCCTGTCGAGCAGCTATCTCAACCTGCTGCGCATCGGCCGCAACAATCAGGACCAGCAGAATATCCCCTTCGCCATCGACGGCCAGGTCACCCTGGGCGGCTTCGGGCTCCTTTCCCGCACCGTGAGCTTCAAAGAGGAAGGCATCATTCCCCTGCCGGCCTGGACAACGCTCAAGCTGCAGCCCTGACCGTTATCGCTGTGCTGAAAGCCAAACCGGGCAAAGAAGATGCTTTCGCAAAAACTCATAAGATGGCCAAGCAAAAACCTCGACTTACAAGAGGTGACGAAAGGCTGTTGAAGACACCCGCAAGGGGCACCGTCAAGGTTTTTCACGGGGCCAGCATTGCTAGATGGAGCTCATTCTGCAGCTCGAGAATTTTTTTGCGCAAAGCGAGCACCTCGCCCTGGGATGCCATGCCCTTCATGGCATAGCGCAACTCCAGGTATTCGCCATGCAGTTCATCGATCCGCCTGAGAAGATCCATGTTGAGTTTTTCCAGATCCGTATTGCGGCTTTTCAGTTCGCGAATCTCATCGACATATTTGGCGTAACGATCGACGTTGATGACTTTGTTACCCATAGGCCCACCTCGGACAAGCAGCTTGCCCCGCATTCAATACCTTTTTGGTTAGATTTTACCTTAAATGCCGCTAGCGGGCAAACCGCAAAATAGCGGCGCCAGAGGTTGGCGGACTGTAAGGGAAACGCAAGCGAAAGCGGGGTCAGCCTTCCAGGGTGCGACGGGCCTGCTCTGCGGTCAGGCCCTGGACAAAGATTCGCTTGTGGCGGGACTTGTCGCCGGCCACCAGGGCCACCCGCCCCTTGGCCACCCCGAGCAATTTGGCCAAAAACTCGCGACACAGCTTGTTGGCCGCCCCCTCCACCGGGGGCGAGGTCAGGCGCAGTTTCAGTTCATCACCCTGCAATCCGGCCAGTTCGTTTTTGCTGGCCCGTGGTTGCACATAGACCTTGATCATCACCCCGTCCTCGGCACCCTGCAGATAGGAAGACATCAATCCTGCCGGCCCTCATCGTTCTGCTCGGGCAGAACCGTGGTGTCCGTCGGCTCGATTTCGGTCACCGTGGGCGCTACCCGCCAGGGTTCCGCCATCGGCGGCGCCTCCAGGTCAAGCATCCGCATATGACCTTCGATCAGGCCGCGCAAGGCCGACTCGAAAGAAACCTTCTGGCATTTGATCTCCTGGATCTCGTTGAGCAGATGCATACGCAGGTTTTCGGCACCGCGCACGATGTTTTCCGCCTCCAACTCCGCTTCCGCCAGGGAAATCTCCGCCTCCTTGTGGGCATTGGCCTTGAGATCCTCGGTGACCTGCTGGGCGGTCAGCAGGGTCTCCTTAACCGTAGATTCCCGTTGCTGCATCTCCTGCAGCGCCACCTTGGTGCGGGCCAGCTCCTCTTTCAGCTCCTGAACCTGACGGTGGTAACGCTCCAGTTCCTCGGCGATCTGCTCCAGATAGTGATCGACGCCGCCCTTTTCGTAGCCGATGGGGCGGGTTTTGAACTGATGCTGTTGAATGTCGATGGGAGTAATGGTCATGGTGGACTCCTCAGCCGAGGTGCAACAGCAGGCGCTGAATCAGGCGCTGAACAAAATAGAGGGAGAACAACAGGGCCAGGGGCGAAAGATCGAAGCCGCTGAACTGCAGCGGCAGCACTCGCCGAATGCGCTGCAGAACCGGATCGGTGGCATTGTAGAGAAAGCGCACGATGGGATTGTAGGGATCGGGGCCGACCCAGGAGATTACCGCCCGGGCAACAACGATGAAGATATAGACCTGCAGGAGCATCAGAACCATCTGGCCGAACACGATCAACAGATCATTGAGAATAGCCACGGTACCTTATCCTTTCCTAACAAGATTAATGCTTTCGCAAAAAGTCATGAGATGGCTAAGCAAAAATTTCGACCTACAAGGCGTAGTGGTTTTTCAGGGGTGAAGGCATACATATAGTATGTCGAAGTCCTGAAAAAGCGCTGCAACGCTGTAGGGCGGACTTTTTTGCGACGCCATCAAGATTAGTTTGTCATATTCAACAATTAGCCTTCATCTTATACCGAATCTGGCGGCGCAGTGTCAAACCCTTTCGGCACTCTTAGGTGGGCGCAATGTTTTGACTTTCTCTTGAAAAATCGCTAAAGTGGCTCCTTCATCAGCCGTCCGCAGCCGGCACCGAACCAACAACTGCAGCAGAGAGGCCTTCAATGAAGCGCACAACCAACCTTAATGTCTGCTCCATGACCCCGATCATCGCTCCCGCCGGCCTGAAACAGGTCTTTCCCCTGTCGGAGCGAGCCGCTGAATTTGTTACCCAGTCGCGGCAGCAGGTCAAGGATATCATCCATCATCACGACCGCCGCTTGATGGTCGTGGTCGGCCCCTGCTCGATCCACGATCCCCAGGCCGCCATCGATTACGCTCGGCGACTGGCAAAACTAAACCAGGAACTGGCGGATCAGCTGCTGCTGGTGATGCGCGTCTATTTTGAAAAGCCCCGCACCACCATCGGCTGGAAGGGACTGATTAACGACCCCGACCTCAACGGCTCGCATCAAATTTCCAAGGGGCTCGGCGTCGCCCGCAATCTGCTCTGCGCGATAACCAACCTCGGTCTGCCCATCGCCTGTGAAATGCTCGACCCGATCACCGTCCAGTACCTGTCCGACATGGTCAGCTGGGGGGCTATCGGGGCCCGCACCACCGAGTCCCAGCCCCACCGGGAAATGGCCAGCGGCCTGTCCTTTCCGGTCGGTTTCAAAAACGGCACCGACGGCAATCTGCAGATCGCCGTTCATGCCATCGATGCAGCCACCCACCCTCACAACTTTCTCGGCATCGACCGCGAAGGGCGCACCGCCATCGTCGAAACCATCGGCAACCCCGACGGGCACATAGTACTGCGCGGCGGCGGCGGCAAACCGAACTACGATGCCGAAACCATTGCCCATGCCGAGGCGCTGCTGGCCAAAGCCGGTCTGCAGCCGGCCATCATGGTCGACTGCAGCCACGCCAACTCCTATAAAGACCACGACCGCCAGGAAGAAGTCCTGAACAGCGTTATGGACCAGATCGCGAACGGAAACCGCTCGATCTGCTCTTTGATGGTCGAGAGCAACATCGGGGCCGGCAATCAGCCCCAGAGCGACGATCTCAGCCAGCTGCAGTACGGGGTCTCCATCACCGACAAATGCATCGACTGGCCGACCACCGAACGACTGCTACGCCAGGCCCATGCCAGCCTCAAAAAGCTGGGCGGTCGCTCCATCGCCTAAAACACAAAGGCGCCCCGCATCAAGCCGGGCGCCGGTGTGGTGTGTGGTGGGAAAATAATCGCGGCGCACCCGCCGG
>JAUWLU010000101.1 GCA_030613545.1 Desulfuromonadales bacterium
CATCCCCCAGGCCGAACAGAGTTTCGAGGCGGGCCTGACTGCCTATCAAGTGGGCGATGCCGATTTTCTCAATCTGCTCGACAGTTTGATGACCTTGTATCGTTATCAGATCGATTACCATCGAGTCCTGAGCGACCATGAACGCAGTGTCGCCAAGCTGGAGGCGGCAGTGGGGCAGGGTCTTGGGGGTGAATTACATTGGCAGCCGAAGGAGTGACAATGATTGAGGACACCAGCGGATAGCCCATCCAATCGGCTTTTTGCACCTCATAGGCTTCGAAAATGGTGGTTGTTTTATTTGCCTTTGAACCGTTCATATTGGATTTTTTCGAATCAGGATTGATGACATGCGACCTAATTTAAAATTGTTGCTGATAATAAATTTGTTTCTCCTTTTGGTGGCTATCGGCGCTATCTGGTATTTGCTGCACAAGCCCGGGCCATTGATGGAACGTGCTGGACACGATCACCAGACCGCTGAAACCGAAATGGTTCAGCAGCAATACACCTGCGGTATGCATCCGCTGATCATCACCGACGAACCGGGCAACTGTCCGATCTGCGGCATGGCTCTGACCCCGGTTAAAACGGGAACCGTCAACCAGGCGGCAGACGCAGGAACCCTTCAAGCAGAGCAGCCCGAAGGGGAACGCAAGATCAAATATTGGGCGGCGCCCATGGACCCCACCTATATCCGCGACGAACCGGGAAAATCGCCCATGGGTATGGATCTGGTGCCGGTCTACGAGGATCAGGCACCCAGCGGTGCGATCATCGCCATCGATCCGGTGACCGCCCAGAACATGGGGGTGCGCACGGCCGTGGTGGAACGTCGCGACCTGCACCGCATGATTCGAACCGTCGGCACCGTCGATTACGACGAGCCTAAGGTGACCTCCATCAACGCCAAAGTGGACGGTTGGATCGAGAAACTGTATGTCGCCGAAACCGGGCAGATGGTGAAGAAAAGCCAGCCGTTGCTGGAGCTCTACAGTCCCAAACTGGTCTCGGCCCAGCAGGAGTATCTGCTGGCTTTGCGCAACCGGGCGACCCTCAGGGACAGCGCTTTTGCGGAGATCTCCGCCGGTGGCGAGCGACTGCTGGCAGCGGCACGGCAGCGGCGGCGTTACTGGGATATCAGCGACCGGCAGATCCGTCAGTTGGAGAAAACCGGCCAGGTGCGCAAGACCCTGACCCTCTATGCGCCGTACAAGGGGGTGGTGACCATGAAAATGGCCATGCCCGGCCAGTTCATCAAGGCCGGTCAGGAACTCTTTCAGATCAGCGATATCTCCCGGGTATGGGTCTACGCCGACATCTACGAATACGAGCTGCCCTGGGTCAAGGTCGGGCAGAAGGCCGAAGTCCTGCTGCCTTTTGTCGGCGGCAAATCCCTCAGCGCCGAAATCAGCACCATCTATCCCTACGTCGAGCCCAAGACCCGTACCGTCAAAGCCCGGCTGGAGTTCGCCAATCCTGGCCTGGAGCTCAAGCCCGACATGTACGTTAATGTGCGGATTCAGGCCTATGAAGTTCAAGGTGTGCTGGCGGTGCCCGGCGAAGCGGTGCTCCATTCCGGGGAGAAACAGAGGGTGTTTGTTGCTCTGGGTGACGGTAAATTCGAGCCACGCGAGGTAAAGACCGGCGTGCAGGATCAGGAAGGATTTATCGAGATTACCCAGGGGCTGCTGGAAAGCGAGCGGGTTGTGACCAGCGCCCAGTTCCTGTTCGACTCGGAAAGTAAGCTGCGCGAGGCGATCCAGAAGATGCTGGAGCCGAAAAAGCTCGAGTCTGCTCCGTCCGATGGCCAAGAAGGTCATGATATGTCGGACGAAGACCTGGAAGCGCTGTTTGAATAGCTGTTATTTATCCGTAGCCCCTTGCAAATGCAAAAGGCCAACGACTAATGACAACGGACCACGGACTATTGACCAAAGACAGGTTTTGCCATGCTAGAAAAAATCATTGAATGGTCGATTCGCAACAAGTTCATGGTGGTGCTGCTGACCGTCTTCCTCATCGTCGGCGGCCTCTATGCCCTGAAGAACACGCCTCTCGACGCCATACCGGACCTGTCGGACGTGCAGGTCATCGTCTTCACCGAATACCCGGGGCAGGCGCCGCAGGTGGTGGAGGACCAGGTCACCTATCCCTTGACCACCCAGATGCTGGCGGTACCCAAGGCCAAGGTGGTGCGGGGCTACTCGTTCTTCGGCTACAGCTTCGTCTACGTCATCTTCGAAGACGGCACCGACCTGTACTGGGCCCGCTCCCGGGTCCTCGAATATCTCAACTATGCCTCCGGCAAACTGCCGCGAGGCGTGACGCCGAGCCTCGGTCCCGATGCCACCGGGGTCGGCTGGGTCTACGAATATGTGCTGGAGAGCGACCGTCACGATTTGCAGCAGCTGCGCTCCATTCAGGACTGGTTTCTGCGCTACGAACTGACCGCCGTGGAAGGGGTATCCGAGGTGGCCAGTATTGGCGGTTACGTCAAGCAGTACCAGGTGGCGCTGGACCCCGACCGGTTGCTCGCTTACCACATCACCATCCCGCAGATCAAAAAGGCCATCCAGCGCAGCAACAACGATGTCGGCGGGCGTCTGGTGGAGATGGCCGAGACCGAATTCATGGTGCGCGGTCCGGGTTACATCCAGTCGACGGCGGATCTGGAGAGGGTGGTGGTCGGTACCGACAACCAAGGCACGCCGATTCTGTTGCGGAACCTGGCGCAGGTGCGCATCGGACCGGAAATGCGACGCGGGCTGGCGGAACTCGACGGTCAGGGTGAAGCGGTGGGCGGTATCGTGGTGATGCGCTTCGGTGAAAATGCCTTGAAAACCATCGAGAATGTCAAACAGAAGCTCGAGGATCTGCAGGCCGGCCTGCCGGAAGGGGTCCGGATTAGGGCCGTCTACGATCGATCAGGACTCATCGAGCGGGCTGTCGATACCCTCAAGGAAAAACTGATCGAGGAGAGTATCGTGGTAGCGCTGATCACCGCCCTGTTTCTGTTTCACCTGCCGAGCGCCCTGGTGGCTATTTTCACTCTGCCCGTGGCGATTCTCATGGCCTTCATCATCATGGGCGCTCAGGGGATCAACGCCAACATCATGAGCCTGGGCGGCATCGCCATCGCCATCGGCGCCATGATCGATGCGGCCATCATTATGATCGAGAACGCCCATAAGCATATCGAGCGTGCTTCGGCAGACAAGTCCAGAACCGAGGTCATTCTAGCATCAGCCAAAGAGGTGGGGCCGACCCTGTTCTATTCCCTGCTGGTGATCACCGTTTCCTTTGTGCCGGTCTTCACCCTGCAGGGACAGTCGGGCCGGCTGTTCCAGCCGCTGGCCTATACCAAGACCTACGCCATGGCCGCCGCCGCCCTGTTGTCGGTGACCATCGTTCCGGTGCTGAGGGTCTGGTTCATTCGCGGCAAAGTTAAAGCCGAAGAGGCCAATCCGGTTAACCGTTTTCTGATTCGCGTCTACCATCCACTCGTCAACATGGTGCTCAAGTGGCGCAAGACCACCCTGGTTTTCGCCCTGCTGGCCATGCTCTCCATCGCCTGGCCGCTTTCGCAGATGGGTAGTGAGTTCATGCCGCCGCTTAACGAGGGAGATCTGCTCTACATGCCGACCACCTTGCCGGGGATATCCATCACCAAGGCAAGGGAACTGCTTCAGCAGACCGACCGGATCATTCGGCAATTCCCCGAGGTGGAGCAGGTCTTCGGCAAGATCGGCCGCGCCGAATCGGCGACCGACCCGGCGCCGTTGTCGATGATCGAGACAACCATCATGCTCAAGCCGGAGGATGAGTGGCGCAAGGTGCCGGTGGTGCGATTCTACAGCGACTGGTCGGACTGGGCCGAATGGTTGAAAAAACCATTGCGCTGGGTCTGGCCGGAAGAAAAGACCATCACCGTGGCTCAGTTGACCGAAAAGCTCAACGAGGCTATTCAGTTTCCTGGTTTGACCAACGCCTGGACCATGCCCATCAAGACCCGCATCGACATGCTCTCCACCGGCATCAAGACGCCCGTGGGGATCAAGATCATGGGGCCGGACTTGCAGATTCTGAGCGATCTTGGCGAACAGATCGAGGCTCTGGTGCAGACCCTGCCAGGAACCTTGAGCGCCTATGCCGAGCGGGTAGTGGGGGGCAACTATCTCGATTTTATCATCGACCGGGATCAGGCGGCCCGTTACGGGCTGAACGTCGGTGATGTGCAGGATATTATCCAGAGCGCCATCGGCGGCATGAACGTGACCCAGACCGTTGAGGGGCTGGAGCGTTACCCGGTTAATATCCGCTACTTGCAGGATTATCGCAACGACCTGCCAGCCTTCAAGCGGGTACTGATTCCCCTCGCCGATGGCAGGCATATTCCTATCGGCCAGATCGCCGATATACGCATAAGCAAAGGACCGCCCGCCATCAAGAGTGAGAATGCCCGTCGTACCGCCTGGATTTACATCGACCTCAAGGGCATCGATGTCGGCACCTATGTCAAGCAGGCCAAGGTGGCGGTGGCGGAGAAGATCAACCTGCCAACCGGCTACAGCCTGGTCTGGAGCGGTCAGTACGAATATATGGAGCAGGCCAAGGAGCGCTTTCTGATCGTCATCCCCCTGACGGTGCTGATCATCTTCCTGATTCTCTATCTGAACACCCGAAGCCTGATCAAGACCGCCATCGTGCTGCTTGCCGTGCCTTTCTCTCTGGTGGGGGCCTTCTGGTTTCTCTACCTGCTCGGCTACGATACTTCGGTGGCGGTCTGGGTCGGGGTCATCGCTTTGGCTGGCCTCGATGCTGAAACCGGGGTAGTAATGCTGCTTTACCTCGATCTGGCGCACAAGCTGTGGGGCGATAACAACCGCATGCGCACCCGCGGCGACCTGGTGCAGGCTATCCACTACGGCGCGGTCAAACGCATTCGGCCCAAGGTCATGACTATCAGCGTTATCATCGCCGGTCTGTTGCCCATCATGTGGAGCCACGGTGCCGGTGCCGACGTCATGAAGCGTATTGCCGCGCCCATGGTCGGCGGGGTGGTGACTTCGGGGGTCATGGAGCTGATGGTCTATCCGGTCATCTACTATCTGTGGCGGGGACGGAAACTGGCGGCGACCCTGGAGCCGACGGCCCAGGGAGAACTGGAAGATTAACCCCAACGCCTGCTGCATTAAAGGCAGGCCAATACCACATCAGACGGAGGATGTAATGAATCAGAGAAAAATCAACTGGGCAGCGGCCCTGATCGTAGGTGGCGCACTATTTGCCACATCGGCACTGGCCATGGGAAACGACGCGGACCACAACATGTCCGGCGAGATGAATCACGCCGACAAGCAGCAGATGCAGGGCATGCAGCATGGCAAGGCCATCATGACCCTGCCCGCCGAACAGGAAATTGACGGGGTCAAGGCCATGTTTCACCTGATGCCTGTCGACCCGAAAGTCCTGCCGGCCGGCCACAAAGCCACCCACCATTTGATGGTGATGTTCAACGATGCCGAAACCGGAAAATCCATGGAAAACGGTACCGTGGCGGTGAAAGTCACTTCCCCCGATGAGGTTGTAGCGGCTCCCGTTAAAATGATGGGAATGCAGGGTCATTTCGGGGTGGATGTGAACCTCGATAAGCCGGGTGTCTGGCATTTTCGAATGGCCACTAAGCTGGCGGACGGCAAGGTGCGTCAGTATCACAGTCATCACGTCGTGAAGTGAACCCGTACTGGGACCGCCCAGAGGCGGTCCCGGTCTTCTCAGTAAACCCTCTCCTTCCATGGGCCGCTGGAGACGGCGGCCAATTTTTCCGTGTTGGGAGAAAACAAGAATGGATAGGGTGCCATTAATAAGAAGTCCTTTTAGTTAGTGTCCATCCGGAAACTCCGGACAGAAACTAGTTAGGAGCATGTAAAAGGAAAAAAGCTGGAACCGGAACGCTGCGTGGCGTTGACAAACCACAAGCCGAAACAGAACAGGCTTCCTATTACAAAAACGGCCAAAGGGAGGACAGGAATGAAACATCACTTTTGGATGGTCATTGGCTGTGTGTTACCCCTTATTCTAATCTTTCTGTTGCCGCTTTTCGGAGTCGGCACCGGGCCGTTGCTGTTCATCTTCCTCATCCTCTGCTTCGGTCTCCACCTGATCATGATGGCAACGGGGGGGGGCACAAACACGACGGAAACGAAGACAACGACCAGGGAGGCAGTCATGGGGACCATTAATATCCGCAAGTTCGGTCTGGCCTGGGGCGCGACCTTTGCCCTGTTGTATCTGGGCTGTGTGTTCGTGATGCGGTCGGCCGGGGAAGAAACTACCATCTTGTTTTTCAACAGCCTGCTGCACGGTCTGAACGTACGGCCGATCATCAGGATGGACATCCCCTTGTGGGAGGTTCTGGTGGGGATTGTGGAAATCTTCATCATCGGCTGGCTGACCGGCGCCACTATCGCCGGCATCTACAACTTCGGGACTGACAACTCGAACAAACAATGATTCGAAATGAGGAGGTGCATCGATGCACGGGACCGAGCTGGGTGGATATGCTTACGGCATGTGGCCGGTAGTCGTTTTCAATATTCTGCTCTTCCTGTTTTTCGCCGTAAGCTTCATCAAGCCGAAGAAAAGGGTCGAGTGGCGGTCGATGGGGGCTTTTCTGGGTTTTCTCGTTGCCCTGTTTACCGAAATGTACGGTTTCCCCCTGACGATCTATCTTCTTTCGAGTTTGTTCGGCGACGCCTATCCGGTGCTCGACCCCTTTTCCCATCCCAGCGGCCATCTGGTGCTGGTGTTTCTGGGATTGGCGCATTCCGCTGCGGCCATGATGGTCCTGCACCTGATCAGCAACGGCATCATCTTCTTCGGCGGTTACCTGATATTCAAGGGCTGGATGCTGATTCACGGCGCCAAAGAAGGGCAACTGGTCACCGAGGGGCTCTATGCCCATATCCGGCACCCCCAGTACAGCGGGCTGTTTCTGATCACTATCGGTTTTCTCATCCAGTGGCCCTCTCTTACCACGCTGATCATGTGGCCCATCCTGATGTGGTCCTACTACCGTCTGGCGATGCGGGAGGAGAAGGGGCTGGAGGAAAAATTCGGCGACCAATTTCTCCGCTACCGGGAACGAGTCCCGGCATTCATTCCGAAAAGGGGTGGCAAATGGGATGAGGCAGATTCGATGAAGGGCTGAAGGCAGCGCCCTTTGTTCCCCAGAACCTACTTATGGAGGCTACCATGAAAGATCCCGTCTGCGGTATGGACGTCTCTCCAGAAAAAGCCGCTGGAAAAACTGAGCACCAGGGGAAGACCTACTATTTTTGTTCCGTGCGCTGCCTGGAAAGATTTAAACAAAATCCTGAAGAGTTCCTTGTCAAGCCACGGAAATCGCAGGGGAAAAAGAGTCTAAAAGATGACCAGCGCGAATATACCTGCCCCATGCATCCGGAGGTGCTGCAGATCGGGCCGGGCAGTTGCCCCAAGTGCGGCATGGACCTCGAACCCAAGGTGGTGAGCCTGGAGGAAGAGGGGGAAAGCTCCGAATTGAAGGACTGGGTACGGCGCCTGTGGGTAGGAGCGCTACTCTCCCTGCCCGTGCTGCTGCTGGCCATGGGCGAGTTGATTCCGGGGCTGGGCGACTGGATCGAAGGGCTGGCCTCCCCCCGCATCCTGAACTGGATCCAACTTGCGTTGGCCACGCCCGTGGTGCTGTGGGCCGGCTGGCCGATTTTCGTGCGCTACTGGCAGTCGCTGGTCAACCGCAGCATGAATATGTTCACCCTCATCGGCCTGGGCGTCGGGGTAGCCTATCTCTACAGTGTCGTGGCTACCCTGTGGCCGCAGTTTTTCCCGGCCTCCTTCCGTGGAGCCGAAGGGGAGGTGG
>JAUWLU010000176.1 GCA_030613545.1 Desulfuromonadales bacterium
CCCCCCCCCCCCCGCCCCCCCCGCGCCGCCCCCCCCCCCCCCCCGCGCCCCCCCCCCGCGCCGGCGGGGACCTCCTCGGGGCCCGTGTCGGCCGCTATGGAAGCGACTTTGATGGGGGTTCCGGCCTTTGCCATTTCCCTCGATCTGCTCAGCGGGGAGGTCTCCGATTATGCCGTAGCAGGACGCTTTGCCAAGGATCTGGCGGCGACTATCGTTCGCAATGGCTTGCCAAATGACACCTTTCTCAACGTCAATGTTCCGGCGGGAACTCCTAAAGGAACCAGAATGACCCGACAGGGAAAGCGCCGCTACGAGGACAAGATCGTGGAGAAAGTTGACCCTCGGGGACGGAAATATTACTGGATTGGCGGTGGCCAGTGCCAATTTGAGCAGATTCCCGGCAGCGACTTTCTGGCTCTGGCGGAAGGCTTTGTTTCGGTGACGCCTCTGCATCTTGACTTGACCAACTACCGCTCTTTTGACAGGCTCCGGCAATGGCTGACGACCGCCGATGAGGCCTTTTTCAATACCGAAAATGAATAAGGAACACGGGGACATGGACTATGCAATAGCCCGCCGCCTGATGGTCGAACGGCAAATTGTGGCAAGGGGCATTCACGATCCGCTGGTGATCGAAGCCATGAAGCGCGTACCCCGTCACCGCTTTGTTGAAGAAGCCTTATGGGCCCAGGCTTACGGCGATTATCCTCTGCCGATCGGTGAGAAGCAGACCATTTCGCAGCCCTATATGGTTGCCCTGATGACTGAGGCCCTGGAGCTGAAGGGGGGGGAGAAGATTCTCGAAATCGGCACTGGCTCCGGGTATCAGGCAGCCATCCTGGCCCAGATCGTCTCCCGCGTCTACAGTGTCGAGCGCATTCCGGCTCTGGCGCGACGTGCCCGACGGGTTCTCGATGACATCGGTTGTCGAAACGTCAATATCAAGCTGAGTGACGGAACCATCGGTTGGGAAAATGAGGCGCCTTTTGACGGTATAGTGGTTACCGCTGGCGCGCCGCTGGTGCCCGCTCATTATCTTGAACAACTGACCGTCGGCGGTCGCCTGATAATCCCGGTCGGCGGTCGTGGCAGTCAGGTTCTCAAGCGCATAGTTCGCCACGGCCTCGAAGATTTCAAGGAAGAAGATCTCCTCGGTTGCCGGTTTGTGCCGTTGATCGGTAAGGACGGCTGGTCCGAAGGGGAGGGCCGTTGATGATTTTATTGCGCCGCCTTTACGACTGGGTTTTGCATTGGGCGCAAACCCCCTATGGTGCACCGGCTCTGTTTTTGTTAGCTTTTGCCGAATCGTCTTTCTTTCCTCTGCCGCCCGACATTCTGCTGCTGGCTCTGTGCCTGTCGCGGCCGGTCCGATCGTATCGTTATGCCTTGTTGGCCAACATAGGTTCCGTGGTCGGTGGCATGGGCGGTTACCTGATCGGTTATGCCCTGTGGGGGGCGACGGCTGATTTTTTCTATCAGTATGTGCCGGGTTTTTCGCCGAGCGGCTTTAATCATATTCAGCAGTTGTTCGCCTCCTACGATTTCTGGGTGATATTTACCGCCGGTTTTACCCCGCTGCCCTACAAGATATTTACCATCGGTGCCGGGGTCTTTGAGATAAACTTTCCGCTCTTTGTGTTGACCTCCATGCTGAGTCGTGGACTGCGGTTTTTCCTTTTGGCCTGGTTGATATATACTTTTGGCGACAGGGTCAAAGCAGCCATCGATAAATATTTCAATCTTTTGACCTTGGCCTTCATGCTGCTGCTTTTGGGAGGGTTTCTCCTTTTTACGGGATTGCGATGACCGCTGCCCAAAACTACGATCGAATTTCAACCGGGATGGCAACAGTACCCAGCGGCTGGGAGAGGACGCCGATCAATGTTTAGTCTGTTGCGCTATGCGCTGCTGATAGCGATTCCGGTGCTATGGTTCGCTGGCTGTGCCGCGCCTAAAGGGGTCTATCACACTGTGCAGCGTGGTCAGACCCTCTATCGTATCGGACACGTTTATCGGGTCGATGTAAATCAGCTCGCCCGAATTAATCGGCTGACTGATCGATCTCAGCTAGAGGTCGGCCAGCGTCTGTTCATCCCTGGCGCCCGTTCCATTAAATATGTTCCCGCCACGGCGGTTGCCAGTAGCAAACCATCGGTTAAACTACCTACCAGGAAACCCAAAAAGACTGCCGTTTCCCGAACCGCCAGACCCGCTTCAACCACAAAATCTAGCAAATCAGCGCCTCCTGAAGCGTCGCGCTCTGCTGTAACCGCGAAAAGGGCTATAGCGGCCAAAGGGATCTTTGTCTGGCCTGTCAGGGGTTCGGTGATTAAAAAATTCGGGCAGAATGGCAGTTATGCCAACAAAGGCATCGAGGTTGCCGCCCCAGCCGGCAGCGCCATTGTTGCCGCTGCCGCCGGAAAAGTAACCTATAGCGGTGATGGAATTAAAGGTTTTGGCAATCTGATCATCTTGAAACATGACGATTCATACTTTACAGTTTATGGGTTCAATCAGGCGAACCTTGTTAAATCCGGTAGTTTCGTAAGCCAGGGGCAGAAAATCGCTCTGGCAGGGCGTCCTCCCGCCGGCGGCCAGCCGCGCCTGCACTTTGAAATACGGCGCGGCAAGGAAGCCGTCAATCCCGTACAGTTGTTGCCCTGAAATTCGAAAGCAATCGTTAATCCCAGCATCGGAGGTGTGTGCAGTTATGGCCGATCATCAATCCAATTACAACGAGGATAAATTGAGAACCGATACGAACCCTGCGAACGAAGAAACAGATGGAGCCGACAGCGAAGATTTGGAAAGTGTTGAGGTGTCGCAGAAGAAAAAGCGCAAGGTTGAAGATGAGGATTCTTCTTCCAGCGACGATGCCATCAAACTCTATCTCAAGGAAATACAAAAGACCAAGCTTCTGACTGCCGAAGAAGAGCGCGCCCTGGCTCGCCGCATTGATTCCGGGGATATGGCCGCTCGCGATCATATGATCGAGTCGAACCTGCGCCTGGTGGTTAAAATCGCCAAGCGTTACATGAATCGAGGGTTGCCCTTTCTCGACTTGATCGAGGAAGGAAATATGGGGCTGATCAAAGCGGTCGAACGTTTTAAACTGAGCAAGGAATGCCGTTTTTCCACCTATGCCACCTGGTGGATTCGGCAGTCCATCGAACGGGCGCTGGTCAATCAGAGCCGTACTATTCGGCTGCCGGTCCACGTCTCCGATGATATCAACAAATTCATCAAAATCAGCCGGGAGTTGGTTCATCGGTTTAATCGCGAACCGCAGGTCGATGAAATCGCTGAAGCCATGGGGGTAGAACCAGCCTATATTCGGCGCCTCATGGTCCTGGTGAAAAAGACCTATTCTATTGAACACCCCATGGGTGAGAACCGCGATTACAGTCTCATCGATACCATCGAAGACACCAATGCCGACGATCCTTCGGTGTTTCTCGAAGACCTCGATAAATTTGCTCATATTCGTGAATGGCTTGAATCGCTGGCCGACAACGAGCGAGAGATTCTGGTCCTTCGCTTTGGTCTCGAAGATCGGGAGCCTCAGACCCTGGATACCATCGGCCAGAAATTCGGGGTTACTCGCGAGAGGATCCGCCAGATAGAGGCCAAAAGCCTTGACAAGCTGCGCAAGATCATGGAAGAAAAGGAAGCTCAAAGCCGGGCCTTCATGGAACAGGACCTGGCGAACCGTTAAAGATTGCAGAGTTGGCGAATTTATCTGTTATATTTCAGCAGCTCGATTACTATTTTTGTTGGAGGAAAAGCTGATTTTGGATGATTTAAAAAATGCTATTCGGGACATTCCCGATTTTCCTAAAAAAGGGGTTGTGTTTAAGGATATAACCACCCTCTTGGCAGACGCCAAAAGCTTTCATCGCATGGTCGACCTGATAGCGCACCGCTATCTCGATAAAAATATTGATCAAGTTGTCGGTGTTGAAGCACGGGGGTTTATTCTTGGTGCCGCTTTGGCCTACAAGCTGGGAACCGGTATAACCCTGGTGCGCAAGCCGGGCAAATTGCCCTATAAGACCGTGTGCAAAAGCTACGAGCTTGAGTACGGGACCGACACTCTGGAGATTCATGAGGACGCCTTCCAAAAAGGCGACCGGGTGGTGGTCGCCGACGATTTACTCGCCACCGGCGGTACAGTATCGACGGTTGTGTCCCTGGTCGAACAGCTCGGTGCCGAGGTGGTTGAATGTGCCTTTTTAGCCGAACTGGAGTTTCTGAAAGGGCGGGAGCGTCTGCCTGAAGGAAAGGTTTACAGTCTGCTACGGTTTTAGCGCTGCAAGAAAGGCCTTGCCAATCTTTTTGGTATACGTTATAAATCTGCCTTTTGGCTCCGTAGCTCAGCTGGATAGAGCAACCGCCTCCTAAGCGGTAGGTCTTGGGTTCGAATCCCGACGGGGCCGCCAATAAAATCAAGGGCTTGCACGGTTTTTCCGAGCAAGCCCTTTTTGTTTATTTGTAAACCGCTACCACTTTCGCTACCACTTTCGGTTTTGTAGCCAAAGGATAATAAAGCCCTCAGCAAGCGCCAGGGGTCAAAAAACGGGTTCCGAAGGTCCCTTCTGGTTTTTATGACGATCCTGTTAGTTATTCCAGCTCCAATGGCATCAACCGTTGTCTCTGTTTTCTAGCCCATGCTGTAGGAAGGTGTTCTCTGAAAA
>JAUWLU010000376.1 GCA_030613545.1 Desulfuromonadales bacterium
GAGCAGCGCCGGATCGGTATCGGGCAGCTCAAGGAAGAATTCCCAGTTGGCTGCTTCCTGCTCGCGCAAGGGCACCTGGAATTCCATATTGATCGCTTTATGCTGGGGATCTTCCTTGCTCTTGGCCGGGCAGTTGTGAACGCAGGCGCCACAACCGGTGCAATCCTCGGGAGCCACCTGCAAAGAAAACTTCTTACTTTCCAGCCCCTTGCCGCGGGCGTCACAGGACTTGAAAGTTTCCGGCGCTCCCTGCAGCTGATCCGCATCGTAGATCTTCATGCGAATGGTGGCATGGGGGCACATAAAGGAACAGATGCCGCACTGCACACACAGGTCCGTATCCCATACCGGGATATTCACTGCGATGTTGCGCTTCTCGTATTTGGCGGTACCGATGGGGAAAGTACCGTCAGCGGGCATGGCCGAAACAGGCAGGTCGTCGCCGAGGCCGGCGATGATCTTGGCGGTGACGTTTTTGACGAATTCGGGAGCCTCGCCCTCCACCGCTTCTTTCATGGCGATGGTGCTGTCGGCTGCCGCCGGCACCGTCACCTGCTGAATATTCTCCAGGGCAGCGTCAACGGCCTGATTGTTCATGGCCACAACCTTCTCGCCGGCCTTGCTGTAGCTCTTGACGATGGCAGCGCGAATCTCGGCCACCGCCTGATCCTGGGGAATGATCCCGGAAATAGCGAAAAAGGCGGTCTGCATGATGACATTGATGCGGGCACCTAGACCGATTTCGCCGCCAAGACGCACACCATCGATAACGTAGAACTTGAGCTGTTTTTCGATGATCGCCTGTTGTACCTCGAGAGGCAGGTGAGCCCAGACCTGGTCCTTGTCGTAGGGACTGTTGAGCAGAAAGGTTGCACCCTGCTTGGCCTTGTCGAGCACGTCGTACTTCTCGAGGAAGGAGAAGTTGTGGCAGGCGACAAAGTCGGCGGCGTCGACCAGATAAGGCGAACGGATCGCCTCAGCACCGAAGCGCAGGTGGCTGACGGTTACGCTGCCGGCCTTCTTCGAGTCGTAGACGAAGTAAGCCTGCACCTTGTTATCCGTCGTTTCGCCGATGATCTTGATGGAGTTCTTGTTGGCACCGACGGTGCCGTCGGAACCGAGGCCGTAGAACATGGCGGCATAGCCTTCGCTCGGAACCTTGAAAGCCGGGTCGTAGGCGAGGCTGCTGCCGGTAACGTCATCATTGATACCGAGGGTGAAGTGATTTTTCGGCTTGGCCTGGGTCAGATTATCGAACACCGCCTTGACCATGGCCGGAGTGAACTCCTTGGAGCCAAGGGCGTAACGACCACCGACGATGGTCGGGTAGTCGGTCAACTCGATCAGCCCGTCGCTCATGGCCTCGCCAATGGCGGTGCGAACGTGCTGGTAGAGGGGTTCGCCGAGCGCGCCAGGCTCCTTGGTCCGGTCGAGCACGGCGATCTTTTTCACCGATGCCGGCAGCGCCTTGGCCAGAACCTCGACCGGAAGGGGCAGGAACAGACGGA
>JAUWLU010000042.1 GCA_030613545.1 Desulfuromonadales bacterium
TTTAAGATCAACAAGGTGATCGACGAAATTGCCTTCCAGACCAATCTGTTGGCCCTCAATGCGGCTGTCGAGGCAGCCCGGGCCGGCCAATACGGTAAGGGCTTCGCGGTGGTGGCCGAGGAGGTGCGTAATCTGGCGTCCCGCAGTGCCAAGGCTGCCAAAGAGACCGCTGAACTGATTGAAAATGCAATAGAAAAAACTCAAAACGGCGGGCAGATTGCCGATCAGACGTCCACCGCCTTGGTGGAGATTGTCGAGAATGCCACCAAGGCGACCGACCTGATCGGTGAAATCGCTGCGGCCAGCAGCGGGCAGTCGACGGGCATCAACCAGGTTCACCAAGGTCTGAGTCAGATCGATCAGGTAACCCAGCGAAACACCGCCAGCGCCGAAGAAAGCGCAGCAGCCTCAGAGCAGTTGTCGAGTCAGGCGGCTCAACTGCTGCACATGTTGCAACAGTTCAAGGTAGGGCAACAGGTCGCCGCTTCCCCTGTCAAGGACTCGCCTGAGCCGGAAAGTTCCTATATTTCCTTGTCGTAGGGCCGCAGATCGACTGTTTCAGAGAGATTTTCTGCATGACCAAGGGGGCTCCATTCGGAGCCCCCTTGGTCTTTGTGGCAGAATCTGTTATGTAAAAGGGAATATTCACTGTAGATCATGGCCCGAGGAGCGCAATCCGTCGCGAACGGGTTTGGTCACCCTGTACAGGAATCGGTAAATCCATCATGGCCCAATCGTCGCTGAATTCGAAGACGACCGAGTCGGCCCCTCAGGTGGTGGCTTTGGTCGGCAGCTATCGCAAAGGGGGCATCATCGACTCCCTGGTTGACGAGATGCTGGCGGTTGTCGCAGACAGCGGTCTTGCCGTGCGCAAGATCTATCTGAACGAGGTGCAGATCGAGTTTTGTCGTAATTGCCGGCGCTGCACCCAGGCCGCTGGCGCCACTCGGGGCGTCTGTGACCTGGAGGACGATATGGCAGCGCTGCTGGAGGTTCTTGACCGGGCCGACGGCCTGATTCTGGCCTCGCCGGTCAATTTTTTTACCGTCACCGCGCTGACCAAGCGTTTTGTCGAGCGGCTGGTCTGCGGTGTCTATTGGCCGTGGGGGCAGTGGGCGCCCAAGTTGCGCGTGACTCATCCGCAGCGGCCGGCGGTGCTGGTAATCTCCTGCGCCATGCCGGCGTTGCTGGCGCGGCTGACGACCAACGCCCTGCGGGTACTTAAGTCCGCCGCTGCGGCCCTTGGCGCGCGGCCGGTGGGCAGCCTGGTCGTTGGTCTGGTCGCTCGCAGCGAGTATCAGGCGCTGTCCAACGGGGCTCGGCGCAAAGCAAGACGGTCGAGCCAAAAGCTGATGGCTGCTCTGCGCCGCTGAGAGGGTTTTTCGCTGGCCCGGACTGCTAACTGATTGCGAGTGCTATGCAAACCTATTATCTGGAATTTCGTGCCCAGGAAGCCCCAATCGGGGATGCCGGTAGTCCGACCGGAGAGAAACTGGTTCGTTTCTGGGTAGTCGACCGTGATCCGGACGGTGCTCTGCGTCGTGCCCACCACTACCTGGTACAGAACGGTTGGCAACCCGCTGGTCTGGAGCAGCCGCCGGCGGAAGTGCTGCCGCCGAAGGGTGATGCCGCCGATGAAGAGGTGGCCTGCTACGAACAGGCTCAGCGCTACGGCATTGCCATGGCGGTGGTCAACTAAGCTTCCCGAAACCCACCTGCGGCGCCGCAAGCTCCCCGTTTCGGCTGAAAACAGGGAGTTTTTTGCTGTTTGCGCTAAGCAGATTGCAGTTGAATCGGGCCGGCATCCGGTTTAGGGTAGGGCCCGATAACTATCTTCTCCGGCGGGGTCTGGTCTGTTTCGAGGTTTCCCGTCGATAAAGTTTATAGAGTGCATAAGGAGTTTTCATGGCAGCGAAATTGCTGGAAGGAAAAGTGGTTGCCGAAGCGGTGCTGGAGGAGGTTGCTAGCCGTGTTGCGGTGATGAAAGGTCGAGGCGTCACGCCCGGCCTCGGGACCATTCTGGTCGGCGATGACGGCCCGAGCGTCAGTTACGTCAACAAAAAGCGCGAGACCTGCAAATCGGTGGGTATCGCTTCGTTCCATATCGAAATCCCGGCCAGCGCCAGTCAGGCCGATCTGCTGGCGGCGGTCAAAGACTTTAACGACAGCCCTGACGTTGATGCCTATATCATTCAGTATCCTCTGCCGGGCGGGTTCGACTTTAACGAGGCCCTGTTGATGATGGACCCCGACAAGGATGCCGACGGCCTGCATCCGGTCAACCTCGGTCGTCTGGTGCTGCAGGAGCCCGGTCCGGTACCCTGTACGCCGGCGGGCATTCGCGAGATGCTCAAGCACTACCAGATTGCCGTGGAAGGCAAAGAGGTGGTGATCATCGGCCGCGGGCCGACCCTGGGCCGTCCCCTGTCCCTGCTTATGACCCTTAAGCAGCCCTTCGCCAACGCGGCGGTGACCGTGGTCCATTCGGGCATCGCCGACCTGGGATCCTATACGCGGCGGGCCGATATCGTCATCGCCGCGGCCGGTTGCCCGGGCATCGTTCAGCCGGACATGGTGCGGCCGGGGGCGGTGGTGGTCAGCGGCGGCATCAGCTGGGAGGGACGCCGGTTGCTGCCCGACGTGGCCGAAGAGGTCGGCGAAGTGGCCGGCTGGATCACTCCCCGCCTCGGCGGGGTCGGACCGACTACGGTGGCCATGCTGCTGCGCAACACCGTTCTGGCGGCGGAGCGGCGGGCCGGCTGAGCGCACGCCGGCGATTCCTTCCGCAGCGGTTCCAGCAGACGACGACAAGGCAACGCCCGCACTTCAAGTGCGGGCGTTTTTTTTGGCACTCGATCGGTCAAGGAATTTCTTTTTTGTCCTGGCGCCGAGAAAAATATGCGCTATATTGTCCAGCTGTCGTGTTTGGAAATCGGTATTTGTTGTGTTTAATTGATGAGAAGTTCATGTATTTCAAAAAAGTTTATTTGGTTGCGGCTGCCCTTGTTCTGGCAATACTGGGCGTTTTCGGTCCAGATCTCGGTTTTTCCTTTGAGCATTCACCCTCGGTACTGGTGGTTCATTCCTATCACCCTGAACTTGAATGGACGGCGAATATCAATGAGGCGATTCTCGAGCAGCTTCAGCGAGCAAGGTCGAACATCGAGGTTCAAGTAGAATACCTGGATGCGAAACGATATAGCGAACAGCCCTACTTTGACCAAGTTCTCAAGGAGCTCTACCGCTACAAGCTCAAGGGCCGACGTTACGATGCCGTTCTGGTTTCCGATAATCGGGCGTTTGATTTTGTTCTGGGGATCCGCCGGGAGTTGCTGCCGGACGTTCCGGTGGTGTTTTGCGGGGTCAATAATTTTGCTCCGGAGATGCGCCGCGGGCAGCGGAACATCACCGGTGTTGCGGAGCAGCCGGCCTTTGCCGAGACCCTGCAGACGGCGTTCCGTCTCCATCCCGGCACCAGAGAGGTGGTGGTTGTCGGCAGCACTCAGGCCACCACCGGCCGGCTTAATCAGCAACTACTGCAGGCCCTGCCTGGTCGCATGTCGCAGGAGCTGCGGTTTACTTTCTGGAACGACGTGCCGCTGGAAGAACTGCAAAACCGGCTGCAGCGGCTGGACGACGACAGTCTGGTGTTGTTGAGCAGTCTGGTCAGAAGTGCTTCCGGCCGGGCGCTGTCCTTCGCCGAAAGCAGTGCGGCACTGAGGGACGTCTGCCCGGTGCCTATCTATGGATTTTGGGATTTTTTTCTCGATCACGGCATTGTCGGCGGCAAACTCATTTCCGCGGCGGAGCAGGGCCGACAGGCTGCCGAATTGCTGCTGCGCATTCTGGGCGGCATCCCGGCCGATGATCTGCCGGTGATTACCGCCGCCGCCAACCGCTACATGTTCGACCATCACGAACTGGCCCGCTTCGGCATATCCTTGCGGGATTTACCCCCCGGCAGCGAGGTGCTCCACCGCCCCGCCAGCTTCTATTCCATAAAGAAACGCCATCTGTGGCTGGGGGCAGGAGGCCTGGCGCTATTGACGGTGCTCAGTCTCCTGCTGTTCCGGAACATCCAGGGCCGCCACCGGGTCCAGGATGAGCTCGAGCAGGCCCTCGCCGTGGCGGAGGAGGCCAGAGACAGGGTGGACCTCATCCTCAAGTCGGTGACCGACGGCCTGATCGTGGCCGATATGAATCAGCGCATCAGTCTGATGAACCATGCGGCGGAAACGCTGCTGGGGGTGACCCTCGATCAGGTGCTGGGACAGCCGGTCCGCTCGGTGTTGCCGCAGGAAGGGCTGCCGGGGCCGTGGCCCCAGCAGGGCCGCCGGCCCCGCGGCCAGATCGAGTGGGAGGTGCTCGATCCCCGCAGCCGCAAGCCGCTGGTGATTCAGGCCCGGACCGGTTGGGTGCTGGGCGCCGGCGGGCAGCGGTCGGGGACCATCTCCATTCTGCGGGACGTGACCCGGGAGCGGGAGGTCGACCGTTTCAAGAACGAGTTCATCGCCACCGCCGCTCACGAACTGCGGACCCCCCTGACCGCAGTCATGGGTTTTGCGGAACTCCTGTTGCAGCAGGAGCGGCTCGGCGGCTTTGATGCCGAGCAGCAACGGCACTACCTGGAGATCATTTGGCAGAAGGCCGACGCCCTGGGCCGGATCATCGGCGACCTGCTCGATATCAGTCGGGTGCAGCTCGGACAGAGCGTCGCTCTGGAAAAGCGCCCCTGCGATCTTTGCGACTTACTGAGCCGGGCGGTGACTCCCTTCCGGCAGGTGCAGAGCGGGCACCGTTTCGAGCTCGAACTGCCCACAGAGCCGGTGGAGCTTGCCATCGACGAAGGCAAGGTGCTGCAGGTGCTGGACAACTTACTCAGCAACGCGGTGAAGTTTTCCCCCGACGGTGGCCGTATCGTGGTTCGGGGACACAAGCTGGGCCCTGAATTCCGGGTGTCGGTGGAGGATCAGGGTATCGGCATGTCGCCGGAGCAGCTGGAGAAGATTTTCGATAAGTTTTTTCGGGTCGATGCCTCCAACTCGGCGGCCGGTGGCCTGGGGCTCGGCATGACCATCGCTAAGACCATCGTCGAGGCCCACGGCGGCCAGATCATGGCCGAAAGTCGTCTCGGCCAGGGCACCAAGATGGCCTTTACCCTGGTGGAGGAGGGGGTCATGGAGGGTTTTCTCTAGAAGAGCAACGACGGGGAGGAATGGAATGCGTATTCACTGCCTGCAGCATGTGCCCTTCGAGGGACCGGCGGCTATCGCCGACTGGGCGGCCGAACGGGGTCACTCTCTGGTCGTCAGCCGGCTCTATGCCGGCGACGACCTGCCGTCACCGGACGCTTTCGACTGGCTGTTGATCATGGGCGGGCCGATGAACATCTACCAGGAACAGCAACATCCCTGGCTGGCGGCAGAAAAGGCCTGCATCGATCGAGCCCTGGCCGCCGACAAAACGCTGCTCGGCATCTGTCTCGGCGCCCAGCTGCTGGCCGACCGGCTCGGCTCCCATGTCTATGCCGGGCCTGAGCGGGAGATCGGCTGGTGGCCTCTGCACTTGACCGAAGCCGGGCGCCGGTCAAGCTTGTTCGGCGGACTGGACGAGCCGCTGCAGGCCTACCACTGGCACGGCGATACCTTTGAGCTGCCCGCCGGCGCGGTCTGTCTGGCCAGTAGCAGCGCCTGTGTCCAGCAGGCCTTTCTGTACGACAAACGCGTGCTTGGCCTGCAGTTTCACTTTGAGGTCACCGCGGACAGTGTCCGGCGGCTCATCGAACATTGCGGCGAGGAGATCACGGCCGGCCGTTATGTGCAGAATGCGGAGCAGATGCTGGCGATCAATCAGGAGGTTTTTGGTCGTCTGCATGAAAGCCTCTATCGCCTGCTCGACCGCTTGGCGTCCGTCGATCGGTCTGCTTAGCGGCTTTGATACAGCCCGACCCGGAAAGAAAGAGCGTCTGTCGCAGTGTGCGGTGGGCGCTTTTGTTTTTTGCGCAGAGGGCGGTGGTCGGCGATGGCTGCAAGGGGATGCGGCGGTCAAGGGTGAGGGTGGAATTGTAGCGCTCCGGTGCGGATTGTGTCTGATTGGGACGCCTGCCAGGAACCGGCAACAGCTATGGTTGTTTTCTGTCATGCAGGACAAGCATATGAAATAATTAGGCTAGAGTTGAAATTTTGGCGAGAAATGCGGTTGTGGCAACAGCTTTGCAGTGGCGTATACAATTGTTGGTATTTAGTCGGTCAAGGGCTTTGTCTGAGACCCGATCTGTTTAACATAGTTCATTGGAGGGTGTGTTATGGGTAAATCCGTTGAAAATCCCAAAAAGTTTATTGTCTCCTGCCGCATCAACGACCGCGAGATGGAGCAGCTGAAGAAGGTTGCTAAGCAGTCGGGAACCAATATCTCCAATCTGCTGCGGAGAAGTCTGCTCGGATTGACCGGGGCCGAAGGTTGATGGCGTCGCAAAAAGTCCACCCTGCTACGTTGCAGCGCTTTTTCAGGTATATGTATGCCTTCACCCCTGAAAAACCACTACGCCTTGCAGGTCGAAATTTTTGCTTAGCCATCTCATGACTTTTTGCGAAAGCATCAAGGTTAAACCTTGTTTTTAGTTGCTGTCGTCCAGCGCCCAGCAGGGGCGCTAGCGGCGCCTAATGTCGGAATTCAGGCATCCTCCCGGGTGGCCTTTTTTCTTGTACTTATGTGGCTGTTTTGCTAACGTGTTTGACTTGATTTTCACCCATGCAAGCGACGCGGGAGCAGCGATATGGATTACAAAACGACCCTCAATCTGCCGGTAACCGATTTTCCCATGCGCGGCAATCTGCCCAAACGGGAACCGCAGATGCTGGAGCAGTGGCACGCCCAAGGCCTCTATCAGAAGCTCGAAGAGGCGGGCAAAAATCTACCCAACTTTACCCTGCACGACGGCCCTCCCTATGCCAACGGTCATATTCATATCGGTCACGCCCTGAATAAGATTCTCAAGGACGTGGTGCTGAAAAGCCGCCGCATGCAGGGTTATTACGCCCCTTATGTGCCGGGCTGGGACTGCCACGGCCTGCCCATCGAACTGATGGTCGACAAGAAGCTCGGCAAGAAGAAGCGCGACATGAGCAAGTCCGAGATTCGCAAGGCCTGCCGCGAGTATGCCGCCGAGTGGGTCAAGATCCAGAGCGAGGAGTTCGAGCGTCTCGGCGTGTTTGGCGAATGGGACCGTCCCTACCTGACCATGACCGAGCACTACGAGGCGTCCACCGCCCGCGAACTGGCCCGCTTTGCCGAGCGCGGCGGCCTGTTCAAGGGCAAAAAACCGATCCATTGGTGTTCTTCCTGCGTCACCGCTCTGGCCGAGGCCGAGGTCGAGTACGCCGATCATACCTCGCCGTCGATCTTCGTCAAGTTTCCCTTTGCCGATGAGCTGCCGGAGGAGCTGACGGAACTGGCCGGCCGGCCACTGTCCTTCGTGATCTGGACCACCACCCCCTGGACCATTCCTGCCAACCTGGCGGTCTGCCTCAACCCGGCCCTGCCTTATGCCGTGGTCGAAGCGGGCGATGAACTGCTGGTGCTGGCCGAAGGACTGGTTGCCAGCGTCATGACCCAGTTGGCCATCGACGACTACCAGATAGTGACCACTTTCGATGCCAAGCTGTTCGAACGCAAGGCCTGCCGCCATCCCTTTTATCAGCGGGACTCGCTGCTGATTCTCGGCGACCATGTCACCCTCGAGGCCGGTACCGGTTGCGTGCATACCGCCCCCGGTCACGGTCAGGAAGACTACGTGGCCGGTCTCGCCTATGGGCTGGAGATTCTCAACCCGGTGAACGACTATGGCCGTTACGTGGCCGATCTGGAGCTGTTCGGCGGCATGAAGCTGGCCGATGCCAACGAGGCGGTCAACGCCAAGCTGGAGGAGGTCGGTGCTCTGCTCAAACTGGGCAAGGTTTCCCACAGCTATCCTCACTGCTGGCGCTGCAAGAAGCCGGTCATCTTTCGCGCCACCGAGCAGTGGTTCGTCTCCATGGCCGCCAACGATCTGCGCGAGAAAGCCCTGCAGCACATCAACGATGTGCAGTGGATCCCCCGCTGGGGTCGGGAACGCATCTACGGCATGATCGAAAAACGCCCCGACTGGTGCATCAGCCGCCAGCGCACCTGGGGGGTGCCGATCACCATCTTCTATTGCGCCAGCTGCCGCGAAGCCCTGACTGACGGCAAGCTCATGCACCATGTGGCCGATCTCTTCGAAGAGACGGGCAGCGACGTCTGGTTCGAGAAGGAGGCCGCCGAACTGGTGCCGGCCGGCACCGTCTGTCCCGCCTGCGGCGGCGGTGAATTCGTCAAGGAGAGCGATATCCTCGACGTCTGGTTCGATTCCGGGGTTTCCTACGCCGCGGTGCTGGAGAACCGCCCCTATCTCAACACCCCGGCGGACCTCTACATGGAAGGCAGCGACCAGCATCGCGGCTGGTTCCATTCCAGCCTGCTCGCTTCCGTCGGCACCCGCGGCGTGGCCCCTTACCGGGCGGTGCTGACCCACGGTTTCGTGGTCGACGGCCAGGGCAAGAAGATGTCCAAGTCGACGGGCAATGTGGTCGCCCCCGAGGAGGTAATCAAGAAGTTCGGCGCCGAAATCCTGCGCCTGTGGGTAGCGGCCCAGGACTATCGCGACGATATTCGCATCAGCCAGGAGATCCTGCAGCGCATCTCCGACGCTTACCGGCGTATCCGCAACACCGCCCGCTACATTCTCGGTAATATCCACGACTTCGATCCGGCGGTCGACAGCGTCGCCGACGGCGAACTGCTGGAGATCGACCGCTGGGCCCTCGGTCAGCTCGAGGATTTGGTCGCCCGGGTGGAGAAATCCTACGACGACTACGAGTTCCATGTCATCTACCATGCGGTGCACAACTTCTGCAGCGTCGAGCTGAGCTCCTTTTATCTCGACGTGCTCAAGGACCGGCTCTACATTTCGCCGCCCCGAAGTCTGGCGCGGCGCAGCGCCCAGACCGCCATGTACCGCATTCTCGATGCCTTGACCCGGCTCATCGCCCCGGTGCTGTCTTTTACCGCCGAGGAGGTCTGGCAGCACCTGCCCGGCGAGCGTGAGGAGAGCGTGCATCTGGCCCGCTTCCCCCGTTTTGAAAGCAGCCTGCTCGATACCGCCCTCAACGAGCGTTACCGGCAGTTGCTGGCGGTCCGTTCCGATGTCAGCAAGGCTCTGGAACTGGCTCGCAACGACAAGCTGGTTGGTCATTCCCTCGATGCTCGAGTTTTGCTGGAGGCGCCGGCAGGGCCGGTGGCCGAATTGCTGACCGCCTATCGCGATGAGCTGGCCACGCTGTTTATCGTCTCGCAGGCGGAACTCTCCGATAACCTGGAAACCTTCCAGGCCGGCGAGGCCGTGCCCGGCCTCAAGATCCGCATCGAAAAGGCTCAGGGCGACAAGTGCGAGCGCTGCTGGAACTACTCGGTCACCGTCGGTGCAGACGATGCCCATCCCGGTGCCTGCCAGCGTTGCCGGGAGGCTCTGGTTGCCTCATGATGATTGACCGGCTGCGACTGGCACTGCCCATTGCCGGGCTGGTGGTCTTTTTCGATCAGCTCAGCAAGATCACCATCGACCGGCGCTTCGCTCTCTACGAGTCGCTGGAGGTGGTGGAGCACTTTTTTCATATCACCTATGTGCGCAACAAAGGGGCGGCCTTCGGCATGTTCGCCGACAGCGCCTTTCGCGTACCGTTCTTTATCGGCGTGGCTCTGTTGGCGGTGGTCGGTATCCTCTGGTACCTGCGCCAGGTTGAGGATCGCCAGCGGGGTCAGCAGGTCGGCCTGAGTCTGGTTCTCGGCGGAGCCCTCGGCAACCTGGTGGACCGGGTGCGGCTAGGCGAGGTGATCGACTTTCTCGATGTGCACTGGTATCGGCACCACTGGCCGGCCTTCAACGTGGCCGATATCGCCATCTGCGTCGGGGTCGGCCTGCTGCTGCTCGGATTGTGGCAAAGTGAGCGGCAGGCAAAACGGGGCTGATCCGCCAGACAGGAACAACAACAAAGCCGCCTTGCAGCGATTCTGCGGGACGGCTTTGTTGTTCTGATTGCCCTGATCATCCTGTTGCTGGATATTTCTTGTTTTCCAGTCCTAACCTCCAATAGAACGCAGATAAAAGCGGATACACGCAGATGATTTCAAAAACAAGCGCACCCAATAAAGTCTTTGACTTTAATTGGATTGTCCGATTCTATCCGAAGTTATCAGCGTTCAATAAATGCTTTTGTCTTTTTGCGTTTGCTTGGCCCTCTTTGCGGCTTCGCGTTGGACAAGCTTTCTGATTTCAGGGATGTGGATTTCTTCTGGCTGCGGTTAGCCGATCAGGAATGCCGTCAGCCAGGCGCCGATCACCAGGGCCGCAGTGCTCAGCCCGGCCAGCAGCTCGCTCCAACGGGCCGCGGAGCGTTCGGCAGGCCAGAGCAGGGTACTGAGCCAGCCGAGGCCGAGACCGGCAACAAAGCCCCACAGGTGGCCGCCGATATCGGTCAACGGGCCGCCGCTGCCAAGCAGGCCGAGCAGAGCCAGGGCCGCGGCCAGGGGCAGGGGCCAGCGGTGCCGCAGGGTATGCTGATGGTGGCGGGTGCTGCGTACCGCCAGCATGGCGACGGTGCCGAACACCGCCGTCGACAGGCCCACCGAGCGATGGTTCAAGGGCTGCATCAAAGCGTTTGCCAGGTTACCGATCGTGCCGGCAACCAGCACCAGGGCCCAGCCCCGACCGACGCCGACTTCGCGGTTCAGGCGATCGATGAAAAAGCCACCGATCAGCAGGTTGCCGAGCAGATGCAGACCGTCGGCATGCAGGGTCAGGGCGGTGACGGCCCGCCACCACTGGCCGGCTCGGATCGCTCCGGCATCGGCATTGCCGAGCTGCAGCCAGTCGATGTCCAGGCCGTGGATGCCGGGGATGTCCAGGCAGGTCAGGTTGTGAAAGATGCCGAGCAGCGCCAGCAGCGACAGGGTGATCAGGCTGTTGCCTCTGAGGGGCACCGGCGGTGCCGGGGTTGGCGGCCAGTGGCGGTTTTCCGCTTCATAACGGCGCAGTTCGTCGAGGGCCCGGGCCTGTTCCCTGTCCGGCACCCGCAGTTGCCAGAGGCCGGCCTGCTGTTCGAGGCGGCAGGGCAGACCCCGCGCTTCGAGAACCAAGGCCCAGAGCCGAGCCCGTTGGCAGTTTAGCGGGCCGGTCAGGCGGTTGTCCACCCCCTGCGGTTCGATGGTCTGCCAGCCCGGCTCTGCAGGGTCGGCAGCATCCGTTGGTTGGTTCGCTGGCGATTTATCGCTGGGAAAATTCCGCACAGGAGTGTCCGTTGCTAAAGAGCTATTATTGTTTGCCGCGCCGGCAGATCGGCTATCTGCGCTTTATCCTCGAAAGCTACGACGGCTTGGCCTTCGTGCGCACCCTGGAAAATCGCCAGGCGCTGGTCGAGATCGCCTATCCCGCCTCCCGCCGTGAGGACGCTCAGGCCCTGTTGGCCGCTTTGGCCGAAGAATGCACCATGACCGCGGTGGCCCCGCCGCCGGCTGCCGAATACCCGCCCCTGTAAATCCCGCCGCCACGTTGGCCATGGTCAGCGTCCTGTTTTCTGTTAGATTTTAAGGTGTACGGGCAGGGTTCCGTTGCCCTTACTATCCATCAATCTAACGGAGGTGGGGTGATGACGCAAGCCAACATGATCCGCTGGTTTCAGAACATTCGCCTGGCCGACCTGCCGCTGGTCGGCGGCAAGAACGCCTCCCTCGGGGAGATGATCACCGCTCTCGACGATGCGGGGATTTGCGTGCCGGGCGGCTTTGCTATTACGGCCGAGGGCTATCGCCTGTTTTTGCGCGAGACGGGCCTTGACGACCGAATCGAGGCGCTGCTCGCGGAGCTCGACAAGGATCAGCTGGCCAGCCTGAGCAGTATCGGCAGCCGCATCCGCCGGGCCATTCGCCATGCCGAACTGCCTGCTGAGCTGTGCGAGGCGATTCGCGCCGCCTATGCCGAGCTTGAGCAGCAATACGGCCCCGACTGCGACGTGGCGGTCCGCTCCAGCGCCACCGCCGAAGACCTGCCCGACGCCTCCTTTGCCGGTCAGCAGGAGACCTTTCTGCATATCCGCGGCGGCGACGACCTGCTGCTGGCCTGCCGCAACTGCTTCGCCTCCCTGTTTACCGACCGGGCGATCAGCTACCGCGAGGACAAGGGTTTCGACCAGCTGGAGGTGGCCCTGTCCATCGGCGTGCAGAAGATGGTGCGCTCGGACCTGGCCTGCGCCGGGGTCATGTTTACCATCGCCACCGAGTCGGGCTTTCCCCATGTGGTGCTGATCAACGCCGCTTGGGGGCTGGGAGAGAACGTGGTGCGCGGCGCGGTCAATCCCGACGAGTTCTACGTCTTCAAACCGACTCTCAAGCAAGGCTATCGGCCGATCCTGTCCCGGCGGCTGGGCAGCAAGGAAAAGAAGATCGTCTACGCAACGGATGGCGGCGTCAAGGGCACTCGGGAGATTCAGGTGCCCGGCGAGGACCGAAGGCGTTTCTGTCTGAGTGACGACGAGGTGCTGGAACTGGCGCGCATGGCCTGTACCATCGAGGACCACTACGGTCGGCCGATGGACATCGAATGGGGCAAGGACGGCCAAACCGGCGAGCTGTTCATCCTCCAGGCGCGGCCGGAAACGGTGCAGTCGGCCGCTACCGCCAACGTCATGGAAACCTATAGCCTCAAGGAAACGGGACGGCGTCTTACCGAGGGCCGGGCGGTGGGCAGTAAGGTCGGTAGTGGGCCGGCTATGGTCATTCGAAGCGCCGGCGAGATTGCGCGCTTTGCCAGGGGCAGCGTGCTGGTCACCGACATGACCGACCCCGACTGGGAGCCGATCATGAAGCGGGCGGCGGCCATCGTCACCAATCGGGGCGGCCGCACTTGCCATGCGGCCATCGTCAGCCGCGAACTCGGCATCCCCTGTGTGATCGGCACGGTTGACGCCACCACCGTCGTTGCCGAAGGGCAACCGGTCACCGTGGCCTGCTGCGAAGGGGAGACCGGCGTCGTCTATCAGGGGGAACTGGCCTACGAGGTCAAGCGCACCGATCTGCAGGAGCTGCAGCGGCCGCGGACCAAAATCATGCTCAACCTCGGTGATCCCAGCCAGGCCTACAGTTTGGCCCGCATCCCCAACGACGGGGTCGGCCTGGCCCGCCTCGAATTCATCATCAACAACGCCATTCAGGCCCATCCCATCGCCCTGCTCCATCCCGAGCGGGTGACGAACACCGAGGAGCGCCGGCGCATCGAAGCGCTGATCGCCGGCTATAGCGATGGCGCCGCGTTCTTCATCGATCAGCTCGCCCAGGGGGTAGCCACCATCGCCGCCGCCTTCCATCCCAATGATGTCATCGTGCGCATGAGCGATTTCAAGAGTAATGAGTATGCCAACCTGCTCGGCGGGCGGGATTTCGAGCCCGAGGAGTCCAACCCCATGATCGGCTTTCGCGGCGCCTCCCGCTACTATGACGAGCGCTATCGGGAGGGCTTTTTGCTCGAATGCCGGGCCATGCAGCGGGCGCGGCAGGAGATGGGCCTGAAGAACATCAAGCTGATGATTCCCTTCTGTCGCACGGTGGATGAAGGGCGGCGGGTGATCGAGGTCATGGCGCAGGCGGGGTTAAAAAGGGGCGAGGACGGCCTGGAGCTGTACGTGATGTGCGAGATACCGGCCAACGTGATTCTGGCCGAGGAGTTCGCCGAACTGTTCGACGGCTTTTCCATCGGCTCCAACGACCTGACCCAGCTGATCCTCGGCCTCGACCGCGACTCGGAGATCGTCGCTCATCTCTATGACGAACGCAACGCGGCGGTGACCCGGTCGATCGCCGAGGTCATTGCCAGAGTGAAAAAGGCCGGTCGCAAGATCGGCATCTGCGGCCAGGCACCCAGCGACTACCCCGAGTTCGCCGAATTCCTGGTCAAGTGCGGCATCGACAGTCTGTCCCTCACTGCCGACACGGTTCTGGCCACCACCCTGCGCGTTCTGGAGCTGGAAAAACGTCTCGCGGGGTAGAGGGCGGTCAGTGTTCCAGCAGCGGCAGGGTCTCTTCCTCGTCGCTGTGGCGCAGGTAGATGCTGCGGCTCGGAAAGGCGATCTCCATGCCGTGGGCTTCGAGAATGTCCATGATCTGCAGGCAGACGTCCTGGCGGGCGTCGAGGTACTCGCCCCAGACAGTGGTTTGCGTGAAGCAGTAGACCAGGATGTCGAGGGACGAGGGGGCGAAGTCGGTGAAATTGACCAGGAAGAAGTCCTGATCGATGGCGGGATGGGTCCGTAGCAGGTTGCGGATCGCCTCCACGGCCCGGCGCATCTGCTCAGGGCTGGTTTCGTAGCTGACGCCGACGGTCAGCTTGATGCGCCGTTTGGGCATGCGGCTGATGTTGTCCACCGACAGGTTGGCGATGATGTTGTTCGGTACCGTGATCAGGGTCTTGGCAAAGGTGCGGATTTTGGTCGAGCGGAAGCCGATCTCCTCGATGGTGCCCTCCATGTCGCCGGCCTTGATCCAGTCGCCGATGCGAAATGGCCGGTCGAGAATGATCATGATCGAGCCGAAAATATTGGACAGGGTGTCCTTGGCCGCCAGGGCCACCGCCAAGCCGCCGATGCCGAGGGAGGCGAGCAGGCCGGAGATGGAATAGCCGAGATTCTGAATGGTCATGATCACGGCAAGAAAGACGATGAAGGCTCGCACGCTCTTGCGGATAAAGGGTAGCAGGTGGTCGTCGAGGGTCGATTCGGTCTTGCTCACCCAGCCGGAGAGGAAGGCTTCGAGGAGTGTCACCAGGTTGAACAGGGTCCAGGCGATATCGAAGGTGACCAGACTCTTGAGCAGGCCGTAGGCAACCCGCTGCAGATCGGCGGGTTCCGTCGGCAGTTGCAGGATCTGCACAGCGACGAACAGGCCGATGATCACCAGCAGGAATTCCGCCGGTTTGCGGATGCTCTGCAAAAAGAGGTCGTCATAGCGACTTTTGGTGCGGGCCGCCAGGGGAAAGATCACCTTGACGAACAGGTGAGCGAAAATCCTCTTCAGTATCAGCGCCGCGATCAGCACCACAAAGGCGCCGGCAAAGCGGCTCAGGCTGATGCCGAGAAAGGTCTCCTGCAGAACGGCTTCCAGGGTGGCGAAGAATGCGCTCATCTTAATCCCTCCATTGATGTATAATAAGGCGCTTTTTACTTAACAGAAGGCGGCCGGGATTGCAAGCGGCCCTTGCCTTTCCTGTCTGTTGCGTCGTTCTGCCACCGCGGACTATTGCCTGATAAGGGGAGTTGTCATGGCTCACAACCTGACCGAAAAGATTCTTGCCGCCCATCTGCTGGAAGGGGCTCTTGAACCCGGCGCAGAGATCGCTATCCGTATCGATCAGACTCTGCTGCAGGATGCCACCGGCACCATGGCTCTCCTCGAATTCGAGGCCCTCGGCCTGGAACGGGTGCGGGCCGAGCTGGCCGCCCAGTATGTCGATCACAATCTGTTGCAGACCGATTTTCGCAACGCCGACGATCATCGCTATCTGCAGAGCGCCTGCGCCCGCTACGGCATCCATTTCAGTCGGCCCGGCAACGGCATCTCCCACCAGGTGCATCTGGAAAACTTCGGCCGGCCGGGCCTGACCCTGCTCGGCGCCGACAGTCACACCCCGGCCGCCGCCGGCCTGTCCATGC
>JAUWLU010000237.1 GCA_030613545.1 Desulfuromonadales bacterium
TTGCGCGGAGGCGTACATCGGTACGCCGCACCATTCCGCAGGACAGCGGAATGGGACAGCCTCTGGCTGCCCGAAGGGCGAGGGCCATGGAGGGCCCGAGTCACAAGCAAGGCCGTAGATTGACGCAGAGATTGCGGAAAATGGCCGTTTCCGGACAGAAACTAGGTAACGATAATAGGCAGGCTGTCGATGGAAAAGTTGGTCACGCTGAAAATAGGGTAGGAGGCTATAAAAATCCCAAGGCAAAACGAGATCAACGGTAGGCCAAAGCCGAGACGAGGGGCGGGTGCTGGAAGCCCAGTTGGAGAAACTCCAAGATGGAAAAGGCGCAGGCTGTGACTGAACAGGAAAGTGCGGATCAGGCGGAGGGTCTGAGCCCAAGGCATGGAACGTCGAGCTGGGCTGTGCCGTGACCGATTCCCTGAGCGGGGGGCAAGTACGAGGGGGACGACGAGCGAGATCTGGTCACCGCACAGCTCGCCTTCGAGTTCTGACCTCGGATTCTCAGTAGGGAAGGGGTAAGGGCCAGCCAAGTGCCACGCCTCTTACATTGAGTGTTGAAAGTATTTCCTAATTCCCTTCTTTGATTTTTTAGACAAGGGGGGGCTCGTTGGTATTGCGAGGGGTTGGGTGAGTTTTTAAATTTTTGTTAGGCTCGAATTTATGTATATCGATTAAATCCATTTTTTCTCGAAGATATTTTCGGGAACCTTATTGAGGGGCGCTAACAGGGCATGTTCTGATGAAAACGCCAAGAATTCTGGGTTGGCCATTCCTACATTTAAGGATTTATGGGACTGAAAGGTTAACTTTCAGGATCAGGAAAGGGGCATAGGCACCTCATGCCGTTTAGGAGGGCCTTCCTGGAAGCACTTTTCCAACCCTGCACCTGTTGAGAAATTTGAAAAGTTCCATGATTGGCAGCAACGACAAGGCCAGTATTAGCATGCCAAACCACTGAGTCATGGTGACAGGGGCCACCCTGAGAACCTTCTGCATCAGTGGCAGGTGCATGGCCAGGATGTGCACGCCCTGGGCCACCAGCACGCCGATGATCAGTAACCGGTTGCGACGAAAGGGAACACCAAAAGCCGAGATACGCTCCGAACGGCAGTTAAAAACATGGACGTTTTCCAAAAGAACCATCAGCAACAGGATCAGGTTGCGGGCAGCCACTTCCTGCCACCCCGCCTGGATCAGCCACCACCAAGTGGCGAACGCCGTCAAGCCCATAGCCAGCCCCGAAACGATACTTTGCTGCACCATCAACCGATCGAATATCCCTTCCGAGGGGCGCCTCGGCGGCTTCTCCATGGTCTCTGGCTCCCCGCCCTCGAAGGCCAGGGCTACGTCCTGGATGCCGTTGGTGACCAGGTTGAGCCAGAGCAGTTGCACCGCCAACAGAGGCAGCGGTAGGCCGGTGCAAAGAGCCAAGGTGAAGAGGGTGATTTCGGCCGCACCGGTGGAAATGAGCAGATAGATCACCTTGCGGATGTTATCGTAGGCAAAGCGCCCTTCCTCGATCCCTCCTTCGATGGAGGCGAAGTTGTCGTCGACAATGATGAGGGAGGCGGTATCCTTGGCCACGTCGGTACCCGAGCCCATAGCGACTCCGATGTTCGCTCTGCGCAGGGCCGGGGCATCGTTCACTCCATCACCGGTGACAGCGACAAAATGACCGAGCCGGCGCAAGGCATCGACGATGGCCAGCTTCTGCAGGGGGGTCACACGGCTGAAGACCGTGGCCCCTTTAACCCTCTCCAGAAATTGAGGAATCTCGGCGGAACCAATCTCCTCCAATTCGCCGCCGGTAACCATCTCACTGTTACTGCCGGCAATCTCAAGTTCCCGGGCAATATTCAGGGCCGTCGCCGGATGATCGCCGGTGATCATGACCACCCTGACACCGGCCCGTTGACATTTCGCTACGGCTTGCTTGGCCTCGGGGCGCAGAGGGTCGATGAGCCCGATCAGGCCCAAGAAGCAGAGAGGCGGGATCGCCTGCTCGTCCAACTCCGCCGAGGCGCCTTCCCCTGCCAAGATGCCGTGGGCCACGGCGATAACTCGAAAGCCCCCTTCGGCCAACGCCTGGACCTCGTCGCCGATGGTCTCGGGGACGAGGGGGGCTGTCCCGGTCTGGACCTGCATGGTGCTGCAGAAGGGCAGGATGGCTTCAGGCGCACCTTTGACCGCGACCTCGATAGTGCCGTTCTGACGATAAAAGCGGGCTGCGTATCTGTGCTCCGATGCGAAATGGATATCGTGGAGGGTTGCGGCTTCGGCAGCAACTGTTGCAGGGTGCAGACTCATTTTGTAGCCCAGGGCCAAAAGGGCCACGTCCACAGCATCGCCCTGATGTTCCCATACCCCGCGTTGCTCGGTCAGGCTGGCTTCGTTGCATAAAACAGCGGCCTTGGCCAATCGTTCCAGGTTACGGCATTCGGCAGACTCCGGCTCCTCTCCTTCAGTGGTGGTAACATGCCCGGCTCCTGCGTAGCCTTCTCCGCTGACAGCATAGAGTTTCCCTCCGGGCAGCCTGACCACCTTGGCGGTCTGTTTGTTGACCGTCAGGGTCCCGGTTTTGTCGCTAGCGATGCAGGTACAGCTCCCCAAGGCCTCAACCGCTGTCAACTTGCGGACGATCACGTGGCGCCGTGCCATGCGTGTCGTGGCGATGGACAGGGCGACGGTCATGGCCACCGGCAGACCCTCTGGGATGGCCGACACTGCCAGGGCGACCGCCATGAAAAACACCTCCGCATAGGAAAGGCCCTTGGCGATAGAGATCGCCGACAGCACGCCGATGAAACCGAGCACCAGATAAGTAATCTGGCGGGCGAAACCTTCCATGCGGATCAGCAGCGGTGGCTTGGTCGTCTCGGCCAAGGTCACCGCCTTGGCGATCTGACCCACCTCGGTGCGCAACCCGGTGGCGATCACCACTCCGCTGCCGCGACCGGAACTTACCGTGGAGCCGGCAAAAGCCATGTTGCTGCGCTCGCTCAGTAGCAGATGCTCGGGCAGCCGTTCGGTCTGTTTAACGACCGACTGGGACTCGCCGGTGAGCAGCGATTCGTCGATGGTCAGATTGTGCGCTTCAAATAGGCGCAGGTCCGCCGGGATGCGGTTGCCCTCTTCCAGCAGGACCACATCCCCTGGCACCAGGTCTTCCCCGGCGATTCGCTTCTTACCCCCATCCCGGCAAACCAAGGCATAGATCTGCAGCAGACTCTGCAGGGCGCCGGCACTCTGTTCCGCCTTCCACTCCTGAAAAGTGCCGAGTCCGGCATTGAGGAGGATGACCGCGAAGATAAAGAAGGCATCAGTCGCTTCGCCGATAAACAGGGAGACGCTGCCGGCCGTCAGTAGAATGTAGATCAGGGGGCTGAGAAACTGATGCAGGAAAATGGTGACGATTCCGG
>JAUWLU010000228.1 GCA_030613545.1 Desulfuromonadales bacterium
CCTGGCGCTGGCCGGTGATGTCCTGCCACAGCTCCAGGTAGAGGTCGTAGGCATCCATTTTGCGCGGATGGCCCAGGGAGGCGAGGCAGTCGACCCGCAGCAGGGCCAGCAGCAGCGGAAAATCCTTGTTGGTAACAAAACTCCTGTGCCGCTTGCTTGCCTGGTTGGGGCTGGTCAGCTGCCAGGCGAGGTGGAAGGTGTGGTGGCGCACCGCCCAGACGATGCGCCGGCGCCGCCCCTCGGGCATGCCCAGGCGCTCGAGGAGCTCGGCCGCGAGCTTGGCCCCCGCCCGGTCGTGGCCGCGGGAACTGATTGATTCCCGGTGCAGCTCGGTGGTCAGGGGCTTGCCGAGGTCGTGCAGCAGGGCCGCCCACAGCAGGTCGGGGTCGCAGTCGACCGGGCAGGCCTCTACCGTCAGACGGGTGTGGGCAGCGACACTGCCCTCGGCATGGTAGCGGGGCGACTGGGGGGTATCGGCCAGGGCCGCCAGTTCCGGCAGGGCGGCCACCAGCGCTTCCCACCAGCCGGCCGGCTGTTCGGCCAGCAGCCGTTCGATTTCGGCATAGCCGGTCACGATTCTGCTCCTGCGGCCAGCGACCCGGCCGAAAACCATTCCAGCAGGTGCTCCAGGCGGCCGGTGAAAATGGCGATGCGCTGCCAGCTGTCAGGTACGATGGCTTGGCTGTGGGCCAGATTGTTGCGCAGCGCTTCCAGTTCCTTGAGGGCTTTTTTCCCTTCCCGTCGCGAGGCGAATACCCCCGTCTGGAGAAGGTCCGGATCGCGCAGCAGGATCTGGCCCTTGTCCGAAAACTGCAGGCAGTCGAGGAGGTCGACCGAGCTCTGACGCCGCAGCCGCTCCTGCTGCAGGGCCTCAGCCTTGGCCAGCCGTTCCGGGGAGACGGCCTCTCGCCAGCTGTCGGCGGGGAACTGCTGGCGGATTTCGCGTACCGCCAGCATCTCGACCAGGGTGATCATGCCGAACAGCAACATGCGTACCGCCGGTTTCTCCAGGTCGTGGAGGGTGATGATGGCCCCGGCCCGGCCGAGCACCGTGACGAAACAGCGCTGGTTGATGGCCAAAGAGCGGATCGCCGCCACCAGCGGCTCGCCGTCGGCGACCAGGTCGTCCTCGGTAAAGGGCCGGGCATGGTCACCGCACACCCCCGCCAGCAGGTCTTTGCGCCGGGCGTAGCCGTCCACCAGACCGGCGCGGCGCACCCCCACCAAGTCGAAATCGCGCTCGGCCAGCACCGCCTGCACCTCCGCCGCCGGAGTTGCGGCGTCGAAGGACACCAGCGGCTCGGCGATATCCATCACCGAAAATCCCTCCAGAAAGAGCTGTCGCAAGTGCAGGGCCGACGCGTTTTTCCAGGGCATGAGGGCACCTCCCGAGGTGAGCTGTTGATATTAAGTTCCCATTATAGCCGTTCCTGAAAAACTATAAGATATTGGGCGGATTTATACAGTCTGTATAAACCACGCCAGGATATAATTTGAATCCCCCCCCCTTACAGCGGGTGACCGTGCAGCAGCTGACGGGCGCGCTGGATCTCCTCGTCGCTGCCGAGCAGAATCAGGGTGTCCCCCTGCTCCAGTTGCAGGTCGGGCGATACGTTGTAGAGGGTCCTTTCGTGGCGCAACACCCCCAGGACCATGGCCCCGGTGCTGCTGCGGAAGGCCAGCTCGGCCAGGGTTCGGCCGAGGCAGGGGGAGTCGTCGGGCACCGCCTGGTACTCCAATTGTCCGCCCTCGAGGACCGAGAGGGCTGGCACCTCGGTGGACGCGCCCTGCTGGGGGGAGCGCAGCTGGCTGTAGTGCGCGCGGCGCAGACGCGCCAGGTGCTGCATGATCCTGCCTTCGGCGATGCCGAAGCGCCGCAGCAGATAGCTCGATAGCTGCAGACTGGCCTCCAGTTCGTCGGGGATCACCTCGTCGGCGCCCAGTCCCCGCAGGTAATCGAGTTCGGCCCGGTAGCGGGTGCGGGCCAGGATATAGAGATCGGGGTTGAGTTCGCGACCGGCGCGGATGGCCCGGGTCAGGGCGCCGGGATCGTTGATCGCCAGCACCAGGGCCCGAGCCCTTTTGATTCCCAGTGCTTCGAGTACCGGTGGCGCGGTGGCGTCGCCGTAGACGATGAACTCGCCGGCCTTACGACCGGTCCTTACCGACTCGCCGTTCAGTTCGATAAACAGATAGGGGATCTGCATCTCGCGCAGTATCCGGCCGACGTTGCGGCCCGACAAGCCGTAGCCGGCGATGATTACGTGCCCATCGAGGTTGGCGGTGCGCTCCAGGGTTTCGGCCTCCAGTTTGGCCCCCTTATGGCCCATCAGGCGAGCGATTGTAGCCGCCAGCGCCGGGGCCCGGGGCACCAATAGCGGCGTGACAACCATCGACAGGGCGATCACCGACAGGGCCAGCTGGTAGGGCTGGGGGTCGACCAGGCCCAGGCCGGATGCCTGCTTGAGCAGGACGAAGGAGAACTCGCCGACCTGGAACAGGATCAGGCCGGATGCCAGAGAGACACGGAGCGGGCAGCGGGCGAACAGGGCGGCGAGGCTGACGGTCCCGATCTTGAGCAGGGAAAGGAGCAGGAAACAGGCGAGTACCAGGTGCCAGGAGTGGGCTAGTAGGCGGATGTCGACGAGCATCCCCATGGAAACGAAGAACAGCGCCAGGAAGGTGTCGCGAAAGGGCAGAATGTCGGCCATGGCTTGGTGGGAATAGTCCGATTCGGCCAGGAACAGCCCGGCGAGAAAGGCGCCCAGGACCAAGGAGAAGCCGGCCAGCGAGGTGATCCAGGCGGTGCCGAGCACCAGCGCCAGCAGGGTGAGACGAAACAGCTCCGGCGAGCGGGTCCGCAGCACGCCCCGCATCAGCGGTTTCAGCAGGTAGCGGACGAACAGGGAGAGGCCCCCCATGAGGCCGACCGCATTCAGGACCGCCAGCCAGGAGAACTGCCCGGCGCCCTCGCCCAGAAAGGGCAGCAGCACCAGGAAGAAGACCACGCACAGGTCCTGAACCAGCAGTATCGCCAGGGACACCCGACCGTGGCCGGTGTCCATCTCCCCCCGTTCCAGCAGCAGCTTGAGAACGATGGCTGTGGAGGAGAGAGCCAGAGCCATGCCCAGGGCCCAGGCGGCTCCGTTGGCCAGCCCCAGCAACCGGCCGCCGGCCCAGATCAGCGGAATGCTGAGCGTCATTTGGGCCACGCCACCGATCAGCATCAGCCGCCGCAGCCGCAGGATGCGCGAAAAAGGGAACTCGAGGCCGATGGTGAACAGCAGCAGGATGACCCCGATCTCGGCCAGCACCTCAACCTCGTGCAGTCCACGGATCAGATGAAAGCCGTAGGGACCAACCAACATGCCGGCGGCAAGGTAGCCGATGATCGGCGACTGCTTGAGGCGGCTGAACAGCCAGGCATTGGCCAGAGCCAGGGTCAGCAGGATCAGCATATCCTGGAGGAAAACGATTTCCGTCATGGCAGGCCTAAAAAGAGCAGGGTCTATTTGCCAGGTGCCGGGCGTTGCGACAGGAACGATTAGAAAAACTATAGCAGAGCCCGGGAGGCTG
>JAUWLU010000139.1 GCA_030613545.1 Desulfuromonadales bacterium
GGTCTTCGCCCTGCTGGTGGCGGCCTTCTTTGCAGAACATCAGGCCCGGGTCATGCTCATTATCACCCTGGTCGCCTGGGGCGGTGCCCTGCTGTCCGCCAAGCTGTTGCGCAGCCCCATCATCAAGGGTGAATCGACCCCCTTCGTCATGGAACTGCCGCCCTACCGGGTGCCGACCTTCCGCGGCCTGTTGATCCACACCTGGGAGCGGACCTGGCAGTATGCAAAAAAAGCCGGTACGGTCATTCTGGCCATTTCCATCGTCCTGTGGGCCCTGATGACCTTCCCCGGCCTGCCCGATAGCCAGCAGCAGGCTTTCGCACAACAGCGTGAAGCCATAACGGCTGCCGCCCCTCAGGATCTGGACGACCAGCTCCTCGCCATCGATACTCAAGAGGCCGAGGCGGCTCTCAGACATTCCGTCGCCGGCAAAATCGGCATCGCCCTGGAAGGCGTAAGCCAGTACGGCGGTTTCGACTGGCGTACCAATATTGCCCTGGTCGGCGGCTTAGCCGCCAAAGAAGTGGTGGTTTCCACCCTCGGCACCGCCTACTCCCTGGGCGAAGTCGATCCGGAAGATACCGGCTCTCTGGCAGACACCTTGGCCAATGATTCGAGCTGGAATCCTGTGGTAGCCCTGAGCCTGATGATCTTCACCATTTTTTATGCCCCCTGCTTCGTAACGGTAGTATGCATCGCTCGCGAAGCCGGTTCGTGGAAATGGGGAGCTTTTTCCATGATCTTTAATACCGCTCTTGCCTTCGGACTGTCCGTTCTGGTCTACCAGATCGGTTCGACCGGGATATTCGGAATGTAACGGCATGGAAAACATACTGGTTGCCGCCATTGTCCTGGTGGCATTGATCAGCGTCGTTCGTAACCTGATCAGAAAATTTCGCGCACCAAAAAGTAATTGCTGCAACGGTGGTTGCGGTACATGTAATCATTCTGTCAATAAGAAGGAGAGAGAAACATCATGATGAATTGTGGAAGGTTTTTGTCGGCAATGTTGGCTCTGGCCCTGTGCGTCACGCTCCCCGGGCTGTCCACCGCGGCCAACCTGGAGGAACGGGTCAGCGCACTTGAAGAATCGGTGGGCGGCCTGGGCGACTGGCTCGGCAACATCGAAATCAGCGGCGCGATCGAAGTCGAAGCCGGCTATGTCGATGTCGATTCCGACGACCCCGAACTAGACGGCGACGAGAGCGACCTGGTGCTGGCCACGGTGGAACTCGGCATCGACGCCGACTTCGTCAAGCACGTCTCCGGCCACGTGCTGCTGCTGTGGGAAGAAGACGACACCGAGCCGCTGGATGTGGACGAAGCCTTTATTCGCCTCGACGGCGAAGACGTCCTGCCCATGTACCTTCAGGCTGGCAAGATGTATGTGCCCTTCGGCAACTTCGACAGTTTCTTCATCAGCGATCCGCTGACCCTGGAACTGGGTGAAACCCGCGAATCGGCCGCCATCATCGGCTATGCCAACGACCTGTTCAACCTGTCCTTTGGCGCCTTCAACGGCGACATCGATGAAAACGGCGACGACGATCACATCGACAGCTTCGTCGCCAGCGCTGTCTACACCATGCCCGAAGATGCGGTTACCGGCCTGGAACTGGCCGCCGGTGTTTCCTGGATCTCCAACATCGCCGACAGCGATACCCTGCAGGATGAAGACGGCGTGGACGGCGCCTCCATCGACGACAAGGTCGGCGGCATCAGCGCCTTCGTCACCGCGACCCTTCAAGAGCGCTGGACCCTGATCGCCGAATACCTGGGCGCCCTCGACGAGTTTGAAGCCGGTGAACTGGGCTTTGATGGCGGACAGGCGTTTGAGCCGAAAACCTGGAACGTCGAACTCGGCTGCGCCGTCACCGACGCCCTGGAGGTTGCCCTTCGTTATGAAGGCGGCGACGATCTCGGTGGCCTGCTCCCCGACAGCCAGTACGGCATCGTTGCCAGCTACGGCCTGTTCGAAAACACCTCCCTGGCCGTCGAATATCTGCACGGCGAATTCGAAAACGACGATGAGCAGGATGTGCTGACCGCACAGCTCGCATTTGAATTCTAATTGTACAAATCCCGGAAGAAGCGACAAAGGGCCAGCATCGAGCTGGCCCTTTTTTTTTATACCGTGCTAGAATGGCGACCGACAAAGCAGAACTACCATGCCCTTATCATCATTCGCGAACAGACTGCAGATATGATCCTTCGCCACAAAACCGTTAGCAAGCCGGCCCGGTTGATCAGCCTGCTCGTCACCACCCTGCTGCTCATGGCAACCTTTGTCTCCCCGGCTTCTGCCCATCCCCATGTGTTTGTCGACTATGGCGTCGTTTTCGTCTTTGATGAGCAGGGATTGGCCGGCATCACCGTTGAATGGGCCTTCGACGAGATGTTCACGCAAATGCTGGTGGAGGAAAGCGATCTGAACCGTGATCAGCATTTTGATTCCCGGGAGATCGCCAAAATAAAAGCAGGGGCCTTCGACAATCTGGCCAGCCATGCCTACTTTACCCATATTCTGGTCAACGACCAACCGCACCCGGTCGTAAACACAACCCGTTTCAATGCCGTATTGAAAGATGGCCAGGCCCATTATTCGTTTTTCATCCCCTGTCCGGTGCCCGCCGGCGGAAACCGGCAAAAAGTCAGTCTGACCCTGTACGACCCAAGCTACTACAGCGACCTCTCGCTGAGCCCAGAGGGGATCGACTACCGGGGCCCCATCGACCGTTTTGAGCTGTACCATGAAGAAACGCTGGCCCAGGAAGTGGGTTTTCCCGAGGCCCCCTTGCTGCCGGATGGCATTATGCTGGAGTTTCAAATCAAATGAAGCGCTTGTTTCTGCTGCATGTGATTGCCTTGACGCTTGTTTGCCCGGCCCTGCCTCTGTGCCCCCAATCGGCGGCCATCGCCGCACCGACGGCGGTACACTCTGAGCGACCAACGGAATGGCGCCGCCTGTACCAAACGGCCCGCCATCGCCTGGTCCGCTGCCAAAAAATGCTGCGAGTGAAAATGACCCGGCTGATGCGCAGCATGCGCGACGATCCGCTGGGCGCCCCGCTGTGGACCTTTCTGGGCCTGGCTTTTCTATACGGCATGGTGCACGCCCTGGGGCCCGGGCACGGTAAAGCAATGGCCGGCAGCTATTTTCTCAGTCGCCAGGGCTCGCTGAAGCAAGGACTGCTGCTCGGTTCGCTGTTTGCCGTCACCCATGTCGCCTCAGCCGTTCTGCTGCTGCTGGTCGGTCGTGCCCTGTTGCAAACCTCGTCCCGCAGCTTGCTCGCCTCCGCCGACCTGTGGTTGCGCAAGACCTCGGCGCTGCTGCTGCTCTTGATCGGCATCCTGCTCATCGGGCGCACCCTGTGGCTCTGTCTGTCGCGCCGCGAACAAAGCCGCTGCCCAAACCAGCAGGCCGACCTGAAAAGCCTTTGTTCGGTAGCGACCGCCGCCGGACTGATCCCCTGTCCGGGCGCGGCTATCATTCTGCTGTTCGCCATGAGCCAACAACTGCTGATTCCCGGTCTGCTGGCCATGCTGGCCCTGGCAATGGGCATGGCACTGACCGTCAGTCTCTCTGCGGTCGCCACCATGGCGACACGCGGCACCCTGCTGCGGGTTCTGTCCACCTCCCGCAGCGCAGTCGTTGCCAGTCACATCCTCGGCATAGGCGGCGGGCTGGCCATTGCGACGCTGGGCGCTCTGCTGCTGTCAGCCGCTGCATAAACCGTCATCCCCCAGGGGCGGAGGTGTCAGACCAATCCTGTCTCTGTACGAATCGTAGTTGACCTGCCGGTGCAGCCAGGTTATTGGCATCCTGCGGGACCTCCGTATTATTTCAATCGACAGGAAAACACTAAGAGGCAGCCGTCAAGCAAGGTTGATGGAGCCGTCTCACCAGTGGACCCAGACCAAGGAGTTGCAGGTGAAAAGGAAAGATGTCGCGTTTATTGTTGTTCTCCTGGTACTTTGCTGCCCTTTCGTTCTATCAGAGTCGACCCGGCTTTTCTTCAAAACGGCAACAACGCAGTATCCGTTGATTATGAGTTTCGTAAAGTTCGCAATCCTGGCAACTCTGGGCGAAGTCATTGGCTTGCGCATTTCCCAAGGGGTCTATCATAAATGCGGCTTCGGAGTTTTACCCAGGGCGCTTTTCTGGGGATGCACCGGCGTTCTGATTAAAATTGCCTTTACCATCTTTGCTGCAGGGGCCCCCGTGGTTGTCGATCAATACCTGCACAAGTTGCCCGCAGGTGTGTTAAGGGGTGACCTTTCCGCGGCCAAAGTAGCTACCTCCTTCGCCATAAGCGTAACCATGAACCTCATGTTCGCCCCACTGTTTATGACTCTCCACAAGATTTCCGACATCCATATCGAGGAAACCGGAGGAACGCTGAACGGCTATTTCACGCGAATCGATTTCGCACGGATTTTGAAACAAATCGACTGGTCCGTCATGTGGGGCTTCGTCTTTAAAAAAACCTTGCCCCTCTTCTGGATTCCGGCCCATACCATCACCTTTTTGCTGCCCACCAACCTTCAGATTCTATTTGCCGCTTTGTTAGGGGTGGCCCTGGGCATTCTTCTCGCCTTTGCCGGCACATCCAAGTCCCTTCAGACCGCAGACGCATAGAGCAAACCAACGCCCAGCCTTGATCCCTGGCCGGCAGACCACCCCGGCCAAGGGATCGCAGCTCAAGCCCCGTGACGACGATGGCGAACAGGAATGTCTAACGGCATAACGCCTGATTGTTCCAGATTTGTCTGCATGAGAAGCGAGACGGCCCGACTATTGAGCGCCGTCGTGCGTGCAGATCAATATTTTACTTGAAAATGGTTTTCATTTTCTGTATGGTCAGACATCGCCAACACGCCGCCCCAAGGAGAACACGCCGTGCCATCGACAGCTCTGACCTCTGCAAAACCCCGCATCCGGCCCCGCCACAGTTCCAGGCCCAGCTGGCAGGAGTTGACCTGGAACTTCCCCGATGAACGGGATTGCCTGGCCTCCTTTCTCGCCTTGGAGGCCGCCGAGGTACTGGCCGGAGCGAAGCCGGCCAACCTGGTCCAGCTGCGCAATCGCAGCCAGGCCTGTGGCCGCAATCTTCATCAGCTGTGGCATGGCCACGGTGCCGCACTGCTGGCCGGCAGCCCGCTGAAAGCCCTGTCTCTGCGGCACAAGGAAAGCGGTGACCTGATGCTGTTCTACTCCCCCGCCTTGCTCAGAGACCATCTGCAACATCCGGAAACGGCAGCCTTTCTTCGGCAGCTGGGCTACCGGAGTACCGATTTACAGAGTACGCTGGCTGAACTGAAGCGGCGTTTTCAGACCAATGCCCAACTGCCCCATGAAATCGGCCTCTTTCTCGGCTATCCCCTCAAGGACGTTTCAGGTTTCATGGGTTGCAGCGACAAACCCTGCACCGCCTGCCGGCTATGGCGCATCTACGGTGATCCCGCGCCAAGCCTTGCCCTGAATGACCGCTATGCCGACTGCCGTCGCAGCATGGCGGCCCGGCTCAGCGATATAAACGACCCTGTGGCGCTGCTGCACAAGGCTCTGGCAGCCGGAGAACCGGCCTGCCTTCAATGATTCTCTCTGCAAGGAGTTACCCGTCATGTCCATCCTTATTGTCGGCGCCGACCGTATCAACGCTCTCGTTCCACGCCTCGAAAAGTTGGGGGCCACCCGCATCACTCATTGGCCGGCCCGCAACCGCAAGGTAGCCAAGAACACCATCCCCAATCATGTCGATGCCGTGCTGTTTTTCACCGACTTCCTGCACCACTCGGCAGCGCGCAAGCTTAAATCGCAGGCCAAAAAGCTCGG
>JAUWLU010000158.1 GCA_030613545.1 Desulfuromonadales bacterium
AGCTTGGCCAGCCCACCGGCATCGACCCGCCTCGCCAGCAGTTGCCAGGTCGAATCGTTGCCTTCCTTCCCCCTCGACTCCCTATGCATCGCCTTGGCCATTCCGCACCTCCTGCCTATGATGGCGTCGCAAAAAGTCCACACTACTGCGTTGCAGTGCTTTTTCAGGACCTCGACATACCATATGTATGCCTTCACCACTGAAAAACCACTACGCCTTGTAGGGCGAAATTTTTGCTTAGCCATCTCATGACTTTTTGCGAAAGCATCATAGAGGGTACTGTGTTATTAATTTTATCGCAAAAGTCCCCCCTCCTCCGAAACAAAGAAGGCCCACACACCATGAGGTGTGGGGCCTTCTTTGTTTCTGTATAGTCCCCGCCCTGCGCCAAGGCGGCAAGGGTGCCGACCTACTTGACGAGCAGTTCGGTAATAAAGCGGCCGCCAGCTGTTTCAAACTCGACCGCGAAGCGCTCGGTTTTACCGGTCGCCTCACAGGTATAGCCCCGCCCGGAAACAACCGACGGGATCGACAACTGCACATCCTGCCCCTGTTCGGGCAATAGATATTTGATGCCGCCGGCGACCATATTGGCCAGTTCGCCGATGGCATCCTTGACTTCATCGTTGACTTCGTCAAGGTCGAGTTCCAAAAACGCGTTGGTGATGGCGATGGCCACCGCCTCGGGCAAATGAATGATTACCGTCCCCTGCAGATTGCCGGCAAAACCGAGCATGCCGGAGAGCATGCGCTGGTCCGGCATGGCGGCCGGTTCACCGGGAAGCGAGGTGACCTCCAGAAAAAGCATGGTGGAAAAGATTTCCGCCACCGCCTGATCGATGATCCCTTTATAATCCATCGCAAAGAATCCCTTTCCGCATAAAATGATCAGCCAAACAGAAGTCTGCTATGCCGTCACGGCACTTTACAGAGCGTTAATGGATCTCAATTGAACCTTATCTTTACGGTATTATGGAGATTTTTGTCAAGCCAGAAAGGGTTAACAGCTCCGCGGGACAACAGTTCAGACGCTGCTCGCCAAAAAGAAACGCGGCTCTTCGATCGCTTGACCACGGCAGATCGGACATTTGCCCGGCTTGTGAAAACGCTGCCGCTTGGTGAAACTGAACCCGCACTTCTTACATACGGCCGGCTCAATGTGCAGCTGCTTCCGCTGCTGTTGAAAGCTGCGCCGAATGTGCTCTAAATGATGATAGATCTGTTTTTCCGGCAGGCCGACCGCCATCGACAGATCCTTGGCGGAAACCGCCTGCTGCTGCAGCAGCGCGACGATCTGCTGACGCAAGGTGGCGGGCTGTTCAACAGGCACCGGCGGTGATTTAGCTTGTCTGGTGGCCACAGAAGCTATCCTTTCCGTTGCGCGCAGTTCTTTTCTTCCGCACCAAGCTTAGCACAAACGGCCGATTTTCTGTGGCCTTCTTGCGCCTCTCCAGCTGACAATCTCCCGCTTGACTTACGCAAAACTTACGCATACACTCTGCGAACCAACCCACAGGAGTTTTGTATGAGCCCGCTGACCCCGAAACAGAAGCTGGTATTCGATTTCATCGCCCGGTACATCGAAAGACAAGGTTTCGCCCCTTCCCAGCAGGAGATCGCACAGGCCTTCGGTTTTCGCTCCCTTGGCACGGTACAGAACTATCTGGTGCGCCTGGAGCGCGAAGGGCTGCTGAGCCGCGACTGGAACGGCCGGCGCAGCCTGCGCTTGGCGGCCGTTGCCGAACAGGGCCTGAGACTGCCGCTGGCCGGAACCGTCGCAGCCGGAAAGCCGATCGAGGCCATCGAAACGTCCGACACCATTGATGTTCCCCCGAACATGGTCGGTGCTGGAGAACACTTTGTGCTGCATGTCGCCGGCGACTCCATGATCGAAGACGGCATTCTCGACGGCGACTACGTAGTAGTCCGCAAGCAGGCCACCGCCGAAAACGGCCAGACAGTGGTCGCCCTGCTCGACAACGAAGCCACCGTCAAGCGCCTGCAGCGCCACGACCAGACCATTGAGCTGCATCCTGCCAATCCAACCATGCAGCCCATCACCGTCGATGCAAGGGTACCCTTTCGTATCGAGGGGGTGGTAGTCGGAGTGATCCGTCACTACCGCTGACATGGCGCGCGACATCCTGCATCTGGCCGTGCCCGACTTTGCCGTCGCTCTGGCACGAGCCGTCGACCCCGCGCTGCGCGACCGGCCGCTGGCCGTGGCTGCCGGCCTGAGTCAAGGCAGTCTGTTACGCTGCGTCTCCGTTGAGGCCCGCCGGGACGGCGTAACCCCCGGCATGAACATTCACTTGGCCCACAAGTGCTGCCCTGCCCTGCAGTTGCTGACGCCGCAACCGGAACTGACCAGCAAGGCGGTCAAGGTTCTACGGGAACTGGTCTGCCACTGCAGCCCCCTGTGGGAGTCGAACGGCGATGGACGGCTGTTTCTCGACCTGACCGGCAGTCGTCGACTGCTCGGTTCGCCCCTCGATGTGGCGGCACGTCTGGAGCGGCAGGTCGCCGACCGCTTGCAGCTGCCGGCGACCTGCGGCCTGGCCGGCAACAAGCTGGTGGCCCGCATGGCCGCCGGCTACCTAGATCGACCGGGCATCTGCGATGTGTTGCGCGGCAGCGAACGGAATTTCATCGCCCCTCTGACCGTTGCGGCCCTGCCGGGGATCGGCAGCCTGCGAGCCGAGCGCCTGCTGCAGGACCTCAATCTGCGCCGGGTGGAACAGGTCGCGGCCCTGTCCGTAGCGCAACTGGAACCGATCTGCGGCCCCTTTGCCGCCCTGCTGCAACAACGCTCTCGCGGCATCGATCCGGATCCGGTTCGGCCGCCGCAACGCACTGCGACCGTTATCGAAGAAGCGCTGCTGGAGAGGGCCAGCAACGAAGAGACCACGATCCGCGCCGCCCTGGGCCGTCTGGCCGAGGCCTGCGGTCTGCGTCTGCGCAGCCTGGGACGCGGCGCCGGCCGGCTGCGCCTGACCCTGGGCTATGCCGATGGCTGCAGCGCCGAGCGGCGCCTGACCTTGGCCACGCCCCGCCATCTCGACCTGGAGCTGATGACCGTCGCCGACGCACTGCTGCAGCGTGCCTGGCAGCGCCGCATTCGCCTGCGCTTGCTGCGCCTGAGCTGTGAACAGCTCGTTGCGCCCAGCCGGCAGCTGTCACTGTTTGCCACTCCGCAAACGGGACGGATCAGCGATACCCTGCAGAGCACTTTCGATGAGCTACGCCACCGGTTCGGCAGCCGGGCGGTGAGCTGGGGGCGCAACCTCTGAAAGAGGCCCATGGATTCCTTTATTCACCTTCACGTTCACTCGTCCTTCTCCCCCAACTGGGGATTGCACTCTCCGCAGGAGCTGTGCGCCACCGCTCGGTCCCTGGGCATGAAGCGGCTGGCCCTGACCGACCGCAACGGCCTCTACGGCCTGCCCAATTTTCTTGCTGCGGCGAAAAACAACGGCCTTATCCCGCTGGTCGGCAGCGAACTGGTCAGCAGCCGGCAGCGGGCACTGCTGCTGGTGCGTAATCAGACCGGTTACCACAACCTCTGCCGGCTGATCTCAGCTTTGCATAGCGAATCGGCCTTTGACCTTGCGGCCGCCCTGTCCCGCCATCGGGCCGGGCTGTTCATCCTCAGCGACGATCGCGCCCTGCTCACCAGCCTGATCCGCCAGGACCGCAGCGGGCTCTATGTCGAACTGTCTCCCGGCCACAACCCGGAACAGGCCCGGCTGCTGGCCCGGCAGCTGCAGCTGCCACCCGTTGCCACCATCCGGGCGCTCTTGCTTCACGACGACGATCACCAGCTCCACCGCGTGCTGCGTGCCATCGCCCTCAACAGCACCTTGAGCCGGCTGACCGCAAACGATTGCGCCAGTCCGGCGGACCGGCTCTGCTCGGCACAGGAACTGGCCGCCCGCCTGCCCCACTGCCCCGAAGCGCTGGAAAATACCGTCCGCATCGCCGAAGCCTGCAAGACCGACTGGGGTTTCACCGCCAGCATCTTTCCCCGCTACGAAAACCTGGTCGACAAAGAAGCCGCCGCCGAGTTGACGAAGCGGGCTCGAAAAGGGGCTCTGTGGCGCTACGAAGTCCTCGACGATAGGATAGAAAAACGTCTATCCAGAGAGCTGAACCTCATCGTTCAAAAAGGTTTCGCCCACTATTTTCTGGTTGTGCAGGAACTGGCCGGCCGTTCGCCGCGCACCTGTGGTCGGGGCAGCGCCGCCGCTTCGCTGGTCGCCTACTGCCTCGGCATCACCCAGGTCGACCCGTTGCGCTACAACCTGTTCTTTGAGCGGTTTCTCAACGAGGGGCGCCACGATCCGCCCGATATCGACATCGACTTTCCCTGGGATGAGCGGGACGGGGTTCTCGATTTTGCCTTTGCCCGCTACGGCCGACAGCGCGTCGCCATGGTCGCCAATCAGGTGGGATTCAAAAGCCGCTCCGCCCTGCGCGAGATAGCCAAGGTGTTTGGGCTGTCCGCGACCGAAATCAAATCGGTCACCGGCCGTCTGGCCAGTTGCTGGTCGCCAGCCAAGGGCGTTCAGGCGCTGCAGAAGCATCCGCTGTTTCGCGGCGCAGATCTGCATGAAGACTGGCGAACCATCGTCGCCCTGGCCGGCCGCCTCGACGGCCAGCTGCGCCACCTGTCCCAGCACTGCGGCGGACTGGTGGTAGTGCCCGACGACATGCGTCGCTACGTGCCGGTGGAGGTGTCGGCCGGCGGCCGGCCGCTCATTCAGTGGGAAAAGGACCAGGCCGAAGCGGCCGGGCTGGTGAAGATCGATATCCTCGGCAACCGCTCTCTGGCGGTAATCCGCGACGCCCTGGCGGCCATTCGGCGACACCACGGCAAGACCATCGACTACCGTAGCTGGCAGCCCTTGACCGACGACAAGACCCGGGCCCTGCTCTGTGCCGGCGAAACCATCGGCTGCTTCTACATCGAGTCGCCGGCCACTCGCCAGCTGCTGCAGAAGATGTGGCATAGCCAGCCCCTGCCCGGCGAAGATGCCCTGTTCGAACACCTGGTCATGGCCTCGTCGATTATTCGCCCGGCGGCCAACCGCTTCATTCGCGAATTCGTCGCCCGCATGCGCGGCAAGTCCTGGCGCCACCAGCACCCCGACCTGAAGCCGATTCTCGACGAAACCTACGGTCTGGCCGTCTACCAGGAACAGATCACTCAAATAGCCATGGCCCTGGCCGGCTTTTCCGCCAGCGAAGGCGACCAGCTGCGCAAGATCGTCAGCAAAAAAGACAAGCACCAGCGGCTGGACGATTTCCGCCA
>JAUWLU010000114.1 GCA_030613545.1 Desulfuromonadales bacterium
CGTTGCAGCGCTTTTTCAGGACTTCGACATACCCTATGTATGCCTTCACCCCTGAAAAACCACTACGCCTTGTAGGTCGAAATTTTTGCTTAGCCATCTCATGACTTTTTGCGAAAGCATCAATCTTGGTCCAAGGTTTGCATTCAAGACTCCGACAGCTTGTCCTTCCGTATAGAATCTTGCCCGAGGAGCTTTATCCGCATGCCGACTTTGACCGATCACGAATCTTCTGGAATCCGGGACCCTTATCGTTCGCTGCTGATTTTGCTGGGTGGCATTTTGCTGGCCCTGGCGCTGCTTGCCGGGCAGACCGGCTATCGGGATGATCTGCCTTTGTCGGGGCAAGTCGCTCCTCGAAGCCCTGCGGCCACAGGTCTGCGGGCAGCCAGCTGATGGTCCGGCGGGAACGGTTGTGCTTTTGTATCAGGAAAATTAATGGTAATTTTATAGCGTTTTAGGCTATACAGGGATTTGCTTGCAGCCAGCGGTCAGGCTGCCCTGTTCCGTCGCCCATCGCGGTGTGTGGCAATGGATCGTTGTTATATTCTGCCAAAAGGAGTCATCATGCGGATTATCGTCTTCTGCTGTTTTGTGCTCGTGGTTTCGGCTCTTGCGGTTGTTTCTGCCGAAGCTGAAACGCGCTATGTTTCCGATCAGATTACCATTACCTTGCGACGTGGTCCGGGAACGGAATATAAAATTGTGAAATCTTTGCCGACGGGCGCAGCGGTGGAATTTCTGGAGGAAGAAGAAAACTATCTGAAGGTGCGCACCAGGGACGGCAGCGAGGGGTATGTGCTGAAGCAGTATATCAGCGCCCGGCTGCCCAAGGCTTATGTCGTCGCCCGTCTGGAAAAGCAACTCGCCCAGTTGCAGAAGCGTTCGGCCGCCATGGCCAAGCGAGCTGAGGGATGGAGCGGTGAAAAAGAAGAGCTGCAGCGGCAGGTGGCCGACGTGCAGCGGGCTTTCAACAGTGAAAAGGGCAAGCGCAGCAGCCTGGCAAAAAAACACCAGATCTTGCTGGATGGTGCCAAGAATGTCGCCGATCTGCTCAATGAGCGGGACCGGCTCAAAGCTGAGAACGAAAAGTATGTCGCCGACCTGGCTCAATTGCGTCAGGACAACGACGATATTCTGCGCAAGGCTATCGTCAAATGGTTTCTGGCCGGCGCCGGAGTGCTGTTTGTCGGCTGGCTGATAGGCAAGCGGTCACGGCCCAGAAAACGTGCTTTTTGAAGTTTTTGGTTGCTTGTCGATGGTTCAAGGGCTCCGCCAGATTGGCGGGGCCCTTTTTCGATTTACCGGCTGGCGAGGATGGGCACGTCTGCGGGCTTGTCGCTGGCTGCCGGCTAGTGTTATCCTAACGCCTTATTTACAGTCTCTGGTCCCCGCAGCGGTAAGCGCCGTGGGGCATGGGGCCCTGGCTTCCGGTTCGGAAAAAGAGCAAACCTGTTATGACCCCTTGGTTCTCCCGCTACTTCTCCCGTCTGCCGCTGCGCTGGAAGCTGCAGATGGTCGTGTTGCCCCTGGTGCTGCTGCCGTTCATCGTGGTCGGCGTGGTTACCGGCTATGTCGCCTATCAGCAGGCCTATCGAGGCATTACCCAGGCCAGCAAGGACGATCTCGACCACATGTGTCGCTTTGCCATCGATCTTCTTGATTCTCACTACAAGCAGTTTCAGGTTTACAAGGAAGACAAAAAAGCGACCGTTCAAGAGGAAATGCGAACGATCACCGATCTCGCCTACAGTCTGGTCGAAACCGAACAGCGCCATTATCAGAGGGGTCAGCTCGGTTTGCAGGCGGCCAAGCTGGCTGCGACCAAGGCGCTAAAAAAAGTAAATATCGGTGAATCGGGCTATATCTATGCCATGAACAGTAAGGGCCAGCTCCTGGCTCATATCGCCCGCGAAGGGGAAAATATCTACGACGAACAGGACGAGGACGGCCGCTATTTTATTCGCGATATCTGCCGGGCGGCGGTCGCTTCGGCTCCGGGCGAGGTGCTCTATGCGGTGTATCCCTGGCGCAATGCCATCCTGGGTGATAAACAACCGCGACGCAAACTGGTCGCCTATCGCTATTTTCGAGAGTGGGACTGGATCATCGCTACCGGTGGCTATCTGGAGGAAACCTACGAAGACAATGAATTCGAAAAACGCTCTTTCGCAGAGCTGAAGAGCAAGATCAACTCCAAGCGGGTCGGCAAGACCGGCTACATCTATTGCCTCGATACAGAGGGTACCTTGACTCTGCATCCTGAAAGCGCCGGTCAGAACATCCTGGAGATGAAGGATGCCGAAGGGCAGTATGTTGTGAAGCGGATGTTGGCCAGTAAAAACGGCTGGGCCCGTTATGCCTGGCAGAATATCGGCGACGCCGAACCGCGCATGAAGATCGTGCGCTATCTCTATTACAAGCCGTGGCAGTGGATCGTGGCTGTCGGTTCTTACGAAGACGAGTTCTACCAGGAAGCTCATGAGATCAAGCAGTATCTCTGGTCGAGCCTGGTGATTTTGGGCCTGGTCGTCGGTCTGGTTTCCGTTTTTCTGGTGTTTGCCGCATCCAAGGCGCTCACCGATCCGATCCATGCCATGATCAGCGTGATACGTCGGGTGAAGGCCGGGCGCCTGGAAGAGCGCATGCATGTCGAAAGCGGCGATGAACTCGGCGAGCTGGCTTCCCATTTCAATCGTATGACCGAGATGCTCAAGGAGCATCGGGAGATGGAGAGCAATCTCGCCCAACAGGGCAAAATGGCTTCCCTCGGCGTACTGGCTTCCGGCGTCGCCCACGAGATCAACAACCCTCTCGGCGTGATCCTCGGCTACGCCGCCTATCTGGAAGGAAAGCTGGACGAAGAAGATCCCATGTACCGCATGATTCACGATATCAAGCGGGAGAGCAAGCGCTGCAAGAAGATTGTCCAGGATCTGCTCAATTATGCGCGGACCCCCAAGCCGGCCCTGGAGGCGACCGATATCAACGCCCTGCTGCACCAGATCGTCGATTTTGCCGCCAACCATACCTCCATGCACAACGTGGTGATCGACAAGGATTTTGCCACCGACCTGCCGCCGTTGATGGTGGATGGCGATCAGATCCGGCAGGTGGCCATCAACCTTATGCTCAACGCCGGTTCCGCCATGCCCGATGGCGGAGTTCTGACGGTCCGTTCTGAACGGGTGGGCGAGATGGTGGTGTTGAGCTTTGCCGATACCGGCGCGGGGATTGACAGCGAGCATCTCGATAAAATCTTTGAACCGTTTTTCACGACCAAGAAAAAAGGAACCGGCCTGGGTTTGCCCATCACCCGCCAGATTGTCCGCCAGCATCAGGGCAGCATCGAGGTCGAAAGCCAACCGGGCCAGGGGACGACGATGAAAGTGTGGCTGCCGGTGCAACAGGAGATAGAGGGACGCGATGGATAAAAAGCGGATATTGCTTATCGACGATGAAGAAGGAATGTGCCGGATGATGGAGGCCGTTCTCCTCGACAGCGGCTACGCGGTCAAGTCGTACTCCCGTTCCGTCGAGGCCGTGGAAGCGTTCCAGCCCGGCCATTTCGATCTGGCCGTGACCGACATCAAGATGCCCGAGATGGATGGGCTGGAGGTGCTACGGCGGCTCAAGGAAAAGCAGCCCGGCCTGCCGGTCATCGTCATATCAGCTTTTGCCACCCTCGAAACCTCTATTCAGGCCCTGCGGCGCGGTGCCCACGATATGGTTACCAAGCCCTTTGAGCCGGACGAACTTCTCTATCGGGTCAAGAACGCTCTGCACCATAATCAGCTGCTGACCGAAAACCGCGAACTGCGCGAAGAGCTGGCCGGCCGTTTCGATTTCAGCAAGATCATCGGCAGTTCCGATGCCCTCAAGAACGTGCTGGAGACGGTCAAAAAGGTCGCCATCCGCGATACCTCGGTGCTGATCACCGGCGATTCCGGTACGGGCAAGGAACTGATCGCCCAGGCCATTCACTACAATTCGCCGCGCAAAAACGAGAACTATCTTGCCATCAACTGCGGCGCCCTGCCGGAATCGGTACTGGAGGGCGAGTTGTTCGGCTATAAAAAGGGCGCCTTTACCGGCGCCAACGAAAATCGCAAGGGCTTGCTTGAGGAGGCGGACGGCGGCACTCTGTTTCTCGACGAGGTCGGCAATCTGTCCCTCAACGTGCAGAAGCTGCTGTTGCGCTTTTTAGAGGAGCAGGAATTTCGGCGCATCGGCGACAATGCCTCTATCAAGGTCAACGTCCGGGTCGTTTCGGCCACCAATGCTGACTTGCAGGAAGGCTGCCGGACGGGCGAGTTCCGCGAGGATCTCTACTATCGGTTGAATGTGCTCAACATCCACCTGCCGCCCCTGCGCGAGCGACCGGAAGATATCGCTTTGCTGGCGGCCCATTTCATCAAATTGCAAAACAAAAAGTTCGCTACCCAGATCAAAGGGCTGACCCCCGAAGCGGCTCAGGCCCTGGCCGGCTATGACTGGCCCGGCAATATTCGGCAGCTGCGCAATGTCATCGAAGCCTGTATGGCTATGGAGGACAGCGACCACCTGACCCTGCCGGTCCTGCGGCAATTCATCGATGTCGGGGCGCCGGCTGCCACGCCCGTTTCGGCGGCTGCCCTCTGGGACGACGATTACGCCGTCTCTCTGGCGCGATTCGAAATGGAGTACCTCAGGCAGCTCTTGCAAAACGCCAAAGGCAACGTCGAAGTCGCAGCAAAGGCGGCCGGCATGAACATGGCGACCATTTATCGCAAGATAAAAAAGTACGACATCAGCAAAGAAGATTACTGATTCGGTACGTCTTTTTTGCAATTGTGCAAAAAAAGCTGAGTCTTTGCATCCGTGCAAATCGGCCGGGCGGCCGCTGCGAGGCTCGGCAGTTAATCAACAGAGACGAACAATCGCCCTGTTTCAGGGCAATGGACGGGCTTCCGGCGACGGGGAGCCCGTTTTTTTATGGTCCGCAGGGCTTTTGCAACGCTGCAAAAGATTCAATGTGGAGTTCTGGTGGCAAGACCTTTGGTTTACTGTAACTGTTCGGAATAACGTGATTTTTTAATCTTTTATTAGGGCCGCATGCGTCTTGGTATGGGCCTTGCTCAATCCCTGTCTTGAAAGCTACTCCTTGCTGGCAAAGGGCCGTGGGGGTTCTTGTTGAGGGACAGGATGATTCTTGCTCCATACTACTTTTAAACATTAGTTTTTTGGTGGTGTGATATCCCTGCTCCTTCAGTTTGCCGCTTGGATGAGGACTTTAAGTGCCTCGAGATACACGTTAGACAGCTTGCTATCGAACTGAGCCAGAATCCTGTTCCAAAGATTCTTGCCCGTTCTGACGAGATGCCTGACCCGAGAAAATTGGCTGCGGATTGCCCAGTCATAACAGACACTGATGGAAGAGGAGAGAACTGTCATGCAACCCGAAAAGAAATCCATAAAAAGCAGAGGCATGCAGGTTGTCATTGCCGGCCTGGGAATCAACCTGGCGCTGGGAGTAATTTACGCTTACAGTATGCTCAAAGGTGAAATTGGCCAACTGTTTGAAGGTGCCGGAGACCCCTATGCGACAGCTTGTCTCGTTTTCGCCCTGTCGATGACTCACGGTTGTAAAATGCAGGATAAGGTTGGGCCGCGCTTGACAGCTATTCTTGGTGGTCTGCTGGTCGGTGCCGGTTTCCTGATCTGCTCCCAGACTTCAAGCTACTGGGGATGGATTCTGGGCTTCGGAGTTGTGGCTGGTAGTGGTATCGGTTTCGCCTATGCCTCTGCGACTCCGCCGGCTCTGAAATGGTTCCCGCCAGCGAAAACCGGTCTGATTGTCGGTATTGTTGTCTCTGGTTTTGGTATTGCCCCCGTTTACCTGGCTCCGGTTAGCAAGTATCTGCTGGGTCAGTACGGACTGCACACGACCATGATGATTTTAGGAATCGGTTTTATTGCTCTTGTTTGCGGGATGGCAATGCTATTGTCTAACCCCCCTGCTGGTTTTTCTCCGGCGGCAAAAGACTCTGCTGGCCCTGCTAAGGCGGTTAAGTCCAAGGATGTTGGGCCGGGCCAGATGCTCAAGGACGGGCGCTTCTACACCCTGTGGTTGAGCTTCTTTGTCGGTGCTGGTGCAGGTCTGATGGTGATTGGCAGTATTGCTGGAATCGCCAAGCAGAGCATGGGTGAAATGGCCTTTGTCGCCGTCGTGGTAATGTCCCTGGGCAATGCCGCCGGTCGTATTGTTGCTGGTATCCTGTCGGATAAGATCGGCCGCGCTACGCCCCTGCCCGTGATGCTGGTCTTTCAGGCCGCGCTGATGTTTGCAGCGGTAAAGGTTGTGTCCAGCGCAGGCACCGGACCTCTTCTGATTACCCTGCTGGCCACATTCATGGGCTTCAACTATGGTTCCAACCTGTCTCTTTTTCCTGCTTTCTCCAAGGATTTCTGGGGCGCTAAAAATTACGGAACCAACTTCGGTATCCTGTTTTCTGCCTGGGGAGTTGGCGCTTTTGCTCTGGTAAAGATTTCGGCTGCGCTTAACGTTAAATACGGTGGCATGGAAAGCTCCTTCATGGTGGCCGGTGTTATGCTCTTGGTCGGTGCCATGATGGCCCTGTCCTTGCGGCCGAAAAAAGTTGCAGTACCGGTTTCCGAACCGATCTTTGTCGAAGAAGAGGACCTGGTCCTGCAGGAAGTCAGCGAATAATCCTCAACTGTTCAGTTGTTTCTTCAATTACTGCCAGCCCGTCAATGGTGGGCTGGCAGTAATGTTGCGGGAGGTCTTATGCCTGGTTTTTCATCCTCCGTGTCTTCCTCGGAATTACCTAGTCCGGCACTTGTGGCTCTCGCGCTATCCCTGACCATTTACCTGCTCAGTCTTTTAGGTTCCTATCGACCTCCGGCACTGCTGACCGGCATTATCCTTGTCTGTGGCGCGGTGGTGCAACTTATATATGCCCTCTACAGCCAGCAACGGGGAAATTCACGGACGGC
>JAUWLU010000390.1 GCA_030613545.1 Desulfuromonadales bacterium
GGTTGAACCCCTTCGGTTAACAAAATGGATGAAACCCCTGGCCCAACCAATCCAAGGGCCCCGTCGGCGGCGCCCCCGCCGCCGTCGGCCAGCAGATGCTGGAAGTGCTGGCTGAACGCAAATTTCCCATCAAGGAGCTGCGTCTGCTGGCGTCCGAACGGTCCGTCGGTAAGTTTCTTGAGTTCAACGGCGAGCAGCACATGGTGCAGCTGCTGGACAAGGATGCCTTCGAAGGGATCGATATCGCTCTGTTCAGCGCCGGCGGGGCGCGCAGTGAGGAGTTTTGCCCCATCGCCGCTGCGGCCGGAGCGATCTGTGTCGATAATTCCAGCGCTTGGCGCATGGATCCCGAGGTGCCGCTGGTGGTGCCCGAGGTCAATCCCCAGGATATCGCCCAGTACAGCAAAAAGGGCATTATCGCCAACCCCAACTGCTCGACCATTCAGATGATGGTGGCTCTCAAGCCCCTGCACGATGCCGCTACGCTGAAGCGGGTGGTGGTCTCCACCTACCAGGCGGTTTCCGGCACCGGTCGCAACGCCATCGATGAGCTGCGCGTTCAGTCCGGGGAGCTGCTCAACGGCCGCCCGGCGGCTTGCGAGGTCTATCCTCATCAGATCGCTTTCAACTGTTTGCCGCAGATTGATGTGTTCCTCGATAATGGCTATACCAAGGAAGAGATGAAGATGGTCAACGAGACCCGCAAGATCTTCGGCGACGACTCCATCGGGGTCACTGCCACCACCGTGCGGGTGCCGGTCTTCTACAGTCATAGCGAGTCGGTCAATATCGAGACGGTGCAGAAGCTCAGCGCCGATCAGGCCCGCAAGCTGCTCGCCGCCAGTCCCGGGGTGCAGGTGGTGGATGATGTCGCCAAGCTGGAGTATCCCATGGCCATCGACGCTGCAGGCCAGGACCTGACCCTGGTAGGACGTATTCGCGAGGACGAGTCCATTGCCAACGGTCTCAATCTGTGGGTGGTAGCCGACAACCTGCGTAAGGGAGCGGCCACCAACGCGGTGCAGATCGCCGAGATCGTCTTGGAGAAATATCTCTGAGCCGTTTTGGCCGATCCAGGCCAGCATTATTGATAGATCGTGCAGGGGGCCGTTGGCCCCCTGTTTCGTTTAACTGGGAGGGTGTCGACACCCTCCTAGCGGAATCGATGGATATGCGAACCATCAAATTGACTCTCGAATACGATGGCAGCGGCTATGTCGGCTGGCAGCGGCAGCCCAACGGCCTGTCGGTGCAGCAGGTGGTGGAAGAAGCATTG
>JAUWLU010000156.1 GCA_030613545.1 Desulfuromonadales bacterium
CTATAAGCTTGAGGAGGGCACCTCGGTGATCAAGGCTATTACCATTGCCGGCGGCTTTACTGAATTGGCTGCGAAAAGGAAAATTCAGGTCATACGCAAAGTAGAAGACAGGGAGGTGGTGTTGAAAAAAGTGCCGCTACATACGCCGATAATGGCTGATGATGTCATCGTTGTTCCAGAGAGTTTTTTCTAAGATATAGAGCCTCATCTGCTTTCACGAAACATAGGATTCGATCATGCCGATTAAAAATGAAGAACTGCATCTACGGGATGTTATCAGGGTCGTTAAAAAACGGCGCCATGTCCTGCTCGGTTTTTTCCTTACCGTAGTGACGCTGGTGTCCATGGTTACGTTCATCACGACGCCTCTCTACGAGGGGTCGACCAAAGTCATGATCGAAAAGGTTGAAAGTGCTGATCTAACCGGCAACTATCGACGCGCTTCTTACGATCCGGTCTTTTACGAGACTCAGTTCCAGTTGATCAAGAGCCGCGCGGTGGCCCGCCGGGTGGTTAAGAGCCTCTCCCTGGGGGACAATTACGATGCATTCATCGGCAAAGTTTTTAAGGAAGGCTCTCCGTTTCGTTTTGTGCTGACCGGACTGAAAACATTACCGGGGCAGTTACGGGATATGTTCAGGTCCGATGATGCCAGGGCGGAAGATGAGGTTTCCCTTTCCAAAGATGAAATGCTCGTGAAAATTGTAAACGAGCGAATCCAGGTAAGGCCCGTGGAGGGAACCCGCATCGTCAACATCAGCTACCTGTCGCCAAATCCAGAACTGGCGGCCTTGATCGCCAACACCACAGCCAAAGCCTATATTGAGGAAACCCTCGAAATGAAACTCGCCTCCACCCGGCGCAGTCTGCAATGGATGACCAAAAAGGCGGAGACAGAGGCACAAAAGTTGCGCCAGTCCGAGATGGAGTTGCAGCGATATATGAAGGAACACAATATCGTTGCCATCGAAGATCGCATGACGGTCACACCGGAAAAGCTTTCGGAAATTAATATCCTGTTGGTCCGCGCAGAAACGCGGCGCAAGGAACTGGCAGCCCTCTATTCGAAGGTACGGAAGCTTGGGCGAAACTACTGGGCTGCCACCACTATTTCCGCCATCTCTGCCGATCCGGCGTTACAGGCCATTCGTGCCCAGATCGTGGGAACAGAAAAGAGCATTATGGAGTTGTCCAACAAATATGGGCCCAAGCACCCCTTGATGGTCAAAGTCAAGGGTGACCTTCAGATACTGAAGCGTAAGAGAAATCAGGAGATCGACCGGCTTGTCGAATCGATCAAAAACGAATACGAATTGGCTCAATCCAATGAGGGTAGTCTGCGTTCTCAGTTGAACGCCACTAAAACCGAGGCGTTGCTCCTGAGCGAAAAGTTCATTCAATATGGCGCGTTAAAGCGGGTGGTCGATACCAACCGCCAGCTTTACGATGCCTTGATGCTGAAGCTGAAAGAGAAGAGCATTACCGAGGAGACCCAACCGGTTAATCTGTGGATTGTCGAAGAAGCGACTATTCCCGCCAAACCGGCTCGTCCCTGGGTGGCCATGAATCTGCTGCTGGCTGCGAGTGTTGGTGGTTTGGGCGGTCTGGGCCTGACCTTTTTCCTGGAGTATCTCGACAATACCGTCAAGGACCCCGAAGATGTCGAAGCCAAGTCCGGCATACCGGTTTTGACGACGGTCAGCCGCTGGCGCGATACCGCTAAGAGTCTCGATCATGCAGTCTGGAACGATCCTCAGTCGGCTTTTGCCGAAAGTTACCGGGCCCTCCGGACTGCCATCCAGCTCTCGTTCCCCGACAGCCCCCCCAAAAGGATCCTTTTGACCAGCAGCAGCATGGGGGAAGGCAAGACCACCACTTCGGTCAATCTGGCCTTCGCCTTGGCCCACTCCGACAACCGGGTGCTTCTCATAGAGGGTGACCTGCGCAAGCCGCGCCTTCATAAAATGCTGAAAATCAGTAACGTCAAAGGTCTGAGCAGCTACTTGGCGGGTGCTGCAGACAGCAATATTATTCAAAAGGGGCCCTTGCCCAAACTTGCCATTATCCCTGCTGGCCCGATTCCTCCGAATCCAGCTGAATTGCTGGCGTCAAATCGCATGAAAGTGCTGCTCGATTCGATGAGCAATGAGTTCGATTTCATCGTTTGCGATTCGCCGCCCCTCCTGCCGGTGGCCGACACTCGTATCCTCTGCCGCCTGTTCGATGGGGTCATTGTGATCACCAAGTCCGGGGTCACTACATACGAAATGTTGGAACGCTCACGCAGGCTTCTCGATGATATGGGGGCACGTCTGCTCGGTCTGGTTATCAACGGTTTCGATGCCAAAAAAAACGGGTATTATCATCAGGATTATTACTATGCCGAGGGTCGCGATAAAAGTCCTGCTACCACAAAATTTTAGCGTTGAATGAGAATGATTGATATCCATTGCCATATTTTGCCCGCCATCGACGACGGTTCTTCCAGCCTGGAGGAATCTCTGGCTATGGCTGATATTGCCATTAAGGATGGCATCAGCCACATTGTCGCCACCCCCCACATAAAGGGGGAGGTGCATTCACCGCAACTTCTCCAACAGCGGGTAGCTGATTTCAATGCCGTCCTGACCAAGCGGGGGTATCCGATAAAGATCCTGACCGGCGCCGATGTCAGTGCCATGTTGCCCCCGCAAGCAGTTGCCCGCTACACCATCAACGGCAGTAACTATTTTTTGCTGGAATTCCCCCACAGCCATTTGCCGCAGAATGCCAATCAGATGGTATTTGAAATGCTTCTGGCCGGGTTGAGGCCTATCATCACCCATCCGGAGCGAAATCCTTCAATTATGCGCAATCCAGAACGACTTTTCAGCTTGGTCGATGCCGGTTGTTTGGTGCAGATCACTGCTGGTAGCTTGGTCGGGGACTTTGGGATGGATTCCAAGGATTGTGCTGTATATCTGCTTAAGATGGGCCAGGTCCACTTTTTGGCCAGTGACGCCCATTCGGCAACCCATCGGCGGCCGGTTCTGTCCGACGGTGCAAAAGCCGCCGCGGCGATTATCGGTGAAGAAGCAGCCGAGAGCCTGGTAACGACCAATCCCGCTGCAGTCATTGCCGGGAGGTCCTTTGATGGTTAATGTCCCTTTGCTGCTAATGGCCACCGTTCTGCTGCTGGCGCCCTTGAATGGGTTCTGGCAGTTGAATTGGCTAACAGCGGTGCTGGAAGTTATTCCCCTGGTCGCTCTTTGCTGGTGGTTATTCGCCAGGCGTCATGGCAACGCATCCTTTTCCCTGCCGCCGGGTTCCGCAGCTCTGTTTTTTCTGATCGGCTGGGGCGTGTTGCAATTGATCCCCTTGCCGCCGCAACTGGTAAAGATTATTTCCCCCCATACCTGGCAGACTTATCACCAGAGCGTGGGGGCTCTTGTCCCTTCGCCCTGGATGACTCTATCGCTGCACCCAAAAGGCACTCTGCAGGCGATCCTTACCCTATGCGCCGGAAGTGCCTGCTATTTCCTGACAGTTCCTTTGTTGACTGATCAAAAAAACCTGAAAAAGGGGGTTCTCTGGCTCACCGGAATCGGCGGCGGCCTGGCCATTGGAATTATCCTTTTACGTCTGGTGACGTTGTTGCTTGCAAAGGATGCGGCGCCCGCTGGCAAACTGGCTGCTTTTCTGACTCTCGATCTATCCTCTTTCGCTCTTTTGATGCTGTTGCTCGGCCCCTTGGCTATGGCCGCCATGCTCGCTTTTCGGCCGACCGCCCGTTACGGTTCTTTGCGGGAGCGTATCGAGACCTATTGGCAGGCGACGGTTCATGACCACTTCTTGATCGTCGCATTGTCGGTGCTGGTTATTCCCTTTGGCATTGCATTGTTGCATTGGCAGAGTATGTTCTTTTTCCTCGGAGCTCTTTGCCTACTGTGGTTGATGCTGCTCGTGAGGAGAAAAGCGCGCCGCGAAAGCCCCTATCTTTTGTTGCTGACAGTAGTCCTGTTGGCCGCCACGGCAATCGGTATCAGTATCGGCAATCTGCCGGCAAAGCCAGACCAGGCGTCGGCAACCGTCGCGGTAGGTCGGGCGAGTGCCAACCGCCTGATAGACAGTTATTTTTTAACCGGCTCAGGTTTTGGTACCTACGATAAAATATCCCGCCGTCATGATCGGCGGATTATAGACAGCCAATCTGCCCCAGATAGAAGCGCGCCCCTGTTACGCGGCAGAACGGAAGCTGGATTGCCGTTTGTCATTACGGTCATCTGGTTTTGTGTCGCTCTGTTATGGCGCGCGTTGCCTTCGTGGTGCAGTCGCCACAACAAAATGGCTATTTATCTCTTTATCGGTACCATCGCGGGGCTGTCAGCCTTTACCGGAGTCGTAGCCATAATGGGTCTGCAGGTGCCCATATGGCTCAGGTTTTACGGTTTTGTCCTGGCCGGTCTGCTGGTGGCAGCCTCCCAATCTTCCAAACGATTGCCCGTCGAAGATGATTTCATGCCGGCAGGGCACAATTGGCGTTATTCCTTGGGATGGACCCTGGCGGTCTGCGTAATAATAGTCAACGTCCTGTTTCATGGCGGTAGCGGCCTGGCCAAAGGGCTGATTACGGACCTTCCGTCCGATCAGCAACAATCATCGCAATATGCTGGAAATGCTTTGCCCCATGAACGCCTTTTGACTTATGCCATATTGTATGATCCTTTGAACGCTTTCTACCGTCGGACCCTTGCTTGGCGCTTGCTGAAACTCGGCCAGACACAGAAGGCATTATCCTGTTTTGCAGCTGCTTTGCGCCTCGATCCTTTGGTCGGTTTGGAAGCCTATCGTCTAGGCATGTATATGGCCGATGCCGGGCATGGTGATGTGGCTATTAAACTGATGCAACATGGCCTGCAAGGCGATTGGGCCAATCAAACCCTGCAGGACGATTTCGTTACCCGTCTTATGAATCACGGTGGTAAACAGGAAGCGCTGGAACACATTCGACAGATCCTTGCTACTGCCCCGGAAAGAACCCTTGACTGGCTGTATTTTCTCGATCGGCAGGGTTTTCCTGTGACGGAAGGGACCTTGATTGTGGACGAGAATCCCCGCTGCCTTGTCGATTATGGTGATTTTTTGTTGCAAAAGGATCGGCCCGGGCTTGCAAATGACAGTTATAACGCCGCTCTGCATTTCATACAGGTCAAGGATGGATTTCGTCCGGAGACTGTTTGGAGATTGTCCGCATTTTTTGAAGCCCGACAGCAATACGAAGAGGCCCTTATTTCGGTGCTGGCAGGGGCACGGGTCTATCCTGAAGATTTAACTTTCATGAAGGCCTCCGGTCGCTTGTACGAGCGTCTGGGCATAACGTTCAAGGCGGCTGAAATATATCATAGAATTCTCATGCATGC
>JAUWLU010000297.1 GCA_030613545.1 Desulfuromonadales bacterium
GATCTACCGCAACCACCGCATGATCATCAGCTTGAAGGCGAACAATCTGCTAAACAAAAAAATTGGTGTCGGCAATAGCAACGATTATGAAATCGGCCGACAGGTATGGGCCGGAATGGAATATCGCTTTTAGAGACGTGAATAACTAACCGGCAAAAGACTACCAAAACCAGTCAGGCTTCCTCAAGGAACCGTGGCGAAGGCAAGGTGTGCATTTGTGCAACAGGCTAGGAACAAGGCTCACTGCCCCACGGCAACCTTCTTAAATTCCCCTCCGTCATAACTTAGAGACTTTGGCAAAACCAGACGTTGCCCCCCCTTGGTCAGACAGAGTGAGTACCTCCCTGGCATGGCAGGAGTCGGTATAAAAATCAAAAGCTCCTGACTGCTGCGAAGGTTAATCTCTGAAAGCTCGATGGGTAAGGGTACGATGGAGATACCACCATTGCCGTGACCAAGAAATGCCTTGCCACCTGTCACTGCCAACCCGGTCAGCTTCGAACTGTCCACCGGCCGAAGCTGCTGAAGGGTTTTTAGATCCACAGCCTGGACGCCGTTTTTAAAATCGTACAGGTAGCCCCGATCTTCAAAAGCGCTGACCCCGTTAACATACTCCATGGACGCAACCGAAGTGAGGAATCTCGGTTTTTCCGGAATCGATATGTCGAATATCTGGCATCCAGCCCTGGCATTGGCCACCATCATTTTATCTCCTTGCACCGTGACGGCCAACGTTTTAGCAAAGACCTGCAAAGGCAAAGGCAGGTCGACCGTATCAACCAGGCGTGGAGTCGTCGGTTCTTCAATTGAAACCTGCAGCAGCCCCGCTTTACCGGCAGCGACAAAAGCGTACTCACCAACTACCACAACGTCGCGCAAATAACCAAGTTCGGCCAAATGTCCAATGACCCGCGGCCCAGCCTTGCTCGCAACATCGACGATATATAATCCTGCGCTGCCAGCTGCTACCACGGCTAAGCGATCAACCACAGTAACCGCAATAGCAACACCAGCCAATTTTACCGTATGGGCTAACTGCAGGTTTTCACCCTTCTTCACCGTCAAGACTTGCAATCCCTTGATACCATCGGCCACGTAGATTCGGTCATCCTTGATGGCCACATCATAGGCATAGCCAGGTGTTTTAATGGAGGCATCTATTCTGGAATTCCCGTTCGAATCACAGCTCACCGCATGCACCCCATGGGGGCCATCCGCAACGTAAACAGTGTCCCCTTGGGCGGCTAACGCTCTGACATAACCGGGAGTAGCAATGCGTTGCAAACTGGTCGACGGTTCAATATTCGCCAAGGAGACAATCTGCAAGCCGCTTTTCCCGCCGACAACATAAACATATTTCCCATCAACGACGACGTCCCAGGCGATACCTGGCGTATCGACCGTGGAAACAATGTGCCATCCGAAATCAGAATGACGCTTGAGAATTTGCAGTCCATTAGAATTGTCTGCCACATAAACCCGCCCCCCCGCCACGGCAACACCACGGGCAAAGCCCGGTGTGTCGACGGAAGCCGATGGTTTGGGCTCCGTGTCGAGCAACAAAAAAATATCCAGGCCGTATTTTCCACAGCCAACGAAAAGCTCCTTGTCGGCCACCGCAACGCTTCGCGCCGAACCGCTGGTTTTCAGCTTGCGGATCAAACGAAACCCGCCTGTCGCATCGGGCGCATACTCCCAGACACCCTGCTTACCCTTGGCGACAAACAGCCTGCTTTCGCCAAGAGCAAGACTCTCGGCCCCTCCTTCTCCAGGAATCTCAGCAACTATACGGGGCTGTTGCGGCAAGCTCACTGAAACAACTGTTACGCCATGCTCACGCGTTGCAACCAATGCCCTGTCACCGGCAACCAGCACATCAACGGCGTGGCCCTTAAGTGGCAAATTTGCCACGATACGCGGCTGTTGCGGATCGCCAATATCAATCACCTGCAGGCCGGCAGAGCCATCAGCCACATAGGCGAAGGAACCGGCTACAGCCACGGCCCATGCGGCACCAGGCGTATCGACGCTGCCGATTATCACCGGCTGCCGCAAGTTACTGATATCGGCCACCTGAAAACCACGGTTGCGGTTGGCGAGGTAGGCCCTATCGTCCTTGACAACCAACTGCCTCAACTGATCCCAGGTCGGTAATGAGGCAACAATCGCTCCTCGATTACCGGCATCATAGGCTAGATAAGCCCCAACATTTTCATCAAAACCGCGACCGGTGACCTTGAGCAGCATCCCCTCCCCGTCGACTTTCTCAAAAGCGGCGAAGGTGTCCACCGTTAGCGGCTCAATCAACACTGGTTCAAAGAACAAAGCCCGCAGCAGAAAGAGCACCAGAGCAACATAGGCGATTAGACTAAATCCGCACAGGGCTAAAAAAATGCGTTTTGTTTTTAAGTGATGATAAAAAAAAGACGTATCCATTGGTGATGCTTTCGAAAAAGTCATGAGATGGCTAAGCAAAAATTTCGGCCTACAAGGCGTAGTGATTTTTCAGGGGTGAAGGCATACATATGGTATGTCGAAGTCCTGAAAAAACGCTGCAACGCAGTAGGACGGACTTTTTGCGACGCCATCAT
>JAUWLU010000175.1 GCA_030613545.1 Desulfuromonadales bacterium
GGTTTCGCTCTTAATGTCGATATTCCAGCCGGTCAACTTGGCCGCAAGGCGGACATTCTGCCCCTTCTTGCCAATGGCCAGGGAGAGTTGATCGTCCGGCACAATGACTTCCAGGGACTGATTTTCGTTGTCAACGTAGATTCGGGTTACCTCGGCAGGAGACAGGGCCGAGCAGGCAAACCGACCTACATCCATGGTCCAGGGGATAATGTCAATCTTCTCCCCGCGCAGTTCGGAAACGACATTCTGTACCCGTGAACCGCGCATACCGACACAGGCTCCGACCGGATCGACATCGGAATCGTAGGACGCTACAGCGATTTTGGTGCGACTGCCGGCTTCGCGAGCGACCGCCTTGATCTCAACGATACCCTCGGAAATCTCAGGCACTTCAAAATGGAACAGCGCGGCCACCAGGTTGGGATGGCTACGGGACAGGATGATCTGCGGCCCCTTGGTCGCCATCTTGACCTCGGAGATATAAACCCGAACTCGATCGCCCTGGCGATAATTTTCCCGGGGCACCTGCTCACGGTGAGGCAGCAGACCTTCCGACATGCCGAGATCCACGATCAGATCGCCTCGCTCATAACGGCGAACGATGCCGTTAATCAGTTCACCAACCCGGTCCTTGAACTCGTTGAAGATTTTTTCCCGCTCAGCCTCCCGCACCTTTTGAATAATGACCTGCTTGGCGGTCTGGGCGGCGATACGGCTGAAGCTACCGGCCTCCATCTTCATGCCGAGGGAGTCACCAGCCTGCACCTCCGGGTCGATGTCCTTGGCTTCTTCCAGGTCAATTTCCTTATAGGAATCGAGCACCTCATCGACCACAGTGACGAACTCAAAGATCTCCACTTCACCCAACTCATCGCTGTAGTGGGCTTCAAGGTCACGGGTGTTGCGGAACTTTTTATTGGCTGCAGACAAGACCGCGGACTCGAGTGCTTCGACCAGAACGGCACGATCGATCCCCTTATCCTTAACGACCTGATCAATAATGTGATTTAGATTTTCCAGCATTTTATCTATATCCCCCTAGTTTTCTTTACTTGTTCGCGGCCGGGAATAGCGGTCACAAACCTTAAAACTCGATCTCCAGGTTGGCGCGCTCGATATCACACAAGGGCAACTCAACGATACCGCCTTTTTTGTCCGTCTGCTCGACCAGCACCATGCCATCGCGCAACCCAAGCAACTTGCCGACGAAGGTCTTGCGTTGATGCCCCCGTTGATCCGGGTCACATTTGACGGACATCTTGATCTTGGCAAGGCGCGTGCGAAAGCGATCGTAGTCGGCAGGCCGAGTCAACGGTCGATCGATGCCCGGAGAGGAAACTTCAAGCCGGTAGGCGGAAGCTATCGGATCCTCAACCTCCAGCAGCACACTGACTTCGCGGCTGACCTCGGCACAGTCATCGAGAGTGATTCCGCCCTCCTTGTCGACAAAGAGGCGCAGAACCATATCGCGTTCCTCCCGGCGATATTCGAGAAGGACCAGTTCGAACCCTTTCTCAGCGAGAACCGGCTCAACGAGTTCGGTTATTCTGTCGATGATGGCCCTGCCTGACATAACACGAAGCCCCGAAATAGAAAAAGTGAGCTGCGAGCCCACTTTTTAGTGAACAATAATTATCCTTCTTAAGTACCACAAAGATCAGCCATCTGCAAGAACAATTTGTGCCTACAGGAATCACTCTGGTTGCGATGCGGGCAGCAGTTGCAGAGAGTTGAGAATCTGCTCCATTTCGATTCGATCCCGCGGGTCGCTCAGCAAATCATTGTAGTACAGGTAGAATCGGTAAGGGGCTTTAAAGCCGATGATGCCGACGAACGATCGAGGCCGCCCATCAAGAAGATAACGGGCTTCAATCTTACATGTCTTTGGGGGGCCAGCGATGGACGATGGGGCAATTCGGCTCTCCAGGTCGGTTATCCCCTCTTCATTCTCCAGCGCCAGCAGGGCACCATGGGCAGACGCCTGCAGTTCAGCACGAGTAGGGTCGGCCTTCCCCTGTCGCCGCAGACTAAAGTCGATCATCAGGTAGGCACCGCTATGCTCGTTGGACACGAATCCTTCGTTAACCGCCAATCGCTGCCGAGCCAGCAGCAACAATTGCTTATCGTCGATATCGGGAGCAATGGCAGCAACTTCCTGCCGCAGATGATCGGACATCCTTTGCGCAACAAAGGCTGGCGCTTCCTTGCTGAGCTGCCAGCGAGGACTCGGCAAGGCCATGGCCAACTCCAGACGGTTGTCGATCTGCAGGCGGTGCGTAGGACATGGCTTGAGCGCCGGAGAACAGCTGCTGACGGCCAGCATAAAGACAACGGTGAGGGACAACATTCTATACATGGCAGCTCCTGGGATAACAACGGGAAGCTCCGCGCCGCCTAAACGGAACGATGGTCATGATAGCGTACAAAGCATACGAACCACGGCTGACCTAGGCCCCGTCATTTTTTCGACGCAACAGCGTAACACTTTCGATATGGTGGGTCTGAGGGAAAAAGTCAAAAGGCTGACTCCATTCCAGGCAATAGCCGCCATGCAGCAACGGTTGCAGGTCCCGCACCAGGGTCGGCGGCTCACAGGAGATATAGAGAATATGCCGGGGCCGTAACGCCTGCAACTCTTTAACGACGGCGTAAGCGCCGCTACGAGGCGGGTCAAGCATGACCAGATCGAACCCGTGGCCATTCGCCAGCCGACTGGCTGCACCATCAGCCGAAAGGTGATGAAAAGCCGCGTTATCTATGCCGTTACGCTGAGCATTGGCACGGGCCTTGGCAATGGCCGGGGCAAAATCTTCCACCCCAATTAGCTCGCTGACCCGGCGTGCAACGGGCAGGGACAGATTGCCCATGCCACAGTAAAGGTCGAGCACCCGCCTTGCTCCGCTTTGATGTACGGCATCGACTACCGTCTCGGTCAGGGCGCGATTCTGCTCAAGATTGATCTGGGCAAAGCCGCCCGGACCGTAGGCCAATAGCAGGGGTGGTTCGCCGACGCGAATGAACAGGTCTTCGTCCCCGCATACCGATTGCGGCTTGTTCTTGCGACCGGTCTGTAAAAACAGGGCGATACCTGCATCAGAGACCCGAGGCCGAAGGAAGTCGGCGACGGCAGCGCCCTCCCTGCCGAGATAATGCAACACGGCCCGTATTTGTCCGTCGTCGCCAATCCCCAGATCTAGCTGCGGCATGCGGTGGGTGTGACGGAAACCGTTCAACGCCTTACGGAATACCCTGGCAGCCTCATTAAGGCGAGGATGCAGGATCGGGCACTGCTGGTGATCAATCACAAAATGACTGCCGCGGCGGTAAAATCCCATGACCAATTGCTGGCCTGAGACCTGCAGCTTGAGTTGAGCACGGCTGCGGTAATGCCAAGGCTCGGGAGCTGCAACCAAGGATCGGACGCGCGCCCTATCGACCCCGGCCTGACGATGGAGGAGATCGGCAAAGATCTGTTCTTTCCAGACGCCTTGGGCCGTATAAGGCAGGTGCTGCCACTGACAACCTCCACACTGGCCAAATACCGGACAGACCGGAAGGCATCGTTCCGCAGAGGGCTCCAGCACCTTTTCAAGCCGGGCCTCGGCGAAACGTTTTTTCGATTTGACCACTCGACAGCTTACTTGATCACCCGGAGCCGTCTGCGGGACAAAAATGACCTTGCCGTCGTGATATCCCAGCCCGTTGCCACCGTAGACCAGGGATTCTATATTCAGAGCAGCAATAACCTGACTCATGCTTGTCGATCCGTCCCTTTGCGCCGCTCACGCTCCAGCCAGTCAAGCCGACTCCACAGACCTCGCAAAATGCGGACTTCCCGGTCGTTAAGTCCGGCACGGCCGAAAATACGCCGCAGGCTGCGCAGAATATGGTCGGGATTTTGCTCATCCAGAAAACCGATATCACAGAGGGTGCTCCGCATGTGCCCGTACATGCCCTCAAGCACCCTGTTGGTAGCAAGTTTTTTGCGACCCCCGGATTTCAGCTGGGCGGTAGCCTGAGCCTTGACAATTTCGTAAAGGCATAGCACTACCGACTGGGCCAGATTCATGGAAGGCAACTGGTCGCTGGTCGGTATGGTGATGAGCCGCTGACAAAGATCAAGCTCGCTGGTGGTAAGCCCCTTGTCTTCGCGGCCGAACACCAGGGCCACCCTTCCCTTTTCGGACCAAGGCAAAAGATAGCTGGCTGCCTGATCGGGATGAAGAAAATCCTCGCGATATTTTCCGAAGCGCCGCGTGGTCGCCAAGGCCAGATGGCAATCCTGCAAGGCCTCTTCCAGGCTGGCAAAGATGGTACCCCCTTCCAGCAAGCCACCGGCCTTAACCGCCATGCGTCTCGCTTCGTCACTCAGATGATCGGCCTGTGGATTGACCAGGCGCAGATCGTTGAAGCCGAAATTCATCATGGCCCGACAGACAGAGCCGATATTGAGCGGCCCTTGAGGCTCAACCAATACAATAGAGATATTTTCAATATTCATAAAATGGTTTATCTATCCAATGCAAGTAGCTGTTTTATAGTCAATTGTCGAAGTCTCCGCAGAGCATCTGACAAGCGGCGGCCGAAACTATAGCAGCCGTTTCGGTCCGCAGGATACGCGGTCCTAGCGCCACTACTTCGGCGCCCAGTTCCTGTGCCGCAACGACCTCCCCATCGCAGAAACCGCCCTCGGGACCGATTA
>JAUWLU010000131.1 GCA_030613545.1 Desulfuromonadales bacterium
CTCGCCCTTCGGGCAGCTAGAGGCTGTCTCATTCCGCTGTCCTGCGGAATGGTGACTCGGGACCGTCCCTCGTCCATTGCCCTTGCGGGCAGCGCGAAGGCTGTCAAACTATTCAATCCTGAAAAGTTTTGCTGGGTCCCGATGTACCCTCCGCGCAAGGCCTTGATTTTCTTGACCTTGCGAAAAAAACTCGTGTCCAAATCCAGGGTCAGGAGTATAAGGATGTCTGGCAATGAACAGCGAACGCTTCAAATATCTTCGCGAATATATCGGCTACGACAATGAGCGCTTGGCAAAGATGTTAAATATCGATGTCGCAGAAGTAGAGGAATATTGTTCAGGAAGAAAACCAATTCCCGACACTATGGCAGACGAACTGGAAGCATTTGCAGATTGGTCGAGTGAGGTCGGGGACGCTACAGTAAAAAGGCAGTTGGCGAAAAAATACTTAGGAAAAGAGGAGCGATAATCATGACGACCCTGTTCGAGAAAACGACGATCAAAAATATCAATTTGCGCAATCGCTTTGTGCGGTCGGCAACCTGGGAGGGGATGGCCGATGAGCAGGGGGCGCCGACCCTCGAGCTGAATCAACTGATGGCGGATTTGGCTCAGGGCGAGGTGGGGTTGATCATCAGCGGCCATGCCTATGTCAGCTCCGAGGGCCAGGCGAGTCCCTGGCAGATGGGGGTGCATGACCAGGAACTGCTGCCGAAGCTGGCGCTGATGCCGAAAGCGGTTCATGCCGCAGGGGGGCGTATCGCCTTGCAGTTGGCCCACGCCGGCGCTTACGGCATTGTCCCGGAGGGGGCGATCGGCCCTTCGGTCATTGCCAACCAGGAAGGGAATAAGTGTCAGGAGATGACCCGGGACGACATTCAGCAGGTTGTGGTCGCTTTTGCAGACGGGGCTGCGTTGGCAAAACAGGCCGGTTTCGACGCGGTGCAGATTCATGCGGCCCATGGCTACCTGCTCAGCCAGTTTCTCTCCCCCTATTACAACCGCCGCGAGGATGAGTATGGCGGCACTCTGGAAAATCGCGCTCGAATGGTGCTTGAGGTGCTGGCGGCGGTTCGCCAGGCGGTGGGCGAAGACTATGCCGTTTTGGTCAAGCTCAATTCCGACGATTTCATCGAGGGGGGTCTGACGGTTGCTGACATGCTTGAGGTGGCGGAACTGCTCGAAAAAGCAGGGATTGATGCCATCGAAATCAGCGGCGGTACCATTTGGGGGCCGAGCCAATACCATGCGGTACGCTTCGGCCCGGAAGCCCTGACCAGCAAAGCTTATTATCGCAAGGCGGCCAGACTCTGCAAGGCATTTGTGCAGGTTCCGGTCATACTGGTGGGCGGAATCCGTTCTCTGGATATCGCTGAAGAACTGCTGACAGAGGGTGCAGCCGACTATATTGCCCTGTGCCGGCCGCTGATTCGGGAACCGGATCTGGTCAAGCGCTGGGCTGCGGGCGACCGGGAGCCGAGCGGTTGCCAATCTGAAAATGCCTGCTTCGGGCCGATAATGGCTGGCAAAGGGATCTCCTGTGTCGTCAAGTAATTCCGAGTCGGCCTCGGCCGTGACCAAGGTGCCGAAACCGTTGTTTTCGGTGCTGATTAGCGAGCAGGACGATGAGAATCTCGGCTTTGGCGGGGAAACCGTCAAGGAGATGAAGGAACGGATGGCTCAGCAGGGCTAGCCGACAGGCCTGTAATCTGACATCAGCAAAACAGGGGCAGATCTCCGGTAAAGAGGAGGCATGCCCCTGTTTCGTTTCTAACGTTCAATGGAGGTTTCAGGCTTCGTGGGCTGGCTCGATGGGGTGCCCGAACTCATAAGCCGGCTGTCTGTAGACATGGCGAGGCAGCTTCCGGCTGTTCACCCGGCCAACTGCAGGATCAGGGCTGCGGTGGCATGACCGACCGCGGCGCCGAAGTCGAGATTGAGGGTCTCCAGGGTGTCGCTCGGCTGATGATAGTGGGGACTGCGGAAGTTGGTGGTGTCGGTGAGCATGATCGCCGGATAGCCCTGGTCCCAGAAGGATGCATGGTCGGAGCGGCGGGTGTCGGGGAAGAGCTCGCCGTTGCCCGGCACCACCAGCGGCACCTTCGGCAGGGCCGGTTGATATTGCTCCGCCGCCCGAAGAAAGGCCTGCACCAGATGCGCAGAGGCCTGGTTGCCGATCACGGCGATGAAGTCGCCGACCTTTGGCACGGCGATGGGCAGCCCTTCGGGGGCGGTCTGTACCACGTTCGGGCCGGCATAGGCCACCGATTCCAGCACCACTACCCCCTCGATAGCCCAGCCCTGCTCCCGGGCGTGCTGCGCCAGGACCCGGCTGCCGCGCAGGCCGCGCCCCTTCGGTTTGCTGTCCCGCTCTTTTTCTTCCAGATTGACGGCCACGAACTGCACCGTGCGACGGAGTTGCCGTTTTGCCAGCACCCGGGCCAACTCAAGCAATACCGCTACGCCACTGGCGTTGTCGTCGGCGCCCGGCGAATTGGCGACCGTATCGTAGTGGGCGACGACCAGCAGCTTCTTCTGCCCCTCCGTCGTGCCGGGCAAGGTGGCGATCAGATTACGGTATTCTTCGCCGTTGTCGGAAAACCGGTGATTGTTCACCCCATAGCCGAATGCCTGCAGGCTGGTCTCAATATAATCGGCGGCTTTTTCCAGGGCTTGAGGGGCGGCCAAGGGATGGCGGACGCCCTGCAGGGCAGCGATGTGGCAACGAAGGGCATCGGTGGTGATGGCGGGAGTTAAGGATTGCATGGCGCGTATCTCCGGCAACATATTGAAATTATAAGGCCTAATTGTATTGCCTGATATGTGAAGAAGAAAATTAAAAAACCTTGACTATTGAGGATTGCTTTATTATAAGGGGTAAGTATTGACGGGATGTTGAAATGTTAACTGGGCAAAGACGGGGAAATCCGGTGACGCAAAGCCACGGGTCTTCAAGGGATCGCCGGATTGCAGGGACAATGAAACCAGACCTTAGCATTCATAGCGTCATTTGATACAAATTGAAAGTACCCTCTGCGTTTTGGCGTCTCCTGCCGGGCAGAGGGTACTTTTTTTCGGGAAACCCACAGACCTTTTTTAAATCCTTTTTTCATGCAATTAACGTCGGTCATTTTTCTGAAAGGGGTAGCTATGAAACTCAATTTACGGGCGAAACTGCTGGTGCCGACCTTTACCGTCATCATCCTCTGCCTGGCCGCGACCGGCTTCTATTCCTACCGCACCGGCAAGGGTGCGGTGGAGGCGGCCCTGAAAGAGCAAATGCAAAATATCGCTCAGGGCATGAGTAAGCAGATCGACGTCAAGGTCGCCGATCTGACCCGGACCTTCCGCACCTTGGCCGGGCGCAACGTGGTTCGTGCCCTGTTGGCCGAACAGGACGCAGCGGCTGCTGACAACGGCGTGCAGGCCGAGGCGGCGTTGCTGCAGATGATGCAGGACTACCCGGGCGAATTCGAGTTTCTGGCGGTGATCGGTGGCGACGGGGGGGCGCTGGTCGCCTCCCGTCAGGATCTGGTCGGCCAGCTCAACGTTGCCGACCGCGGCTATTTCAGGGACAACCTGGCCGGCAAGGTTGGTCTCGAAGTGGTCAAGGGCCGGGTGACGGGCGATCCGGTCCTGGTGCTGTCGGTGCCGGTCACCGAAAAGGGCCGCACGGTGGGGGCCTGCATCGGCGCGGTGCGCATCGGCTACTTTGCCGAGCAGTACGTCTCGCCGGTCAAGGTCGCCGAGCGCGGCTATGCCTATCTGGTAGACGAAACCGGTACCTTCCTCGCCCATCCGGACGCGAAGCGCATTCTCAACGGAAGCATCGCCGATTACGACTGGGGGCGCAAGATGCTGGCCGAAAAGAGCGGCTTTCAGGCCTACGACTGGCAGGGGGCCCGCAAGGTCGTCTCCTACCAGACCGTTGCCGGCACCGGCTGGGTCATCGCTGCCGGGGCCGAATTTGACGACATGTTTGCGCCCCTGGCCGGCATCGCTCGGGCCAGCATCCTGGCCGGGGTGCTGACCTTGCTGGGAGTCGGCGTGGTACTGTTCTGGATCGCCACCTCCATCGTCAAGGCCGTACAGCAGGGGGGCGACTTTGCCGAAGAGGTTAAGGCCGGCGATGTCAGCCGCCGCCTGCGCCTGACCCGCCACGATGAGATAGGCACCCTGGCCGCGGCTCTCGATCGCATGGCCGACGGTCTGGAAGAGAAGGCCCAGCTCGCCGAGCGCATCGCCGCCGGCGATCTGACCGTCGAGGTCGGCCAGGTTTCCGAGCGCGACCGCCTCGGTCAGGCTTGCGCCAGGATGGTCACCAACCTCAGCGACCTGATGACCCAGCTGCAGGCTGCCGCCGAGCAGATCGCCGTTGGTAGTGTGCAGCTCGCTGAAGGGAGCCAAAGCCTCTCCCAGGGGGCTACGGAATCGGCCGCCTCTCTTGAGCAGATCAGCGCCTCCATGACCGAGATGGCCTCGCAGACCCAGCTCAGCGCCGAAAACGCCGGCCAGGCCAATGCCCTGTCGCAGGAGGCGATGAGCGCCGCCAACCGCGGCAGCGAACTGATGGCCGAGATGGTCACGGCCATGGGGGCCATCAACCATTCGGGCCAGGACATCGCCAAGATCATCAAGGTCATCGACGAAATCGCCTTTCAGACCAATCTGCTGGCTCTCAACGCCGCCGTCGAAGCGGCCCGCGCCGGTCAACACGGCAAGGGCTTCGCGGTGGTGGCCGAAGAGGTGCGCAACCTGGCGGCACGCAGCGCCAAGGCCGCCAAAGAGACCACCGAGCTGATCGAGGATTCGGTAGCGAAGACCCGTCACGGCAACGAAATCGCCGAAAAGACCGCCGCGGCCCTGAAGGGCATCGTCTCCGGCACCACCAAGGTTACGGATCTGGTGGGCGAGATTGCCGCCGCCAGCAAAGAGCAGTCCGAAGGCATCGGTCAGGTCAATCAGGGCCTCGGCCAGATCGACCAGGTTACCCAGCAGGCGACGGCCAATGCCGAGGAGACCGCCGCCGCGGCGGAAGAGCTCTCAGCTCAGGTTGGCCGTCTGCGCCAGAGCTTGGCCCGTTTCAAGGTTAAGGGGGGCGGCAATCAGCGCCCAGCCCGTGTGGCGGCCCTGCCGGGTCGCAGTGCTGCACCGCAGAGCTCTATGCCCGTCATCGATTGCGGTTTGCCACGGCCGGAACAGACCATCGCCCTGGACGATGCGGAGTTCGGTAAATACTGAACTGTTTTCCAGCTCATGTGCAAAAGCCCGGCAGACAAGTCTGCCGGGCTTTTGCGTATTGGCCGTGGTGCTCCTGCGGTTCAGCGGACAGGCTTGCGGGCCTGCAGAAAAAAGAGCGGGTAACGGCGTATCCTTCCCGCTGGGTCGGTTTTCTGCAGGGTATGGCTGCGGTAGCAGTGTTCGACCTCAAGACCGTGGCCGGTCAGGACAGAGGCCAGAAGGTTGTGGTCGAAACCGTGCTGGACAGCTGTTTCGTCCTGATGAAAGGAGCCGTCCTCCGGCTCCAGGTCGCCGATGCAGAGGCTGCCGCCGGGTTTCAGCAACTGGACGAATCCGGCCAGCGCCTTGTCGACATCGGCCACATGATGCAGGGCCATATTGGTGTAGATCAGGTCGAAGCGTTCGCCGGCCAGGTCGATGGCCGACAGGTCGCCGAGGCGGGGCTGCAGGTTGCCGATGGCGTGGCGGGCGATCTTCTCCTGCACCACTTCGATCATGCCTGGCGAAGTGTCGAGCAGAGTGATAGATGCCACCTGGCGATAGAGTTCCATGCTTACCAGGCCGGTGCCGCAGCCGAACTCCAACAGCTCCATAGTGGCTGTCAGGGCCACGTTCTTTTTGACCTCCGCGGCGAAGAGCTGTGACATTTCCCGCTTGGCGGGATGCCTGTCCCACTCCTGGGCCTTCTGATCGAAGATATTTGCGTCGCTCAAGTCTTCCTCCGCGCTACTGTAATGCCATTAAGGCTGTTCTTGCTCCGCTCTTGCTAAGGTTGCGTACTGTTCAATCAAACCTTCCCTTTTCATGTCTTTCAGGATGGCTGAAAGTGGGGCTGCAAGCGGAGCATGTCTCTTGTGCAAGTAGGCATGAAGGGTGCCTTCCTCCATTACGCCAACGACCACCAGGTTGGCAGTTTGAAACTCCCCTTGGTTTAAAAGAGGTTCGATAACAGTCTCGACGTCGATAAACACATCCGTTCGCCCAAGGATGAGTTTCTTTAGTCCCTGCCGCGAGCTGGAAATCGCGGACAGCCGGGCAGGTTCGACCACCTCAATCAATTTGTCATGTGCTCGCTGATA
>JAUWLU010000210.1 GCA_030613545.1 Desulfuromonadales bacterium
TATCGTGCGGCCCTGTAGTTGTGCAATTTTTTTAGCTCAAAAAAAATAGCCAAACAGTTGATCATTTGGACGCCCGCAGGCGACTGTAGGCGGTAATTACCTCGAAGCCTCTTGCGTGTAGCGAGAGAGCATTATCTACAAACCCAGAAGGGAGAAAAACCATGGGTGAAGTAAGAGAACTGGCCCCTGAAATGAAGAGACTCCGCTATTGCATCGACAATGAGTGGACGGAGTCCAAAACAGAAAAATTCATGGCCGTCATGGACCCGAGTACCGGGGTTCAGATCGCCGAAACCCCCTGTTGCACCAATGAGGAAGTAGAAGCGGTCGTGCAGTCGGCCAAAGCAGCTTTTCCTGAGTGGTCGAGCAAGCCGGCCGCGATCCGCACCCAAGTGCTGTTCAAGTTCCGCGACCTGGTAAACCAGAATTTTGAAGAACTCGCTCTGATTCTCGCCACCGAAAATGGCAAAAACCTCAACGAAGCCCGCGGTGACGTGCACAAGGTGGTCGAGGCGTGCGAAGTTGCCGTTGCGGCGCCTCTGGAAATGCAGGGTCACTCCACCATGGAGGTTACCCGCGGTCACGACACGGTGCTGTATCGTGAGTCGGTCGGTGTCTTTCTCGGCATCGCGCCTTACAACTTTCCGGCGATGATTCCCTTTGGCTGGTTCATTCCTCTGGCCATTGCCGCCGGCAACACCGTGGTACTCAAGTCCGCCAGCCTGGTGCCCATGACCAGCATGCGTCTGCTTGAGCTGCTGATCGAAGCCGGTCTGCCCAAAGGGGTTGTTAACCTGATTACCTGTAGCCGAAACGAATTGACCGACCTGCTGTCTCACCCGGACATCAGCGGCATCTCCTTTGTTGGCTCTACCTCCGTCGGCCTTAAGATCTATTCCACCGGTGCTGCCGCAGGCAAGCGGGTGCAGGCTCTGACCCAAGCCAAGAACCACGCTCTGGTGCTGCGTGACGCCCCTCTGGACTGGTCGGCCCGCAGGATCATCAACTCGGCTTTCGGTTGTGCCGGTCAGCGCTGTATGGCCCTGCCGACCGTGGTTGTCGAAGATTGCATCGCCGATGAATTCGTGGCCCTGCTGAAAAAGTATGCCCAGGTGTTAAAGATGGGTCCGGCCTACGAAGAAACCACCCAGCTTGGTCCCCTGGTAAGCGCCGGCCAGAAGAAGTTCGTTGTCGACATGATCAACAAGGGTGTTGAAGAAGGCGCCGAACTGGTGCTTGACGGTCGCGAAACGGTCGGCGAAGGATGCTAAGAGGGCTACTTCGTCGGTCCCACCATCTTCGATAACGTCAAGCCGGACATGGTTGTTGGCGATGAGGAAATCTTTGGTCCGGTCGTCAGCATCAAGCGGGTCAAAGACTTCGAAGAAGGCATCACCGTCATGAACAACAACGAGTTCGCCAACGGTTCTTCGATCTTCACCCGGGACGGCCACAAATCTCGTGAATTCGCTCGCCGGACTGACGGTGGCATGGTCGGCATTAACGTCGGTATCCCGGTGCCCCTGGCGTTCTTCCCCTTCTCCGGGCACAAACGCTCCTTCTTTGGCGATCTCCACTGCCTCGGTCGCGACGGGGTTAAGTTCTACACCCAGACCAAGACCGTTACCACCAAGTGGGTATCTCCCGAAGAAGCCGGTGACCAGGACAAGGTCTCGACTTGGGAAGGTACCATCAACAGAGAGCTGTAATAGATCTCTGGCGCAATGAAAAGTCTGGCGGCCCGGCTTCGCACCGGGCCGCCAGTATCTGCTTCGCCAGAGCCATAGGGGATGACGATGCATGTTGCTGAAAACATAGATGCCCAAACCAAGGCAATCATTGTGCTGGAAAGCCTGTCCGGTCGTTCCGTGGCAGATATTTGCGAAGAGTACGGCATTGAAACGACTCAGTTCTGGGGTTGGCGCAAATCCTTCCTGTTGAATGCTCTAAAGGTTTTCGAGCCTGCTAACAAACAAGGCTCCGACTCAGGTCGTCAAGGAAGCATCGCTTCTCTCAGAAGTTATATCGACGATATCGTTAGGAAAACGGTGCATGAGCTTGGCTCAGCAGATTTCAAAACGGATTTATAACCCAAACAAAGGTATCGCACCGGGCAAGTGTCTGATACCTGAGTTTTTTGTTCTTCGAACCTGACAAGCCGGTGCAAAACGCAGCAGTTTTCTGAACTGTTCCAACAGCGGCAAGGGCTTCATCACAGTTCGAACTTGGCCTCGGTTTTTGCCACGCTGAACGGTTCTCTTGGTTGGCACACGTTGATTCCAGCGAAACGCAGCTTCTGAAGTGTAAAGTGGTAGATGCAACTTGCTCATCCTGTGGTAAACACCCTGTTTGGCCCGCTCAAGAAGGGCATTGTAGGACTCGGCGGTGTTGTTGTGCACCTGACCGCGGGCAAACTCTTTCTGCCCATGACGGACTGTTTCGTGAGCTGTGAAATCCTGTCCGATAACACGATAGGCTTGCAACTCGTCGCTCATAAGATGGGCCTCGGCGCTGACGGTTCGCTGAATGAGGGGTTGCAGCACGGCCACACTGCCACTGCTTACGAGTTGTGGCCCGAACCGGCCCTTGACGCTGAACGGCTACCGCAACACAACTCTTTGCCGTTGTCTGAATAAGTGTATTCGACGGTGTAAGGACACTCATCGGCAACCTGGCGCAGAAAGAGTTCGACACTGTGTTGAGTCTTATCCGGGAAAATCCCTGCATAGCTGAAAATCGCTGCATAGCTAAATAGAGGAGAGAAAAATGGCAAGAATACTCTACGGAGTATGGAATGAAGAGATCACCGACAACCGGGACAAGCGGTTTATCGAGATCGAAGAGCTGAAAGAGTTCGATCAGGTGGATGAGTTTGATCCCGGCAATCCGGTGAAAGCGTTCCTGGGCGCCAAGGGTTTTTTTGTCTTCGACAAGGAGACCAACATCCTTGACGCCGCTCATCAGTATGCAGCCACTGCAGCCAAGGAGTCCTGCGGCAAGTGTACGCCCTGCCGTGTGGGCACCGAGGTGCTCACCTCAAAGCTGGAAGCTCTCAGCAAGGGCGAGATCGGCGCCGATGCCGTGGATGAGATTCTGACCCTGGCCGAACATGTCGAGTCCACCTCCATGTGCGGGCTGGGGCAGACCGCCACCGAACCCCTTATCGCCATGCTCCGGCATTTCCGGGATGAATTTGAGGCCAGTATCGGCCGGTATGACGAGACCGGAACGCAGGCGTACACCGACTACGTGACCGCCCCATGCATCGAGCAGTGCCCCTCCCGGGTAGACATTCCCCGCTACATCGAGTATGTGAAGGACAGCAAATTCAACCGTTCCATCGCCGTGATTCTGAAGAAATACCCCATGGCCGCCACCTGCGGCCGCGTGTGCGTGCGCTTCTGCGAGGCCGCCTGCCGCCGCAGCCGCGTGGACGAGCCCGTGGGCATCAAGGTGCTCAAGCGATTCGTGGCCGACAAGGAGCGCTACATCACAGATCAGTGGTTCAACGAGGACCTCATCTCTGAAAAGAAGGGCGACGACCTGAAGGTGGCCGTCATCGGCGCGGGTCCGGCCGGCATCTCCGCGGCCTATCATCTGCTGCTCAAGGGCTATCCCGTGGACGTGTACGAGTCCCTCACCGAACCCGGCGGCATGGCGGGCGTGGGCATTCCCAAGTACCGCCTGCCCAAGGACGAGATTCTCAACAAAGAGGTGAGCATCATCGAGTCGCTGGGCGGACATATCCATTATGACAAGAAGATGGGCAAGGATTTCTCCCTCGCCGATCTGCTCAAGCAGGGGTACAAGTCGGTCTTCATCGGCGTGGGCGCCCACAAGGGCAAGAAGTTGAAAGTGGCCGGCGAAGACGACTCTCTGGAAGGCTATATCAGCGGCGTCAAGTTCCTGCTCTATATCAACCAGCATGTCATCAATGAAGAGCAGACCGAATTCCCGGTGAAGCTGG
>JAUWLU010000336.1 GCA_030613545.1 Desulfuromonadales bacterium
CGCTAGCACTCCCGCCGGTCAGTTCGTGCAAAAAGGTCTGGAGTCCTGCCACCAGATCTGGGAGTTTGGCTGCCGCTGTCCCGACTGCAGCGAGTATGTGCGGCCCGATGCCGAGCACCTCGATCTGCCCGAGGGCGCCACGCCCGAAAGCGTCGAGCGCGACCCGGCCAGTATTGGCCTGGCCTGTCCCGAGTGCGCCACCCTCTGGAGCGAAGCCGACCGCGAGAGCGCCATCCGCAACGGCCGCTGGCAGGCCCGCAAAGGCGGCGATCTGCCCCGCCCGGCCAAGGTCGGTTTTCACCATCGCGCTTGGGAATGCCTGGATGTGCACCTGCACGAGATCGCCGCCGCCTACCTTAGGTCCCTGACAGCCGACCTCGCCGCCAAAATCGCCTGGGCCAACGGCTATGAGGCCATCGACTACCAGGCAGAGCACAAAGACCGCCAGGAAGACAACATCCTGCGCCTGCGCGACGACCGCCCGGCCGGCGTGGTGCCCACCTGGGCCGACGCCCTGGAAATCAGCATCGACACCCAGGACAACGGCTTCTGGTATCGGATCCGCGCCTGGCAATACCAGACCCTGCAAAGCGCTCTGGTGCAGGCCGGCTTCGTCGAGAGCTTCGCCGCCCTCGATGTGCTCATCCAGCAGAGCGCCTACCGCGACGCCGAAGGCAACGAGCACCGCATCATGGCCGGCATCATCGACAGCGCCGGCCACCGCACCGCGCAGGTTTACGACTGGTGCCGGCGCCCCGGCACCGTGGTGCTACCGGCCAGAGGCGCCCAAGGGCGCAAGACCCAACCCGTCACCGTCAGCAAGATCGACCACTATCCCGGCACCAACAAGGCCATCCCTGGCGGTCTGCGCCTCTACCACATCGACACCCATTTCCATAAAGACGCCCTCGCTGGCAAGCTCGTCATTGAGCCCGGTGACCCCGGCTGCTTCTGGCTGCACTCTGGCTACACTTTCAGCCAGCTGGCCGAGCGCCAGCGCGATCCAGGCCTCAAACTGCCCAATGGACTAGAAGACTATGCCCGGCAGATGTGCGTCGAATATCGCGACGAGCAGGGCAAGTGGCAGTGCGACAGCAATAAGCACAACCACCTGTGGGATTGCGAGAGCAATGGCCTGGCCCTGGTCATGTATCTCGGTTTCCAGCACCGCAAGCCCGACGACAAAAAGAAACCGGAAGCACGCACCTCACAACACGCACAATCGCAAGCGAGCATGGGCCGGATCTTGCCGGCCTGGTATCTGAATCGATAAGGAGAGCCGATGAACCCGCTCAAAATTTACCGCCGCCAGGACATGCTCACCGTCGCCCAGTTCGCCAAAGCCATCGGCATGAGCCGCCGTTGCGCCTACACCCTTGTCGAGCGAGGCCCGGACGAAGGGGGTGTATTGGCTTTTCGATTCGGAATAAAAAAATGTCTGAGGATCCCTGTGGAAGAGCTGGAGAGATATAAGGCGGACAGGCAGGTGGTGGAGGGGGTGTGATTTTATTTGAGGCGACAACTATTCTGATACAGGGGGCTTATCAGCCTTTGCTGCAACATGCAGCCGCTTGATTCATTGATTCTGTAGGGATGGCTATTTCTGTCGGTTGCTGATTATGCTTTTGTTGATATAGTTAGAACACCTCAAAAGCAAAAGAGGTCTCTTAAATCCAAAGGAGGAAGACATTATGCCAGTCTCTGATCCGCCGGGTCTCTTAGGAGAAGTTTCGTAAAATTTAAAGTAGATAATGCTTGGATTGCAGAAGTCGGGTGATCCGATAAAGTTTCCCACGACGGGAATTCGCACAGAGGTTATATGATCGCAAAGCGCCCCGAAAATTTTCGGGGCGCTTTGACGTTCTGGGACTTATTACACAATAATTATTACAGGTCAGGGGGTGCGAGAATCTGGCGATCTCACACCTTTTCTACCTACCAAACAATCTGAAACAACTTGTCAGACAAAAGAAGTGTTCGCCCCAACCCAGTTACATAAACCGTATTTGCCAGAAGTGTCTAGAAAACAAGGGGCAA
>JAUWLU010000206.1 GCA_030613545.1 Desulfuromonadales bacterium
TCATCTTGATATAGGCGATATCAAAACGCCCGGCCTGCACTTCAAGGGGATCGAGCTGGCTGCGATCGAGAAGCGCCTGCTCCTGCGGATGGCGAAACAGGGCGTTGTCGTCCAGGTTGATCTTGGCGTCCATAGCCAGCAATTGACCGTCGGCCGTGGTTACCAGGGGATTGATTTCAACCAGAGAGCAGTCTTTGTCCAGAAACAGCCGATAGAGATTGAGCATCAATTCGACCGCCGCCTCGCAAATCGAACCCCGCAAACCGAGGGCCAGGGCCAGGCGGCGGGCCTGAAAGGAGCGCAGCCCCAGACAGGGATCGATAAGTTGTCGGTGAATCTGTTCCGGCGCTCGGCTGGCCGTCTCCTCGATATCGACCCCGCCGGCCGCGGAGGCGATGAGACAATAGCGGGCCGCGGCACGGTCGAGGGTAATGGAGAGATAAAACTCCCGCTCGATGGCGACGGCCTCCTCCACCAGCAACTGGGTCACCGGTAGGCCGTCGGGACCGGTCTGAGGGGTGACCAAGGTGGTGCCAAGCAGGACCGTAGCCAGCTCACCGGCCTCTGCCGGAGTCTTGGCCAACCGCACACCGCCAGCCTTACCGCGGCCGCCGGCATAAACCTGGGCCTTGAGCACACTGCCTCCGCCCAGCTCACCAGCCAGACGCTGCGCCTCCGTTGCAGTTCGGGCTACGCTGCCCCTCGGCACAGCCACACCATAGACGCGAAACAGCTCCTTGGCCTGATATTCATGAAGATTCATGTCCCTCTCGTCCCTGCAGAAGAGTCCGCCGCACCTCCACTTACTTGGGCACCTTTTCCCAATCGGCGAGAAATCGTTCGATGCCGATATCGGTCAGGGGATGCTTGACCAGCTGCTGCATGACCCCAAAAGGTATGGTGCAGATATCGGCTCCGATCAGGCCGGCATTGAGAACATGCAGAGGACTGCGCACCGAGGCGACAATGATCTCCGCGGCGAAACCATAGTTATCGAGGATGGTACGAATCTGAGCGATGCCTTCCATGCCGTCGTGACCGACATCGTCGAGGCGACCGACAAAGGGCGAAATATAGGCGGCTCCCGCCTTGGCAGCCAGCAGGGCCTGAATCGGTGAAAAGACCAGCGTCACATTGATGCTGACGCCCTCGCCAGCCAGGGTGCGGGTCGCCTTGAGGCCCTCGGCTGTCATCGGCACCTTGACCACAATATTGGGATGAATCTTAACCAGTTCCCGCGCCTCGCCGATCATGCCCGGCGCATCGAGGGCCACCACTTCGGCAGAAATAGGCCCGTCGACAATGGTGGTAATCTCGGTGATAACTTCCCTGAAGTCACGCCCGCTCTTGGCCACCAGGGACGGATTGGTGGTCACCCCGTCAACCAGTCCCATCTCGTGGGCAGTGCGGATTTCATCGACATCAGCGGTATCGATAAAGAATTTCATGGTCCGGCTCCTATGTTAAGAGAGTAATGCTGTCTTAATCTTTCTACGGATTGATTGGAAGCTCAATGGGAATCCCGATACGCATCGCGGCATTCTTCAGAGCAAAAATGGCAGGTTCGTCCCTTGATGACTTGCTCCACAGCCAGACTGCGCGGCACATAGGTACCGCAGTGAGGATCCTGAACCATCTCCTCGCCAGCCGGGGTCTTTTCCGGCGCCGGCCGAGGAGGACGTCGCCGGAACGAGCTGCGGAGGATCTTTACCAGGGCGTAAAACAGCCAGAACAGCAGCAGAAATTGCAGTAAGCGCATGAGATCACCAGGTCCTAGGGAAACGGTTGATCCCCTGGTCACGGGGCAATTGATCACACAATTGGCGCACCGTCTTTCCCAGCAGGGGATGAAACAAGCCTGGCGCCAGATCGCATAGGGGAATCAGGACAAAGGCGCGCAGATGAAGACGGGGATGGGGTAGCGTCAGGTCCATTTCCTGGCACACGAGATCAGCAAAGAACAGCAGGTCGATATCCAGGGTTCGCGGACCGTGATGGACAAGGCGCTCTCGACCGAACTGCCCCTCGATTGCCAGACAATGTGCCAGCAGCTTTTCGGCCGGCAGATCCGTGGCCACTTCGAGAACCGCGTTCAGATAAGCGTCTTGTCCCGGCGGCCCCCCTACCGGAAGGGTTTCATATAGCGCAGAGGAGCCTACCACCGTGATTCCTGACAACTCATCCAGAACCTGTCGTGCCCCGCATAAGGCGGCCAGGCGATCACCCAGATTGGCTCCCAGGCCGAGATAGGCCGTTACCATGGTCCTCTCATCGCTATTAAAGTTAAGCACGGTGGTCGCAGGCGGATCGACTTTTGTCTCGAACGGCCAAAGCATCGCAGAGACAGAACGGGCCGACCCTCAAAGACGTTCAGCACTTGATTTCGACGAACTCCATATCGAGCAGATCAATGGACAGACAGCGTCTTCGAGCCGGCGTGCCCCGATTAAGGAGTATTTTGCAGGCTTCGGCCACTTCCAGGCTGGCAATAACCGCCGGGGTAAAGGAGGGATTGCCGAGCTCGGTTTCCAGCCCCCGGCCGCCGGTATCGTCAGTAAAGATCTTTTCCAGGGTTCGCTCACCGGGAAACTGGCTGCCAACATAACCGTACCAACCGGCAATCGAGCCGTAGACCAGGGGAATATTCTCTACCCGGCAGGCCTCGGCCAACTCCAGTCGCACGGTAATGCTGTCCAGTCCGTCGACGGCGACATCGGCACCGGCCAGTATCTGCCGGCCATTTTCAGCACCGAAAGCCTCGCACACGGGGATCAGGTCGACGGCCGGGTTTAAGCGATCGACCCGCCGAGCGGCTGCAGCAACCTTATTCATTCCAAGAAAATCGGGCGTGGCCAGCAATTGGCGATTGAGATTGTGTTCTTCAAAGACATCGTAATCCACCGCCACAATCTGGCCTACGCCAAGCCTGGCCAGTTCTTCGATGATATAGCCCCCCAGACCACCGCAACCGATAACCACCGCCCGGCTTTGAAACAGACGCAACTGCTCTTGCTGGGAAATCATGTTGCGATTGCGTTGATAGCGAGCCGGCAGCAGACCGTTCTCCAGGGCGACCTGCTCTACCTGACGGTAGCTGAGGCCGAAACGGTGCGCCGCGGACTGCTGATCGGCCCAGGGCAGAAGATCGCCCTGAACTCGCGCTTGAAGCCACTCCATTACATCTTTCATGTTATCCCCCGATTGAAGGCAGAGAGGCGTCCCAAACAACGGCCCTGCCACCTGCAAAACCATTCCGACAGCCCGGTAATCGCAAAGAGAGCGCTCAATGGTCGCAAATACCCTGCGGAAAATCAACCCCAATCAGACGGCCAGGGGAACCTTTAACCCATAGACAACCTTTGCCCTTTTTTCGCCATGCCCCCCAACAATGAGACCGCCTGAAAAAGAGCCCTGCAGAAACGTTGTCCCTCGGCACAAACAGAAACGCCCGGCCAAAGGCCGGGCGTTTCGGGTCTTGCAAAAGGTCGCTGAATTACAGGGCGGCCTTGAACATGCCGATGACCTGGTCCAGCGTAGCTTTACGCGGGGTGGTCAGCTGGCAAGCGTCTTTCTTAGCGTTCTCGGCCATTACTTTGAAGTCGGCTTCTTTAACGTCGAGCTCGGTCAGACCGGTGGGGATACCGATGGAAGCGGACAGTTCGCGAATAGCGGCGATGCCGGCTTCAGCGGCTTCGGTCACGGTCATGCCAACGGTGTCAACACCCATGAAGTTGGCGATGTCAGCGAAACGATCCGGGCAAGCGATCAGGTTGAACTCGCAGACGAAGGGCAGCAGGATAGCGTTACAAACGCCGTGAGGCAGGTTGTAGAAGCCGCCCAGCTGGTGAGCCATGGAGTGTACGTAGCCGAGGGAAGCGTTGTTGAATGCCATGCCGGACAGGAACTGAGCGTAGCACATACGATCGCGAGCTTCGATGTTTTCGCCCAGAGCAACGGCGGGACGCAACCAGTCAGCGATCAGACGGATGGCCTTCTCGGCGCAGGCGTCGGTGATCGGGGTGGCGATGGTCGAAACGTA
>JAUWLU010000275.1 GCA_030613545.1 Desulfuromonadales bacterium
GGCTGGTCACCAGCCAGGGCAACACCGACGTGGTCATCAAGGAACGAATGCTGCGCCTGTTTGAGAAGTTGGAGATCAACGAGGGCGCCGATCTGACCGCAGCCCTGATCGACTGGCTCGACCCGGACGACGACCCCGAAGACCTGGGGGCCGAAAACGACTATTATCAGGGTCTGGCCAGCCCTTACCGAATCAAGAACGGTCCCTTCGACGAGCTGCAGGAACTGCTAAGGGTACGGGGCTTTTCACCGGAACTGTTGAAACGGCTCGTCCCCCATGTCACCATCTGGGGCGACCGACTGGTTAACGTCAACACCGCCAGTCGCGAACTGCTGCTGGCCCTGGCCGACGAAATGGCGTCGGAGGCGGCCGCGGCCATCGTCAGCGCCCGCCAGCAGGCTCCGTTGACGGCCATTCGCCAGCTTAAGGAACTGCCGGAGTTGGAACAGAGCTACGGCTTCATATTCCGTTACGTCAAGGTCAACAGCTCCAGCTATCGCGTGACGGCCTGGGCCGAAACCGGCAGCGGCAACAGCACCCTGAAGGCCGACATTAAAAAGGACGGAAACCAAATCCTCTATTTCAAGGTTGATTGACCGCTCATGGATAAACGATTTATCGGCATCGACATCGACCGGGGCTGGGTACGGCTGGCCATTGCCGGTTACGACACGGACGGCCCGCAGCTCCTCGCCACCGACAAACGCCCCTGGTCCGACCAGACGGAGTTGCGCCAGGCGCTGCGCGAATTAACCGGAGACACCCGCATCTACGGCGACCGTCTGGCTGCGGCCCTGCCGGCGGCAGCCGGTTTTTCCCGCTGGCTGCACTATCCCTTTGACGATCCGAAAAAGATCGAGGGAGCCATGCGCTTCGCCATGGCCGCTCAGTTGCCCGTTGCCGAGCAGGATTGCATCATTGAGACCCATGCCCGGCAACTGGAGGAGGAGGGCTGCCGGGTGGCGGCCAGCGCCGTACCGGAAGGCGCGGTAGCGGCATTTCTGGAACCCTTCGAGGCCGAGAGAATTCCCCTGCAGCTACTCGACCTGGCTCCCTTCGCCATGCCTCAGGCCCTGGCCGAGCGCTGCGAAACGGCGGTAGTCGCCCTGCTTCGCGAGCAGGAAACCGTCGTCGCCCTGTTGCAGCAGGGCCACACCGCCGATTACCGGCTCTTTTCGCAAATTCCATCCGGCTCTGAGCGATCCGCCTGGCTGCTGCAGCAGAGCCGCATGCTGCAGGCCCAGCATCGATTGAGCGGACTCCCCCTCTATCTGCTCGGCCCCCAGGCGGATCAAACCCTGGTTGAAGCCCTACGCCAGCAGGGTGAGCAAGCGGAGATCCCCGATTGGAAGCTGGCAGGGCAACCGGTGGCTGCCGAATTTCTGCCGGCAGTGACCCTGGCCTGGCGCGCCCTGCGCCATGATCGCGAGGACGGCGGCAACTTTCGCCGCGGCGCCTTTGCCCTGAAGGGCGAATGGGCGGCGCTGAAGAAAAACCTGCTGGTGGCCGGTGCGATTCTGGCCCTGACGCTTGCCATCGCCGGCGGTTCGGCGTGGCTTGGCTACGCCCACAGGGCGAACCGGGCCGAGGCTCTGCAGCAGCAATTGACCGCCCAGTTCCGCGACACCCTGCCCGAAGCCCAGACCATCGTCGACATTCCCCTGCAGATGCGCCAGGCCATCGGTCAACTGCGCAGCAAGGGACGGCTGCTCGGGGTCGGCAGCAGCGGTTCGGCCCTGGCCGTCTTGCAGGAAATTTCCGCCCGTATGCCGAAAAATATTCGTGTCGACATCGACCATTTGAATTACGGCGCCGACGGCCTGCGTCTGGAAGGCTCCACCGATTCCTACGACGATATCAACCGCATCGCCCGCAGCCTTGAGCAGTCTCCTCTGTTTGGCGAAGCCCAGATCAGCGATGCCAAGACCAGCATCGACAACCAGCGCATCAATTTTCGTCTCAACCTCACCTTCAGCGGGGGGGGAAAGCCATGAATCTGAATCAGTTCAACCAGCTCAGCCAGCGAGAACGGCTCACGCTGCTGGCGGGCGCCCTGATCGTCGCCGTACTGCTCGTCCTGTTCGGCATCGTCGCCCCCTATCGAGCAGCCCTTGAGCGTCTCGATACTAAAATCGCTTCGCGACAACGGCAGCTGACCGAAGTTCGGCAACTGGGCCAGGAATACCGGCAGTTGCAACAGCAACTGGCCGCCAGCGAGCGCCGTCTGGCCTCCGGCGGCGACTTTTCGCTGTTGTCCTTCGTTGAAGCGGCCAGCATCCGCCTGGCCGGGCGCGACAGCCTGGGCGCCATGCGGCCGCAACCGGCCGCCACCCTGGAAGGCTTTCGCGAAGAAGCGGTCGAGGTCAAACTGGAAAAAATCCGCCTCAATCAGCTGGTGCAACTTCTTTTTGCCGCCGACAAAGCACCGGCGCCGATGCTGGTAAAAACCCTGCGCATCAAGCCGCGCTTCGATGACCGCAACCTGCTCGATGTGGTGATAACCTTTGCCAGCTATCGGAGGAGTTCATGATCGGCACTGCTTCCTTGCGCCGCCTGTTCGGTGATCGTCTGGGCTGGTGGCTGCTTACCCCGCTGCTGCTGGCTATTGCCGCGCTGATCAGCTTTTACTCGGCCTTTCCCAGTCGCACCCTGCAAGCCCGCCTGCAGCTGGAGCTCGCTCAGAGCTACGGTTTGCAGGCGCAGCTCTCCCCCCCGCAGCTGCTCTTTCCCCCCGGGCTGGCCTGCAGCCAGCTGGATCTGACCTTTGCCGAACCTTACGGTCGCTCCCTGCCGCTGCGCCAGGTGCGGGTCTCGCCACTGTGGTTCTCGTTGCTGGGCGACGCCCCCGGCCTGCGTTTTCGCGCCAGCCTGAACGGCGGCACCCTGACCGGA